>JBEGQI010000024.1:0-19287 GCA_041181065.1 Verrucomicrobiota bacterium | reverse complement strand
CGCTTCCGCGAAACAATATGCTCCATCACTTCCTGCCATGTGCGCGTGGCGAGTTTGGGATCAGCGCCGTTGAGATACACCCGCGCGAGCGCCACGTTGAACTGCGGTTGGCTTTCCGCGTCGTTGCGGGCGTTGAGCAGCCGCTGTGCTTCCTGCTTGTTCGAGGTCTTGAGGCTGGTTTGCTCGCCCGTGATTTTGTTTTTGAGGTAGAAGACACCCCAGGGCCGACGCACCAGACCGAATGTTTGTTTCATTGCATCACTCATGTTTTGAGTGTGCTTGGCGTCGTCGCTTTCGCGTGAGCGAGCAGTGCGAGACCGGTATCCGTGCAGAGAAAACTTTCTGCGGGAGCGGTCAAACAGGTGAAGAATCCGGTGAAGATTTCGCCTCCAACTTTTCCAAACCCATTGTGCCGAAGCACTTTAGGATGGAGGCGGAGGTCGGAATCGAACCGACGAATGGAGCTTTTGCAGAGCTCTGCCTTACCACTTGGCTACTCCGCCGCCTCAGAAGCGAGCCGAAGGTTAATCACAGACGCCGCTCGTGCAAGATTCGTTTTTCGTGAGCGAATCAGCCTTGAGCCAAAACCCCAGCGTTTACATCCGCATTTGCTGCGACATCAACTCAAGCTCACGGGATCCACATCCACGCTCACGGTCACTTCTTCGGGTAGCACCAGGCCGGTGAGCAGTTTGCTCATACGACGGCTGAGCTCAGGCATCTGGCGGACGCGCAGCATGAGTTGGTAGCGATAAAAAGTTTCAGCTCGCAACAACGGTGCAGGCGCTGGGCCCAAGAGAATTGAGTCTTTTAGGTCGGTTGTCAGCTTTTCCAACTCGCGTTTCAGATGGTCGGCGGCGAACTGAACTTTCTGCTCGTTGCGCCCCTTCAACGTCAGCAATGCGATGCGCGCGAAGGGCGGGTAACCGAGCTGCTGCCGGAACTCGATCTCTTGCTCGTAGAACCCGGCGAAGTCATGGCGGCGCGCGAACTGGATCGCGGGATGGAACGGCGTGAAGCTTTGCACGAACACTTCGCCCTCGACGTCACCGCGGCCAGCGCGACCGGAGACTTGCGTGAGCAACTGGAACGTGCGTTCGCCCGCGCGGAAATCCGGTTGGTGCAGCGCCATGTCGGCGAAGATGATACCGACGAGCGTAACGTTCGGGAAATGCAGGCCCTTCGCGATCATCTGTGTGCCGACGAGGATATCGACTTTGCCCGCGCGGAACTCACCGAGCACTCGGCGATAATCCTCCTTGCGTTTCATGATGTCCGAATCCATCCGGCGCAACCGGGCGTTCGGGAAAAGTTTGGTCAGCACGTCCTCGACCTTTTCAGTGCCAAGGCCCGAGTAACGGATGGCGGGGTTCTTACACTTGGGGCACGCGCCAGGCACCTTGTCCTCGTGGCCGCAGATGTGGCACGCGAGTTTCTGGTCGCGGCGATGATACGTGAGCGAGATGCTGCAATTCGGACATTCGGCAACGAAGCCGCACTTCGGACATTCCAGCGAAGAGGAGTAGCCACGCCGGTTCAGGAAAAGAATCGTCTGCTCCTTGCGCTCCAACCGTTGCTGGATGGCTTCCTTCAATTGGGGCGAAAAGATCGGGATGCCCTTGTCCTTCCGAGCGGCTTGGCGCATGTCCACGACACGGACGAGCGGCATCTTGGCATTGTCGGCGCGCTCGGGGAGTTCGAGCAACGCGTATTTGCCCTTCTTGCAATTGTAGAAACTTTCGAGCGACGGTGTGGCGGAACCCAGCACCACAACAGCACCTTCGCGCTGGCCGCGCACAACGGCGACATCACGCGCGTGATAACGCGGCGCTTCTTCCTGCTTGTAAGTGTGCTCGTGTTCCTCGTCCACGATGATGAGCCCGAGCGGTTCGACGGGTGCGAAGATCGCGGAGCGCGCACCGATGACGATGCGCGCACGGCCCTGACGGATCTTGTGCCATTCATCGTGGCGTTCGCCGGCGGAGAGATGCGAGTGCAGCACGGCGACGAGCGTCTGGTTCGGACCGTGACTGAAGCGGGCTTTGAAACGCTCGACGGTCTGCGGCGTCAGGGAAATCTCTGGCACGAGCACGATGGCGCCCTTGCCCTGCGTGAGCGCGTGATCGATGGACTGCAAATACACTTCGGTCTTCCCCGAACCGGTGACGCCGTGAAGGAGAAAGGTTGATGGATGAGAGTTGATGGTTGATGGCGATGAAACTTTTGGAGCAAACGGGGCGTTCATAACCGCCACAATCGCAGCGAGCGCCTTTGCCTGCGCGGGGTTCAACGGCAGGGATTTCGTGGGCACGATTTCCTCGCGGGCGTATGGGTCGCGTTCGGAAATCTCGGAGGTGACGGAAACCAAACCATGGTCTTCCAGCCGACGCACGGTCGCGGCGGTGGTGTCGGCGAGGGCGAGTAGTTCTTGCAACGGCAATTCGCGCCGCTCCTCGATGATGTTCCAAACCTCGCGCTGGCGTTTGGGCAGTTTGGGCAATTCGCCTTTGGGTGGCAGCGCCCGGACGAACAACCGCTCACGCCAGCCCGCTTCCTCCTTGCGCACGGCCTCAGGCAACACGCTCTTAAGCGCGATCTCCGGCGCGCAGCAGTAGTAATCGGCGATCCAGCGTGCGAGGGCGAGCACCTTGGGTGTGACGAGCGTCTGCGCCCCGATGATCTTGATGATGGACTTGAGCCGGGTATGTTCGGACTCCTCGGCGATCGCGGTGACGACGCCCAAAACTTTACGCGGACCGAAGGGCACCTGCACACGCGAGCCCACGTCCACCTGACCCGCGAGTTCGGGCGGAATGGCGTAGTCGAACTCCTTGCGGAGCGCGATCTCGAGGGTGACGCGGGCAATCATGAGTTCAAATTCGGAACTCAGGAAATCAGGAAAGCTCCGGCGGGGAAATGCGGAAGTGCGGTCACACCTCGACTGATTGAATCGGCGTCAGCGGCGGCTTGGCGCCTTCGTTGACGTGGACGCGTCCCCCCAGCCACATGCTCAGCGCGCCGGCTGCAACCGCTATCCAGCCGAGCCAATGGTAGTTGATCAGTCCGCCATTCGGGGCGGTGCTGACGATGGCGCCGCCGATGGTGGAGGTGATGCCCATCGTGAGGTCGCGCGCACAACCGCTCAGGCTCATGAACGCTCCGCGGCGCGACGACGGCACGGCCAGCGTCATGATTGCCTGCGCGGGCACAAATCGTCCGCTTGCGAAAACGAAGAACATGCCGGCCAGCAGCAGCGACGCCCAAACCGGTATCGGTCCGGTGTTGGTGATGACCAGCGTGACGCAACTGGCGATGACCACGAGCCAACGAAACAGCAGCAGCCGACCGTGTTTGTCCGCGAGCCGACCGATGGTTGGTGCAGTGAACACGGTCAGCACGCCGCCGATGAAATAGACGAGGAAGAGATATTTTTCCGGCAACCCACAATCGCCGACGAAATGCGGCGACATCAGCGGGATGATGGTGAAGTGACCGAGCACCGTGCTCGCCATGAACAGCACGGCGCGACCGGCATTGGCATCGCGCAGCAACGCCTTGAACGCGCCCTCTGTTTGTCCGCCCGCAAGATGCCCGCGCACCGGTGGCAAGCCCGCGTAGGCCACGATCCAAGTGATGCTTGCGATCGAGGCGAGGACGAAGAACGGCGTTTCCCAACTGAAATGTTGTGCGAGTTGGAGACCGAAGGGCACGCCCAACGCAGCGGCGACGGAAAAAGCCGTCATCACAACGCCGAGCGCCGCCGCCCGCCGCTGCGCGGGAACCACATCGCCGACGATGGACATGACCATCGACATGGAAAAGCCACCGAACGCGCCGCAGAAAGTCCGCGCGGCGAAGAGCGAATTGGAACTTTGCGCGAGACCGCAGGCTGTTGTGCCGAGGATGAATCCCGAGTAGGAGAACAGGAGCAGTTTGCGGCGGTCAAAGCGGTCGATGAACGGCGCGCTCAACAGGCCGACGATGCCGGAACTGATGGTGTAAGCCGCCACAAGATGGCTGAACTGGCTCGGGCTGAGGTGCAAGTCGCGCATTAGTTGCGGGCCGAGTGGCATCAGGATCATGAAGTCCACGATGTGCGTGAACTGCACGGCGGCCAGCAGCAGGAGCAGCGTGCGTTCTGAGAGTTGTCTCATCACCAGTTTATAGACGGGAGCATCAAGGCGTTGTCAAACGCCGTCACAGCGGCGGGAGAATCTCGACCACTTGCGAAATCCGCCGCCCGTCCGAGTCACTCAAGATCGCTTGTCGTCCAAAGAGCGCATCGGACGTGGTGAGTTGGAGCGCGCGGCGGATGCGGTCATCGGGTTGGACCCGATAGAAGTTCAACACCTGAATCGCGTGGTCGATGCCGTGGTCGCGCAGGATGCGACCCAAGGGAACCTTCGCCTGCAAAATCATCCAGCGCGCCTCGGGGGTGAACCGGTTGAGGTTCACGCAATTTGCTCCGAATTCGACCGATACATCGTCGCTGACGCGGCGCAGCACTACTTCGCGGAAGTATTGGCCGCCGCGCTGTTCGCTGCTGAGCGCCGTGATGTAGATTTCGCTGCCGTGAAAACGTTCCAGCGTCGAGGTCATGTCGCGCTCGTGAGCGAGCAGCGCACGATACGGCTCGGGCACGGCATCGCCGGGAATGATCTCGATGCGCGGCAGCGCGAGGCTGGTGCGGGCGTAAAATTCTGAAATCGGAAACGCGAATTCCTCAGGCATAGCGTCCCGTGTTGTGCTCGGGCTTGAAGAACGCGTGGAGCAACTGGTCAATCTGTAGCAGGGCTGCACGCGTGACGCCGAGCCGGTCGCCGTCCTCCACGAGGAGGCCGCCCTGACGCAAAGCTGAGAGCGGCGTGGCAAATTGTTCACGCGGGTCGCGTCCAAATTTTTGAGTGAAAGCGGTGGCGCTGACGCTGCCGAGCTTCAGTTGCAGGATGAATTCGCGGATGTAACGCTCGTCGGCCGCTGGCGTGAGAGCGCGATGCACAGGGAGATGACCCGCGTTCACGGCTTCGACGTAGGGCGCGAAGTCGTGGTTGTTCTGGTAATGCACACCGTTCAGATGGCCAAAGCTCGCCACGCCGATGGACAGAATATCCGCGCCGGAAAACAGGCCCTGGCGATACACAAACTTCACCTGCTGCGGGTCGCGCACGACGGTCGTGCCGCTGGTCACGGTGTAACCGATCTTCTCGAACTCGCGATACGCGTAGTCCACCCATGCGCGTTTCGTTTCCCAATCCGCCACAGGCGCCACAAGTTTGCCGTCGGCTTTCATCTGTTTGTAGATGTCCGTGTTGTAGGGCACCTCCATCTGGTAGATCGTCACCGAGTCCGGCCGCAGCGCGACGGCTTTCGCGACGGTCTCGCGCCACTTCTCCTCCGTCTCCTCGACCATGCCGGCGATGAGGTCGATGTTGATCTGCGGGAAACCAATCTCGCGCGCGTAACCGTAGGCGCGTTCGATTTCCTTCGACCGATGCGCACGGCCGTTCACTTCAAGCACGTGGTCGTCGAAGTGTTCGATGCCGAGGCTCAGGCGCGTGACGCCGAGTTCGCGGATGGCGCGGAGCTTGTGATCCGTGAGCGTGCCCGGCTCAGCTTCGAACGTGACTTCCTCCGCTTCGTCCCACGGCAACAGGCGCTTCATGCCATCGGTCAGGAATTTCAACTGGTCGGGCGACAGATAGCTCGGCGTGCCGCCACCGAAATAGATGAACTTCGGTTTGCGCCCCGCGATGTAGGGCTTGCTCGCGTAAACGGTCAGCTCTTTCAGCAACGCATCGAGGTAGCTGCGGATCTCGGATGAATCTTTGTCGGTGTAAACGCGGAAATAACAGAAGTGGCAACGCTTCCGGCAAAATGGGATGTGGGTGTAGAGGCCGAGGGGAACGCGGGACGCGGAGCGCGGAGCGCCGAGTGCCGATTCAAATTCCGGCACGGCTTCCTTTTTCCAGAAGGCGAAGGGCGGATAGTTCGCGACAAAATAATTGCCCGCCGTCGTTTCGTGGCGGAGCGGCGGCGCAGGTGTGGGGTTGCTCGGCATCAGTTCAAAAGTTTTCCGGCGACGACTTTGTGCCCCTCGGCCCGCAGGCGTCGTGCTTGTTCATGGACGCCGCCGGGAAATTTGGGATTCAACTTGTTGCCGACTTTCAACACGCGCCACCACGGCGTGATGCGCTTCTTGCCTTCGGCTTCGTCCTCGGCCGCCGCATGTGCAGCGATCCAACTGAAGATGCCCGTCGTGATCGGGCAGCCGACGGTCGCGCCGTGCTTCTTCGCGACGGCCATGCGCAAATCGTTGATGGTCGCCACGCGGCCTTTGCGAATCTTGCGGATGAGCGCATCCACCTCGCGCGGCGCCGGGATGGCCATCGTGCCCTTGCCCCAGCGCTTCTGTTTTTCGGGTTGGATGCGGAACACGCGCGGCAGGCCCTTGTCATCAGCAAGTTTCTCGCGCCAGGTTTTGCGTTGGTAGCTCATGGATTTCCAAAACAATACACGCTGCCATCTTCGCTGCCGATGATGATCTGACCACTGGCGATGGCCGGTGAGCCGCTGATGGGCTGGCCGATTTCGTAGGACCAAAGCTCGCGCCCGACGCTCAGCGACACCACATAAACGCGTCCGTCATCGGAGCCGACCACGACTTTGTCGCCGCAGACGACCGGTGAACTGTCCACCTTGCCGCGCGTGGCGAATTGCCAGACGGGCTTGCCGTCGGCGCGGTTCACGCAGTGCAGCAATTTGTCGCGACCGCCGAACAGCACGCGGTTTGTGGTGATTGCGGGCGAAGAGAAGTAGGGGAAGTTCCGATCGTGGAAGGACCACGTCTTCTGGCCGGTGCGCAGGTTCACGCATTGGAACTCATTCTCGTAGTGACCGTAAAACGCCAAGTCTTCCGCGAGCGCAACGGAGGCGGCGACATACGCGCCCGCCGGAACTTCGCCGAGTTTCTTGCCATCGCTGACCGAGACCATGTGCAACACCGCATCGCAGCCGCCGAACACCGTGCGGCCCTCCGCGATGGCAGGCGTGCCGTTGATGTAGTTGCCCGTCTCGTAGACCCAGTTGCTGCGGCCGGTGGCGGCATCCACGCAATGCAGCAGGTAGTCGTAACTGCCGACGATGAGGTTGGTGCTGCCGCGGTTTACGAACCAATTTGCCGCGCCAAGAATTTTCTCACCGGTGGTGTGCTTCCATACTTGCGCGCCCGTCGCGGCGTCGAGTGCGTAGAGATTTCCGTCGTGCGACCCAACGAAGACACGGCCATTCAGAGCAAGTGGCGGGGCCTCGACGGGTGCCCCGGTCTTGAATGACCAGACTTTCGCGCCTGATTTCAGATCAAGCGCGTAAACATTCGCGTCGCCGGAGCCGATGAACACGCGGCCATTCGCGACGACAGCGGAGGAATTTACCGGCCCGCCGGTCTTAAAACTCCAGCGCAGCTTGAGCGGCAACGCCAATTCGCCCACCGCGACGCCAGTGAGCGCCGCATCGCCGCGGAACATCGGCCAATCAGCCTGCGTTGTCCGTGCTGCGGCGGGACGCTTTGCAGTGTCGCCCGTCGTGACGGCGCGTTCATCACAACCCGCCAGCAACAAAGCTAGGGCGGTCAGATATAGTCGCAAATTACGAGGCCGGTCAGACATGATGATGCGGCGGAAATATTGAGCAGATGTTGCGGCCACGCAACGATTCCCGGCACGGATTTCTACTTGTGCCGGGTCGTGTGCAGCCTAGGATTCGGCCATCAACGCGCCAGCAGTTGTAACCCGAACCAGCATGTCTGCCACTTTGATAGAAGCTCCTGAATCAGCGCCGCCCGAAGTCACCGTCCCGCGCCGACCTACCATGCTCATCTGTGATGATGAGGACGGCCCGCGCGAATCGCTCCGTGTGATCTTCAAGGGCGATTATGAAATCCTGCTCGCGAGCAACGGACCCGAGGCGATCCGGCTCGCCCAAGAGAACCGCGTCGACGTGTGCGTGAGTGACATCCGCATGCCCGGCATGTCCGGCATCGAGGTGCTGGACCGGCTGCGGTTCGTGGACTCGAAGATCGAGGTGATCATGATCACGGCGTTCGAGACGAACGACACGTTGCGGCAGGCGCTCAAGCTCAACGCCTGCGACTACGTCAACAAACCGTTCGACGTGGCCACCATTCGCACCGCGGTGTCGAACGCGCTCCAACGCCGCCGGCTCAAGGACAACGGCGCCGACAGCCAGGAAAAAGTCCAGACGCTCTTCGCCGAACTGCAGCAGCAGAAGATGCAGGAACAGATCAGCCAGGCGCGCGGCGAGATCTATGGCTGCATCCTGCACGACATCAAGGGACCGCTCACCATCATCGGCGGCTTCGCGCAGTTGATCCAGCAACATGTCGAAGGCCACGAACCCACGGCCGAGGACATCCAGTTCATCCGCGACAAGGTGAAGGTCATCATCCGCCAGACTGCGAGCTGCAACGAACTCACGAACCGTTACCTTGGATTTCTCCGGCAGACCGAGGGAGTCGAAGGCTTGCGCGTGCCGGTGAACTCGCTGTTGATGGATTTGCGTCAGCTCGTGACCGGCCACCCGAGCCTGGGAGAAAACACCTTGAACATCCAGCCGCTCGAAACGGAGATCGCCGCCCGGATGAACGGCACCGACCTCATCCAGATCCTGCGCAACCTGGTCGTCAATGGTCTGCAGGCCGCTCCGACGCCACACACCGTTGAGGTCTTTGGCTGCGAATTGAGCGAGCCGCTCGACTTGTCGCAGCTCAAGGACGGACCGATGGACCGCGTCATGAACGTGGAAACGTTCGACAACATCGCCCCGCTGGTGAAACTGACCGTGCGCGACACCGGCCCCGGCGTTCCGGCGGAAATCCTGCCGAAGATCTTTCAGACCTACTTCACGACGAAACCAGCCACCAAAGGCACCGGCCTGGGCTTGAGCATCATCATGCGGCTCATCAAGCAGGCCGGCGGCGTGCTGCATCTCCACTCCGTTCCCGGCGAGGGCGCCTCGTTCACGCTCTATTTGCCGGCGATGAAGTAAGGTTTTCCGCCACTCCACTGAACGCCATGCGTCGTATCGCCATCGTGAGCGACATCCATTACGCCGGACCCGGCGAGCAACGGCATGGCCGGCATTACGAATTCGCCCGCGCCAAGCCTTCGATTGCCAAGGCGGTCGCCACCCTTTACCGCGATTTCATCTGGATGCGCGATCCACTGGCGAACAATCCCCTCCTCGACGACTTTTGCGCGCGGGCGGGCGAGCCTGAGCTGGTCATCGCAAACGGCGATTACACGTGCGATGTCGCAGGCACGGGCGTCAGCCATCCCGAAGGACGCGAGAGCGTGTTGTTGTGTCTCGGCAAATTGCGGGCACGGTTCGGTGGCAGGCTGCACGCCATCATGGGTGACCATGAACTGGGCAAGGTCAGCCTGCTCGGGGATCACGGCGGACTGCGGCTCGACAGCTGGCACCGCGCCACGGGCGAATGCGGCTTGAAGCGATTCTGGCGGCTCGACGTCGGCAACTACGTGCTCCTGGGTGTGACCTCCACGCTGCTGTCCCTGCCGATGATGCACGCCGACGCCCTGCCGGAAGAATGGGCCGAATGGGAACGCCTCCGCGCCGAGCACTTGGCCGAAGTGCGCGATGCTTTCAATGCGTTGAAGCCAGAGCAACGGGTTCTGCTGTTCTGCCATGACCCATCGGCTTTGCCGCATCTCTGGCGTGAAGAGGTGATTCGCACGAAGGTAAACCAGATCGCGCACACATTCGTCGGCCACCTTCACACGCGCCTTCTGTTCTGGAAGACGAAGCTGCTGGCCGGCATGCCGCCGATCAAGTTTCTCGGCATCTCCATCCGGCGGATGACCACGGGTTTGAGTCAGGCGCGGCACTGGCGTCCGTTCAACGTGGTGTTGTGCCCGTCGCTGGCGGGCATCCAACTGGCAAGGGGCGGCGGCTTTCTTACGTTAGAACTGGATGAGTCCGGCGGGCAGCCTCCACGCATCACACTTCACCCACTGCGGCGAAGGAAGGCTCAGTAGCCGAACATGCGGTCGTTGCGGATGGTATCCTCGCCCAAACCGAAACGCGGGAGCGCCTTCAGGGAGAACGTGAAAGCGACAGTGTAATCCTCACGGCCATTCACGTTGTCGCGCAGACGGAAGGAAATCGCCCCCGTCCAACTGCGGAAGTCGCGGTAGATCGAATACGCCTGCTCTTCCAGGTCATTCTCACGGATGTTGTAATAGTGCGCCAGCCGCAGGCCCCAGTTCTCGTTGACCCGATAATAGATCGTGCTGGTGAAAAGCTCGTGCCCCTGCCCCCACGCCGTCGGCGAGCTGCTGAAATCATCACGCAAATAAAAGTAGCCCAGCCGCCAGTTCCAGACGTCGTCAGGCTTCAAGGTGATCGACTGGAACGACAAGTTCAATCGGCTGTGGTCGATGTCGAACCGGTTGATGCTTTCGAGCGAAAGCCACGAACGCGGGCTGAATTTCAGGTCGGAGTAAATATCGGAGAACGTGCTTTGGCCGGCCTCGGGGCGGAGCCGCCAATCCGTAAATACATCCCAATCCAGCCAGTCTTGGATCTCGCCGTCGCGCTTCGTTTGCAGGCGATTGCGCAACCCCCAGCGAATGACGTTCTGGCTGTCCACGGAATCAATCGCATTGTAGTCGGGATATTCGATGGGCAGCAGGTTCAGGCTGGGCACATCGGTGTCGAATTGCGGCAGCTCGTTCGGCCGCGCATCGGGGCGCGGGACGTAAACGTAATTCGCCGAGGGCTCCGCGATGTGACGCAATCCGTCGAGATCGAACAGACCACTGCGAACCCCCGTCCATGTGCGGCTGAGTTTGGTGCTAACCTCGGCACCCGTGTTGAACACGGTGCGGTTGATCTCCTGCGTCGTCGCGCCGGGCCCGTCGGCTTCACTGTAATAGGTGAACCGGCCCCCCGCACGTGGGACGATGTTCAGCCAGCCAAACAAAGTCGTCGGGAGAACGATCTGATGATACGTATCCGCGCGGGCCGCTTCGTAAGTCATGCCCGGCGGCAGATTCGTCTCGGGCAGCATGCGCCGCAGATAGCCAAATCGGCTTTCGCTTTCGTAGTAGATCGGCGAGGCACCGATCTGTTGCCGAAAACCCGTCAGTTTCAATTCAGGCAGACGTTCGACAGCTTCGTAAAAATCATTCACCCGCGGTGAGGCGATGGCACTCAGGCTGAAATTATCCCAGACATGGCGCGCCTCGAGGAAGGTGCTGGGTTGGACGTTCTGGCGGTATTCCGGCTCGAAGAATTCGCGACGCACGCCCGCATCGGTCTCGTAGCTGACGCGTGATTTGAAGAAAGTGTTCGTGAAGGGGGAGGCATACCAATTGAACTCGATGCGCTGCCGGTCTTTCGGAAACTCCACACCCACCGAATTCGTCTCCGGATCAAAATCGCGCAGGTAATAATACCTCAGCGACGCCTCACCCCAATCGCCCAGATGCAGATTGAGGTCAGCGCCCGCGCCCGGACCGCGTTTGGCGCGATAGTCGAGGTGCAGCGTGGTATCAATCGCCTCGCTGAGCGTCGCACTGTAGCTGCCGAGGAGGTAAGGACCGAACCGGCTGCGATATCCGGGCGTGAAAGTGAAAGCAAGCTTGGTCGCATCCAGCCGCTGCGAATAGAACGGCACATAGAGGAACGGGACGCTGCCGATGCGTAACGTGGTTCCGTGACCGATGAACTTTTTGCCCGGCAAGACCGTAAGCCGCTTGGCGCGGATCTTGAGCAAGGGTTCAGAATAATCGTCGAGCGTGATGTAGCCGTTCGTCGCCGTGTAAACTTCATTGGTCATGTCGCCGGTCAAACCTTCGCCGCCGACATAGAACGGCGCCTTACCCGCGCGAAAATGCGCCGTGGACATCAGCTTCGTCTTGAAGTTGTAGGTGACGTGCTCGCCCACCCAGACCATGTCATCGCTCTGGATGCGCACATTGCCGTCGGCGACCACCTCGTAGTTCGTGCGGTAGATGAATGCGCGCTCGGCTTGCAGGAAGGCGTTGCCGTATTTGACCGTGACGCCGTTAGTCGCAAAGGCCGTGTCGGCGTTCTTGTCGTAAGTGACGTGGCTGCCCTCGATTTCAATGTCGGACGGGGTCTGGAATTGGCCGGGGAATTGGGCGCGTGCCTGGACAGCCGCCACAAGACAAAGCAGCAGGACAAGGGTGTTGAACGCGATTTTCATTCGGCGGGCACAACTAACCAGATGCCGCCAACACTGCCAAGCGGTAAGTCCGGGCCCACACGCACCGGGACAAACTCAAGGCCCAAGCAGGATGCGATAATAGCGGAACGGAGAGTTGGTGACGCCTCGGTCCACCACCGCGCCAGGAGAGGACGTGGCAGGCAGATTGGTGAGGGTTTGCCAGGAGGTCAGGTTGGTGGAGAACTGCACCGTCGCCGCTGCGGAAAGCTGGTCGTAACTGATTTGCACGCCACTGCTGACAGGCGTAGCAGCCAGCGTAGGCGGAGCCGGCAGCACGAGCGAAGCAGTATTGGTCGTGGCACCGACGGCGTTGCTGACGATGACGGAGTAACTGCCCGCCTGCGCGGAACCGATGTTCGTGAGGACGAGGGTCATGTTCGTCGCGCCGGTGATGGCGTTGCCGTTGAAGAGCCATTGATAGGTCATGGGCGAGACGCTGGAGGCAACAACGCCGAAGACGGCGCGGGAACCGTTGGTGCGGGCGAGCGTGGCGGGCGGCAGGAGGACCTGCGGCGGAAGCGAAGCGTCGATGACGGAGAAGTTCACGACGGCGCTGGTGACGCTGCCGGAGTTGTTGGTGATGACGGCGCGATATTGGCCGGCCATGTCGAGCGAGGCGTTGTTCAAGTAGAGCCGATTGCCGAGGGCGCCGGGGAGATTGGTGCCGGCGTGCTGCCACTGAATGACGGGCATCGGCCAGCCGAGGGCTTCGACTTTGAGGTAAACCGATTCGCCGGTGTAAGCCGCCTTGGACGTCGGCTGTTCGGCAATGAGCGGCCGGCCCGCGTTGAGCGATTCGATGGTTTGCGCGACCAAGTCACGCGACGCAGCCATGGACTCGGCTTCGTAAGGATATGCGGGGGGCCAAGGCACGAAGGCGAGTGCGTTGGATTGCGCCGCCTGCGCGGCAAGCACGCTCGGATGACTTGCACCCAATCGCGCCTGCGCCTCGGCGATGGACTGTTTCAACACCCAGAAATACTCGCGGTCCTCGATGCCTTCGCGCAGATTTTCCCAGCGGACGGAATCAATCGGTCCTGCAATGAGGGTGTTGGTCGGATAATTTTTTTGCGGCGGATAAACGAGCGAGCCGTCGCTGTTGCCGCTGGGAACGCCAGCACCGTAACGAGTGAAGGGCGTTGTCCACGGGTTACGCTTCCCGTAACCAGCGATAGTGAAGTAGTAGTTGATGCCCCAATAAAGGTCACCGTCCCAGCCGAGCTTTTGCGCGATCCACTGCCGGATGCGTGGGCTGGCGGCGGGCTGGTCGATGAAGTTGTTCGGCCACGGGCTAAAGGGACGCACGTAGCAATAAGGCCAGATCTTCTCGCCCGCCGCCTGGCGTTGCTGGCACAGCTCGACGTGGTAGCTGAAATTGTCGAAGCCCGGCGACCAGATTTCCACCTCGTCAAACAAAGCAGGCTTGGGGAAGTCCGCGTTGTTGTCGGGGAGCAGCCGAGGGAGGCCGGGCGCGTTGTCGCCGACGAGCCGGAAACCATCCTGCACGTAGGCTAGCTCGACAGCGGAGTTGTCAATGGCCGGTTCGTCCACCCAGAAATTGTAGGCTTTAGGGAACCAGCCCTTTTCAATGACGTGCCGATACACAGGCTGCAGCAGGCGCGGGTAAAGTTCTTTGTAGCCGGGGTTGATGATCTTCTGGCCCTGGCCGTTGTAGGCGATGCGGAAGAATGGGCCGATGCCAAAGTCCAACGGGGCTTCATCGAGAAGTTGAAAGGCATTGAAGTGGTATTCGTCAAGGAAGCGCGCCATCGCGCTGTCGAAGTTCGTGAAGTTGAACGTGAAATCGTTATTGGACGAGACGTAGATAGACTCGATAGGCTGATATTTCTGGGGCAGGTAGGGCGTGCTGCGGTGGCGTCCGATGTCGGCCAAATAGAGTTCCCAGATAGCGCGACGGTCATTGTCGTTGGCTGGCAGATGCCAATCGTTGTCGATAACGACGTTGTTGATGTTCTCGTGATGCGTCGCATCGGAGAGCGAGAAGTCGTAAACCTTGAGTTCTACCGGCACCGTGAAATTCCCCGCCGCGTGCTGGACCGTGACGGTCGCGGTGTAAAGGCCGTCCGCAATATCCTTCGGGGTCTTGACCGTGAACCAGACGGTCGTGTTCGTGTTGGCCGGAGCGCTGAACGGAACCGTGATCGGAAGCAACGGATCGGGCGTGTCGCCGGTGGAGCTTTCGAGAGCGTTGTAAAGCTCGGTGACGGGCACGTAACCCAGTAGGTTCATCGTGACGTTCGTGGACACAATGGTTCCGCCGCCGCCGGTGCGCGTGAAGTCGGAGATGGAAACAGTGACATTGCTAAGGCCGGTGAGGGGCCGGAGCGCGAGTTGGAACGGCTCATATTCGTTGCGCGCGGCGGAGATTTGGACGGCGTTCGTCGCCGACAGCGGCAAAGCCCGGGTGCGGCCGATCTTGTAAGTCGGCCCGCAGAACCAGACCGGCACGTCAATCGGTGACGGCAGGCACGCGCCGTAACTGTCATCGGCGAGGATGGACACCCAGGCGGAGAAACTGTTCTCAAACACCTTGCTGCCAATGCTATTGCTGACGGTGATGGTAACATAGTTCTCGCCGAAGCCCGCCGTGGGAACGAAGACATCCACGGTGTTCGTCTGGAAGGCCGGCACGTTGGTGGCCGTTGTCCACTGCCGCGTGTGACCGTTGAACTCGCCGACACTGGTGATGTTGTAGGCCTGATCGACGGAGGTGGCGTTCGACAGCGTGATGAGCGCCATGCGGCCGCCGGGACGATCCACAAATGACACCGGCGCAAAGCCAGCGTTGGCCGCCTTCTGTTCGAAGAAATACGTTTCGCCCGTGCCGGTGTCGGTGAGCCCGGGCATGCCCGCCGTAAAGGCGTAGTCGGTGAGGCTGAACTGGGCGGGGTTGCTGCTCTTCATGCGCACATACATCTCGGGCGTGGGGAAGAGGCTGGCGGGCAGGTTGAAGTAATTGGTCGGGAACAGGCCGATGGCGTTGGTGCCCGTGAGGAATCCAGCCAACTGCCAGTCGGCGCCATTGGTGCTGACCTCGATCTCGAGCGACGTGTTGGTGATCGCGTTGTAATTCCAGATGACCACCTTGACCGTGGCGTTGGTCATCGGTAGGCCATCGAGCTCATGCTTGTGGATGACGTAGGAGCCGGGATTCATATACCAACGAAAGCTGGCGAAGCTCGTGTTGGCCGCCTGCAAACTGCGCGCGTAGTTGCCGGCGTAATCCGAATACTGCCCCGTGGAGGTCGGCATGCCGAAGGAGTATTTCCCCGGCGACACCGACTCACCCGCGCCCAGCAGGTGCGCCCCAACCTGCTTGTGGGTCGGGATGGTGCGATAGACCTCGACGTCGTCGAAGAAGATGGTGCCGTTGAGCGTAACCAGCCCGAGATTCAGGTAGGAGCCGGCCACGGAAGGCATCCAATCCACAACTGTGTTCCGGACCCAGTATTCGGGCGGGCGGCCAAAGTCGCGGTAGTTCGAATTGAAACCACCAAGCGTCGCGCCGCTGACGGCGTTGCTGGCCATGGTCCAGTAGTGGACCGCGTAGGTCGTCCCCGCATCCACCGGACAGCTCAGTGTGTAAACTTTCGGGACGCCAAAGCCGTAGGCCGTGGCGCTGACGCAACGCGAACCGGTGTGTCCGAAGTTGTGCCACTGATCCCAGCCGAACCACGCGATAGGAGAATTTGTGCCGAGTTCAAACGATGGATTCGGCACCAGATTACCGAACGCTCCGGACGGGGTCGTGGTAACCTGCGTGCCTTTCACCACGAAACTGGTGTTGAAGACATTCGAGCCGAGGCTGTTCGTCACGGAGACCAACAGGTTGTTGTCGCCGATGCCTGCGGATGGCAGGAAGATGGAAATGATGTTCGACTGGCCTGCCGCGACATTCGTGGTGGTGCCCCAACTGACGACCAGCCCGCCCAGTTCCGCCTCGGAGTAGATCGAGTAGGTTTCGGCCATGCCGCCATTGTTGACCAGGCTCGCCGTCATCACCTGGCCAGTGGGCGTGTCGGAAATGACCAGCGGCACGAGCACCGGGTCAAGGTCGCGCTGTTCGAGGAAGTAAGTCACACCGTCCGCCGTCGTGGAATTGGTGGCAAGATCCGCGACGAGCACGTAGTTGGTCAGGCTGAACTGTGCGGCATTCGTGCTGCGGAGCCGGACGAACAAATCGGACGCCGGGAACAGATTCGTCGGCACGGGCACGGTGCCGTTGACCGCACCGCCAGTCAGCGCACCGGCATATACCCAGTCAAGGCCGTTGGTGCTGGCGTCGAAGAGCAGCGAGTTGCCGGTGGCGTTGTTGTAATTCCAGATGCCGCCCTTGAGCGTGGCGTTGGTGATGGTGCGACCCGTCAGGTTGTGGCGGTAAATGAGCGCGGAGCCGGGATTCATATACCAGCGGAACGTCGCGAAGGTCGTCGTGGAGTCGGTCAGGCAACGCGAGTAGCTGCCGCCGTAACTGGCGTAACCGGACTGGTAGGTGTAGCGGCCGGTCTCAAGTTTCTCACCCGCGCCGAGCACCTGCCCGCCGGACTGCTTGTGGATGGGCAGCACGGGATAGAGTTCGATGTCATCGAAGTTGATCGTGCCGTTGACGCTGACCTGCCCGACGTTCAGATATTTGCCGGCCACGTTCGGAATCCAGAACACGGTGGAGAAATTCGTCCACGTGCTGCTTGGCAGCGGGAAGTCGGTGTAAACCGTGTTGAACCCGGCGATGCAGCCGCCGCTGGCGGAGTTGCTGCAACTGGTCCAGAAGCGCATCACGTAGGGTTTGCCGTTTTCGGCGGCCGTGCTGTAGGTATACCAGCGATTCAACGTGCTGCCCGTTCCCGTCAGCGACACGCAATGCGCGTTCGTCCGACCGAAATTTCCCCACGTGCCCGTGCCGCTGCTGACATCCCATGAAGCAGGCAAGTTCGTGCCGATCTCAAAGGAGGGATTCGGCGCGAGATTGCCGATGGAGGTCACAAGCGTCGGATCGGGCGTCGTGTCGAACAGGAAACCGGTCGTGTAAACACTCGACCCGGAGCCATTCGTCACCGCGATCGAAATGGCGTTCTGCCCGACACCGGGGGCAGGCAATGCGATGCTGTAGGTGTTCGTGGAGGCCGCCGGAACGTTCGTCGTGAGATTCCACACGTTCGTGATTCCCTGAAACACGGCGTCGCTGTGGAGAGCGAATGATTGCGCAGCACCGGCGTTCGCGATCCTGACCGAAAACACTTGGCCGGTTGAAACATCCAAGATCGCCAGCGGCGTGACGATTGAATTGGACTGGCGTTGCTCGGCAAAACAGGTGGCCCCGCTGACCAGCAGATTCGTGGCGACGTTCGCGGTCAACGAATAGTCGGTCAGACTGAACTGGCTGGAGTTGGTGCTCTTGAGCCGGATGTATAATTGCGCCGCCGGAAGCAGGTTGGTCGGCACGGACACCGTGACCTGGCTCGCGCCGCCACTCATGGCCCCGGCAGAAAACCAAATCGAACCGTTGGTGCTGGCCTCCACCTGCAGCGTCGCGTTATTGATGTTGTTGTAATTCCAGATGCCCGCCTTCACGGTCGCGCTGCTGAGCGGCAACCCGCCGACATCATGCCGATAGACCAGCGCGGAACCGGAATTCATATACCAGCGGAAGGAGGCAAACGTGGTGTTAGCGTCCTGCAAACAGCGCGCGTAACTGCCGCCGTAACCATCGTAATCGGACGTGTAGGTGTATTTGCCGGACTGGATCTTTTCGCCCGCGCCCAGCGAAATGCTACCGACCAATTTGTGCACCGGCGTCACGCGATACATCTCCACGTCATCGAAGAAAATCGTCCCGTTCACGACCGTCTGCCCCACGTTGAGATACGGGCCGGAAACGTTGGGGATGTATGCCACGATGCCGTAATTGGTCCAGTTGGACCCGGGCAGGGAGAAGTCGGAGTAAACGGTGTTGAATCCGCCAAAGCAACTGCCGCCGGACACGTTGGTCATCCGGGTCCAAAAACGCACCGCATACGTGAGGCCCTGCGTGACGGTGGAGTCAGGCGTCGACCAACGACTCATGACCGAGCCGTCGGCGGTGATGTTGACGCAGTTGGATCCCGAATGGCCGGGGAACTGCAACTGGCCAGCGGCGGCAGACAGCGACCAGTTTACTGGCGTGTTGGTGCCCACTTCAAAAGACGGATTGGGAGCCAGATTCTGGCCGAAAGCACAGCAGGGAAGCAGAGCAGCGAAGGCAACGGGAAACAGTAACTTCATAAGGTCAGGCGGGCATGCAAATTGAATCGGTGGAGGATAGCCCAGAGCGGGGTTTTAGCAACCCAGCAAATGAGACTGTTCTTTCCCGAAAAGCACGGAAAGATCTTCGGGGGGACCAGCCTCCCGTCACTTGGACGCGCCGCCCGGCTTGACCGCTTTGACGCAGAGGGTGCCGGGTCCTTTCCAAGCTTCGGAATCCAGCGAGGCGTCCCAGGCACGCCTTTCGACGTTGGTAAACCCGGCATTTTGGAGGACCTTGCTCAGGCTTTCGAAGTCCCAAGCATACTGGTGTTCACCCATCTGGCGGAAGAGGTAATTGACCTGATGCATCGGCGTGTCACACCAGCTGGGGAGCCATGACGGATGCTCGGCGCGCAATCGTTTCCCCCCTTCCTCAACGTAATCCCGCAATCCCCGCTCCGCGTCGGGCATGCTCATGCTCAGCACCCCGCCCGGTTCCAGCACGCGCAAGAAGGAAGCTAGCAGCTTCTTCACATCGTTGGGATATGGAATGTGCTCGAAGAAATGTTCGTTGTAGATAAGCACCACCGAGCCGTCGTCGAAAGGAAGCGTTTCGCGCAGGTCCAGTTGCAAGTCGGGGCCATCTGAACAAAGGTCGATGTTGACCCAGCCGGGACGGTTATTCCGGCCACAACCAAGGTGAAGCATCAAGCTGCGCTTGCCGCGGAATGTGATTGGGCCCCCCTGAACTAGGCCAT
>JBEGQI010000023.1:0-10920 GCA_041181065.1 Verrucomicrobiota bacterium | reverse complement strand
GCTCCTGCAATATGCTCAGGCCGCTTGGCTTCATTGGGCGGCCCTTGGCGTGGTCGTCGGGATGGCGATTTTCGGCTCAGTGCTTTTCAGCGCTCCTTCAGTGAATATCACTATTTCATTCATCGTCGTTGCTGGCATTCTAACTTTGGGAGGCTATCTGCATTCGATTGCATCGCGGATGGAGCCCAATACCGGCATCGCACTCACGGTCATCTATTTTCTCCTTCCTCATATTGAATGGGCGTTTGACTTCAGAGACTTGGTGCTTCACGACCGTCCGCCGGTCCATTTTGCAGCCGTGGCCACGGCAACGATTTACTGGTATGCCTATACAGCGGCTTTATTGACCGCCTCTTGGATTGCCTTCCGTCGAAAGACTCTCACGCTAGGATGAAACGCGCCGTCCTCTTATTGTTGTTGTTCTTGGTTCTGGCGTTCAGCCTTGCGACTTGGTTGCAGCCTGGCCACGCCGCCGTTTCTGGCTGTCGTAGCGGCGGCAGTGTAATGAAGATATTCTTCGGTGAGAGCCGTCGCCTGTTCGCCAATCATCTCGCCGTGAAGGCGGACGTGTATCTTCATAGCGGCTTCTACCCGTCGATTTTCGATCAAGCGTCACAATCAAATGCTACGAACAACGCCATCGCGCACGGCGATGAACACACGGACGAGCATCACGATGACGGAGACCATGACCACAATCATGCCGCAGGCGTTGAAGATCCCAACTGCCCGGAGTGCCACCACTGCGATACGTCTTTCATGGGGCCGCCGCGCGATTGGATTGAGAAGATGAGTCGCAATTTCAAAGTCACTGAACATTCCCACCTTGAAGGTGATCGTGCCCGGGAGATTCTCCCATGGTTGAAATTCTCGGCTGAACTGGACCCGCAGCGCCTCGAGACTTACACCGTTGCGGCCTACTGGCTTTCGGAGCGCCTCAACAAGCCTGCCGAGGCTGAACAGTTTTTGCGTCAAGGACTGCGTGAAAACCCATCCAG
The DNA here is from genome assembly GCA_041181065.1 of Verrucomicrobiota bacterium. GTDB lineage: Bacteria > Verrucomicrobiota > Verrucomicrobiia > Limisphaerales > DSYF01 > DSYF01. Next base: position 9,922 of record JBEGQI010000023.1, on the reverse strand, counting down.
CTACGAAATCCTCTTTGACCTTGGCAGGCTTTACGACACGCACCTCAAGCAACCGGATCGGGCTCGCGGTGTGTGGAAACTCGCGTTGCGTCGTTGGGATGAGGTGGAGGCGGGTAAGGACAAACCGGACAAGATTGGACGAAGTTCAATTCTGTCACACCTCGGCGACTTGGAGGCCAGATTGGGTAACTGGCTGCAGGCTGCATCCTATTTCGAAGAGGCCAAAAAGTATTCGCCGTCCCCGGAGGCGCTGAATGACCGCATCAATGATCTTTGGCAGAAACAAAATTTGCCGCCAACTTCGGTGCCCGTTACGCCGCATTGAGCTTGGAATTCAACGTGCCCTTTTGCTTTAATCGCCGCGCATGAAAGCACGGCGTGCCAGCATCAATCGCATCACGGGTGAGACCAAGATTCAGGTCGCGCTCAATGTGGACGGTTCTGGGAAATCATCCATCCGGACGGGCGTTCCCTTCTTCGACCACATGCTGACGCTCTTTGCCAAGCATGCTGTGATGGACCTGAAGCTGGTGTGCAATGGAGATTTGGAAGTTGACGCTCATCACACAGTGGAAGACTGCGGCATCGCCTTGGGGCAGGCTTTCGTGCAGGCCTTGGGTGACAAACGTGGCGTTCGCCGCTATGGAACAGGGTTTGATCCGCGCAATCCTTTTACAGGTGAAGTGCATGTGCCCATGGATGAATGCCTGGCCCGTTGCGTGATTGATTTCAGCGGGCGGCCCTATCTTGTCTGGCGTGGCATGGACAAGTTTTCCCAGCGGGCGGTCAGCCAGAACGACCGCACGCAGGACATGTCGAGCGCATTTCGTTTCGGTTTGGCCCGGGAATTCTTTCAAGGTTTTACCAACGAAGCCCGTTGCAACCTTCACATCGAACTCCTTTACGGCGACGAACCACACCACATCGTTGAGGTGGCGTTCAAAGCCTTCGCCAAGGCTGTCGATTTTGCCTGCCAGCACGACCCGCGGATTGCGGGCCAGATTCCAAGCACTAAAGGACGGCTTTAAACTGGCTTGAATAGTCCAGCCACGCCCCTCGTCGAAACCATGTTGAACGAAAGCTCATACTCGTCCGTAGACGACAAGGCGCTCGTTCAGCTGGCCCAAAAGGGTGACATGCTGGCCTTCGAGGAACTGGTGGCCCGGCATCGGGACAAGATTTACGCCCGCGCCTACAGCATGATGCGGAATGAAGAAGAGGCCATTGATCTTTCACAGGAAGCATGGGTGAAGGCATGGCAGCGGCTGGTGCAGTTCCAAGGCGAATCCAGTTTCGCCACCTGGCTCACCCGCATCACGATCAACCTCTGCCTTGATCAGATTCGGAAGAACAAGCGACAACGGTCGGAATCCATCGAGGAGATGGACGAGGAATCGGGCGGGGTTGAGCGGCAGATGGAGCCCGTCACCTTCAACCCGACCGAACGGTTGGAGCGCGGCGAACTGCGCGCACGGATCGACGAGGCGATGAAGAAGCTTTCGCATGAGCACCGGACGGTGCTGGTGCTTTGTGAGTTTGAAGAGATGGAATACAAAGAGATCGCGAAGGTCATGGGGTGCTCCATCGGCACCATCATGTCGCGACTGTTTTACGCCCGGCGGCGTTTGGCGGCGCTGCTGGCGGACTTGAAGAGAAAGGACACGCCATGATGGACCAAGAAACGCAAATCAAGATTCAGGCGTTCCTCGACGGCGAACTCGCCGAAAACGAGGCGCGCAAAATCACTGCGCTCATCGCCCGCGATCGCGAGGCGGCGGCCTTGCACGCTGAACTCAAGAACACCCGCCGGGCGTTGGCAGGGGCAGAGCAGGGGATCACGCTGCCGGAGAGCCGTGACTTTTACTGGAGCAAGATCCGACGTCAGATCGAGCAGTTGGACCAAAGCAGCCAGCTCCAATCGGTCCCAGCTGCACCGTCGTTCTGGGAGTCGGTCAACCGTTTGCTCAAGCCCGTTTCTGCGCTCGCCATTGTAGTGTTGCTCGGGATGATGGTTTTCAACCTGACCGGAAGCGACTCCGGGTCGGATCTGCTTGTTGCCTCGTCGGACATGGACACGATCACCTTCCGCGATGACAGCGACGACACGACCTTCGTTTGGTTTGCTGACAAACCTGAAAATGACGTTGCCAATGTCGGCGACGACACTACGCTGAACTGAAATGACTGCACGAACTTCAATCCTCAAAGGAGCGCTCAGCCTGTGGCTGGCCTTGATTGCGTTGAGCCTCTTCGCGGGCGCCGTGCGGGCGGATGATGTGAAGTTTGAGGCCGTTTTGATCTGGGGCACCAATGACGAGAAGTCACCCGACCCCAGCCACAAGCCCGTCTCCGAGGCTGTGGCGAAGAAACTCAAGGATTTCAAGTGGTCGCACTATTTCGAAGTGGCCCGCAAGAATGTTTCCGTCAGCAAAGACGAGAAGCGCGTCCAGATGAGCAAGGACTGCACGATCGTCATCAAGCTGCTGGAAAATAACCGCGTGGAAGTCACCTTGATCGGCAAGGGCAAGACCGTCGGCACGATGAAGAAGGAGATGAAGAAGGGCAGTTGCCTGGTCACCGGCGGAAATTCCAGCAACTCCACCGGCTGGTTCATCATCATCAAGCAAACCGACTAGTCGGCGAGCTCGGTGAGTTTTTAACTTCGTTCCTCAGCCTTTGTGCTGAAGGCCATTTTCGCTTCAGATGGTGCGCAACCAGTTTTTTGGAATCGCCACCCGCCTCCCCAGTCGGCATAAATAGCGGTAGATTCTTATGACTCTTGCCGACAAGGTTCGCGAAGCGGGCGTGGTAGGCGCCGGCGGTGGCGGTTTTCCCGCGCACGTCAAACTCAACGCCAAGGCCGACACCATCATCGCCAACGGCGCCGAGTGCGAGCCGCTCCTGCACAAGGACGCCGCCACGATGGAACATTTCTCCGCGCAAGTGGTGAAGGGCATGTTGCTCGCCATGGAAGCCACTGGCGCCAAGGAAGGCATCGTCGGCATCAAGGCGAAGAAGAAGGGCGCGGTGAAGATCATGACCGACGCCTGCAAAGGCACGCCGCTCCGCGTGCATCTGCTCGGTGACTATTACCCCGCCGGCGACGAATACGATCTCGTCCATGAAACTACGGGCCGGTTGATCCCGCCCGCGGGCATTCCCATCAACGTCGGCTGCGTCGTGAACAACGTGGAGACGTTCATGAACATCGCCAACGCCGCCGAGGGCAAGCCGGTCACGCACAAGCTCATCACGCTCGCGGGCGCGGTGAAACATCCCGTCACGCTCTGGGCGCCCATCGGCACGACGTATCGCGAAGCCATCGAGGCCACGGGTGGATTCGACTGCGCCGACCCAGCGCTGGTGCTCGGCGGATTGATGATGGGTTCTATGAGCCTCAACCTCGACGAGCCGATCATGAAGACCAGCACCGGCGTGGTCGTGCTGCCGCAGGAACATCATTTCATCCAGCGCAAGCTGCGTCCCGCGAAGGCCCAGGCCGCCATCGGCAAATCAGCGTGCGACCAATGCCGTTATTGCACCGAGTTTTGTCCGCGCTTCCTGCTCGGCTACGACGTCCAGCCGCACGCGGTGATGCGCAGTCTGGCCTTCACCGGCACAGGCGCGGATTACTGGAATCAACTCGCCTCGCTTTGCTGTTCGTGCGGCCTCTGCACGCTCTACGCCTGCCCGGAGGAATTGTATCCCAAGGAAGCCTGCGACGATTCGAAGGCCGCCATGCGCAAGGCGAACCAGAAGTGGACCGGCCCGACGACCGTGAAACCGCATCCGATGCGCGATGGTCGCCGCGTGCCGATCCAGTCGCTGATGAAGAAACTCGACATCCTCGACTACGACGCGCCGGCGAAGTTTGAGCAGATTGAATTGAAGCCGCGCCGCGCCGTGCTGCCGTTGAAGCAGAACGCCGGTTCGGCGAGCAACCCGGTGGTGAAGGTGGGCGACAAGGTAAATGCGGGTCAGAAGATCGGCGAGATTCCGGAGAAAGCACTGGGCGCGCCGCTCCACGCGCCATTCGCGGGCACGGTGGAGTCGGTGACGGACAAACAAATCATTTTGGTGAGGTGATATGAACGAAAAATCGGTTGGCTTGATTGAACTTTCCAGCATCGCGGCGGGCTTCGAGGTCTGCGACACGATGCTCAAGGCGGGCAACGTGCGCTTGTTGCTCTCGCGCTCCATCTGCTCCGGCAAATACATGGTGCTCATCGGCGGCACGCCCGCCGACGTGAAGGCCGCCGTGGATGCCGGCTGCACCGCGGCGAACGGATGTCTCATCGACTCCACCGTCGTGTCGAACATCCACCCGGAGGTTTTCACCGCCATCGGCCGCAGCACCGTTGTGCCGCCGGAACACAAGGGCGCGCTCGGCGTGATCGAATCATTCAACATCTCGACGCTTATCTACGCGGCGGATGCGGTGGTGAAGTCGGCGAATGTGCAACTGCTCGAAGTCCGCCTGGCGATGGCGCTCGGCGGCAAAGCGTTCTGCACCTTCACCGGCGACGTGAGCGCCGTGCAATCTGCGATGCTCGCCGGCCGCAAGGTTCTTGCGGATGCCGGTGTGCTGGTGAACGCGACGGTGATTTCCCGCCCGCATCCGGATGTGTATCGCGAGGTGATTTGAGTTTTTGGCTTCAAGGGGAACGAATTGATTATGGCCGAACGTGTTTATCTTGGAATTGATCTGGGCGCCGAAAGCGGGCGCGTGATGGCGGGCGTGTGGAATGGCAAGCAGTTGCGCCTCGAAGAAGTGCATCGCTTTGCCAATGGCGGCGTGTTCATCGCGGATACGTTGCGCTGGGATGTCGTGCGGCTCTGGTCGGAAATCCAGACCGGGCTCGGGCTCGCAGGGAAGAAATACGGCGACAGCATTGTCAGCGTCGGTGCGGACACATGGGGCGTGGACTTGGTGCTGATGACCAAGGCCGGCGAAGTGCTCGGCCTGCCGTATCACTATCGCGATGTGCGGACGCAGGGCGCGCTCGACGAGGCGTTCAAGACCGTGCCGCGCGCGGAGCTTTACGCGCAGACGGGCTTGCAGTTCATGGAGCTGAACTCGCTTTACCAGTTGCTCGCGCTCAAGAAGCAGCATCCCGACTTGCTGGCCGCCGTGCACGACTTCTTGTTCATGCCGGATTTCCTGCATTACTGCCTGTGCGGCGCACGGGTGGCGGAATACACCATCGCCTCCACTTCGCAATGCCTGCATCCGTCCAAGCGCGACTGGAATTTTGACCTGCTCGCGAAGTTTGGTCTGCCCGCGAAGATTTTCCCGAAGATCGTCCAGCCGGGAACGAACCTCGGCACCGTGCGCGCGTCCATCACGGAGCGCACCGGACTGAAGAACGTTTCCGTCGTCGCGCCACCCGCGCACGACACCGCATCCGCCGTGGCCGGTGTGCCGACAGCGAACACCGGCAAGCCGAACTGGGCGTATCTCAGCTCGGGCACGTGGTCGTTGCTCGGCGCGGAGGTTGCGTCGCCGGTGCTCACGCCGCGTGCGCTCGAGCTCAACATAACCAACGAAGGCGGCATTGACGGCACCATCCGCCTGCTCAAGAACATCATCGGCCTCTGGCTCATCCAGCAGTGCAAGCGTTCGTTCGACGCAGCGGGCAAGAAGTATGATTACGCCGAGCTCACCAAGATGGCCGCGGCGGCGCAGCCGTTGCGCTCGCTTGTGAATCCCGATGACGCGCGCTTCCTGAACCCGCTCGATATGCCGAAGGCGATTCAGGAGTTCTGCCGCGAGACTGGCCAGCCCGTGCCCGAAACCGAAGGTCAGATCATCCGTTGCGCGACCGAGAGCCTGGCGCTGAAATATGGCGTCGTGTTCCGTCAGCTCGAAGAGTTGACCGGCAATCGCATGGAAGTCTTGCACATCGTCGGCGGCGGTTCGCGGAACGATTTGTTGAACCAGCTCACGGCGAATGCCTGTGGTCGTCCGGTGCTCACCGGTCCCGTGGAGGCGACGGTCATGGGTAATATCCTCACGCAAGTGCGCGCCAGCGGCGAACTCAAGTCGCTCGCCGAGATGCGCGACGTGGTGCGCACCTCCAGCGAAATGGGCCGCTTCGAACCGAAGGCCGACAGCGCGTGGGCAGATGCCGCCGGACGGTTTGCGGCGTTGACGAAGTAATTTCCTGCGGCATTCAGGGTGATGTCGGCAAACTGAAGTTGCCGATGGGACCTCCTCACGTTGCCTGCTTCAATGCGTTGATTTGCGCGGCGAATACTTTTCATCAGCGCACAGAAAAATTCCCGGGTTGGACCATTCGCAGCTTGGCTTGCCTCGCCATGCGACCTACATTGCCATTAGTCCGGTAAAAAGAATGGTTGAGTAACTTCAGGAATTACGACGTATGAAAGACTATCAAGCGGGCGAAATCCGAAACTTCTCCATCGTTGGCCACGCGACTGCGGGCAAAACCACCCTGAGCGAAGCAATGCTGGCTTGCGCTGGCGAGATCAATCGCATGGGCTCCGTGGCGGCGGGTAACACGGTCTCTGATTACCACGAGGCCGAACAGGAACGGAAGATCTCCATCCAGTCCACGTTGCTGCATCTCGAATGGCTCGGGAAAAAGTTCAACGCCATCGATTGTCCGGGTTACTCCGATTTCATCTGCGAAAGTCTGGGCGCGTTGCGCGCGAGCGACTTTGCGCTCGTGGTGGTGAACGCGAATCACGGCGTCGGCGTCGGCACGGACTTGGTCTGGAAATACGCGACGGAGTTCGGCATCCCGAAGATGATCGTGTTGAATGCCTTCGACCGCGAGGACGCGAACTTCGAACAAGCGCTGGCGCAGGTGCGCGAGCATTTCGGTGCGCGCGTGCTGCCGATGAGCCTGCCGCTGAATTCCGGGCCGGGCTTCAATCAATTGCTCGACGTGCCGCGCAGCGAGGTGACGACCTACGCGAACGACAAGAGCGGCAAGTTCACCGAGGCGCCCGCGTCCGGCGCGAACGCGGACCAAGTGCGCGAATTGCACGAGAAGCTCATCGAGTTCATCGCCGAGGCGGACGACGGCTTGATGGAGAAGTGGATGGACAAGGGCACATTGACGGAGGAGGAGTTGCGCGCCGGGCTTCATGCCGCCGTTCAAAAGCAGTCGTTCATCCCGTTGTTCTGCGTGTCAGCCGAGAACAACGTCGGCGTGGCGCGGCTGATGGATTTCATCGCGAAGTATGGATCGTCGCCAGTGGATCGCGCCAAAGTCGAGGCGCACGATGCGGACGGCAACGCGGTTCACGTGGCGCTCACCGACTGCGAGCCGGTGTGTTTCGTCTTCAAGGTGATGAACGAATCCGGCTTCGGCGACATGACGTTCTTCCGCGTCTATTCCGGCCAGGTGAAATTGGGCAGCGACCTTTACAACGCCGACCGGCGCGTGAGCGAAAAGCTCGGGCAGCTTTACATCGTCAATGGAAAGAATCGCATGAACGTCCCGGCGCTGAACGCGGGCGACATCGGTGCGGTCGTGAAGATGAAGGACACGCACAACGGCAACACGCTCTCGACGCAGAAACGCACGGTCACGTTGCCCAAGGTGACGTATCCCAAACCGAACGTTCTCTCCGCGCTTCAACTCAAGTCAAAGGGCGACGAAGACAAGATGGCCGTGGGCATCGCGGCGTTGCACGAGGAGGATTCGTCCTTCGCGCACTACGTGGACGGTGAGTTGCATCAGACGATCCTTGCGGGCCAGGGCGAATTGCATCTCGACGTGCTCGTGGACCGTTTGCGCCGGCGCTTCAAGGTGGAGTTGGAATTGAGCGCGCCGAAGATTGCTTATCGCGAGACCATCAAGGGGCGCGGTGATTCGAAATATCGTCACAAAAAGCAGACCGGCGGCGCGGGACAGTTCGCCGAAGTCTGGATGCGCATCGAGCCCAAGCCACGCGACACTGGACTGGAATTCAAACAAACGCTCGTTGGACAAAACGTGGATCGCGGCTTTGTGCCGTCCGTGGAAAAGGGCGTCATGTCCGCGAGCAAGGAAGGCATCTTGGCTGGCTATCGCATCGTGGATTTGAAGGCGGAATTCTACGACGGCAAGATGCACCCGGTGGATTCCGGCGATGTGGCGTTTCAGATTGCGGGCAAGGAAGCGTTCCGCGAGTCGTTCAACGCGGCGCGTCCGTGTCTACTGGAGCCGATCCATAAGCTCACCATCCGCGCGCCCGAGGATTGCCTCGGCAAGATCATCGGCGACCTCTCCAGCCGACGTGGGAAAGTCATGGGGATGGAATCGGAAGGCAGTTTGCAGGTGCTGACCGGCGAAGCGCCCGCGCGTGAGTTGCATCACTACGCGACCGTGTTGCGCTCACTTACCGGCGGCCGCGGCATCCATCAGGAAGAATTTAGTCACTACGAGGAGATGCCGCGCGAACTGGAAGCCAAGGTGATTGAGGAAAGCAAGAAAGCCCGCGCTGCGGCGCATAACAATCACGGATGAGGTAACGGGAATACCAGAAGCTTTGTTTCCGGCGGCAACTCAGTAATCGCGGTTCAACAGGAATTCTGCGAGCGCTTCCAACGCGACCGCCCGACCTTTGAATGGCTTCAAGGCGGCAAAGGCTTTGTCGGTGAGTTGTGTAGCGATCTTGCGCGACTTCTCCAAGCCCACGAGCGATGGGTAGGTTGTCTTCTGCGCTTTCAAATCCTTGCCTGCGGTCTTGCCAAGTTTCTCGCTGGTCTGAGTCACATCGAGGATGTCATCGATGACTTGGAAGGCGAGGCCGACGTTGTAACCAAAGTCAGTCAGGGCTTTCAGTTGCGCGGATGAGCAATTTGCGCTCATGCCGCCAAGCCGGACAGAACAGCAGAGCAGGGCGCTGGTCTTGCGCTCGTGGATGTAGCGCAATTCAGCGACGGTGGATTTGCGTCCCTCGCCCTCGAGGTCGGCGACCTGGCCGGCGATGAGTTGCAATGAACCCGAGGTCTTGGCGAGTTCAAGGATCACGTCTTGATGGGAGTAGCGCTTCCAGCCTTTGCACTGCGCAGCGATCTCGAACGCCTGAGTCAACAGGGCGTCGCCTGCGAGGAGCGCGATGGCTTCACCGCGCTTGCGTCCGGCGGCGTCTTGACCGGTGCGAAATTGGACATGCGTGGTTGGTTTGCCTCGGCGCAGATCGTCGTCGTCCATGCACGGCAGGTCGTCGTGGATGAGCGAATACGTGTGGATGCATTCGGCGGCGCAGGCCAGGGGCATGGCATTTTCTTCGCTTCCGCCGCAGGCGATGGCCGCCGCGAGACAGACGGCGGGACGCATCCGTTTGCCGCCGGCGAACAGCGGGTAGCGCATGGCGGCATGGATGGTGCCGGGCTTGGTCTTGGCGGGCGGCAGGAAGCGGTTGAGAGCGGCGTTCACGGCGACCGTGCGGGTCTCAAGAAATTTCTGGAGGTCGAAGTTTTGGGTGTTGCGGAATGCGGCCATGCGGGAGTTGGTTTAGAAAAAGGCGCGGTGGGTCGCAAGACAACTTGTGTTCGCCGGAGAAAGAGCTTGATAAAACGAACGTGCCGTCTAATGTGCGCGCCGCTCGGAGCACCCGTAGCTCAATTGGATAGAGCGGCTGACTACGGATCAGCAGGTTTGAAGTTCGACTCTTCACGGGTGCACCAGTTTTTCCTCAAGTTGCTTCGCTACGTTCAGTTTTCCCTGAGCAAACTTTCACAGGTTGCGCATTATCGGCCAGCTGATTGCGATCCAGCCCATTTCTGCTTGCTGCGATTCTCGTTTGAATACGCCGGAATCGGCTGATTTTTTTCAAAAATCATTTCACATGACCGAGTTGGCACGTGAGCCGCTAAATGGATTCCAACGTGAGTCACTGTAGTTTGGTTCGACGCAGTGAACCGATACTTGCGCATACTTGCTGAACCATCGAAAGTTCCCCG
>JBEGQI010000022.1:0-86322 GCA_041181065.1 Verrucomicrobiota bacterium | reverse complement strand
GCCGAACGGCCAGCTCAGTGAGGTATTGCGCCGTGGCCATGACATCCGGATGGAAGGTCTGGTTCAGGAGCAGGACTTTCAACGGTTTGCCGGGGGCTTTGTTCATTGCGGCGGGCCAGTTATACGCGTTGGGGAATCCACCGTCGAGGCTCCCGCGCACCCCTTCCCGGGGTGAAACCGGACGTTGAAGCAACCCCGTTGCGACGCTTGCGCAGGGGCGTCGCATCACCTACTCTGCGCGGCCCGTTGCAGGGCGCTTGGCGCGTCGCCAAGGGTTGCAACGGATGAAAAGACCATCCTGTGAACGTCACCGTTGAAAATCTGGCCGCGTGCCGCAAAGTCATCCGCGTTGAAGTGGACGCGACGGCTGTGGACGCGCAATTCGAATCCATCACCAAGGAATTCATCAAGCAAGCCGCCATGCCCGGATTCCGCCCCGGCAAGGCCCCCAAGGCAATGGTCCTCAAAAAATACGAGGCCGACATCGCCGAGGAAGCGAAGCGCAAGCTGACTTCCGAAAACTACCGCAAGGCCGTCGAGGACAAAAAACTCGACGTGCTCCAGACGGTGGATTTGAAGGAGGGCACGCTCGCCCGTGGCCAGGCCTACACGTTCGACGCCACCGTTGAGATCGCTCCCGACTTTGAGCTGCCCGACTACAAGGACCTTCCCGCGAAGCGCGAAACCCAGAAGGTCACGCCCGAAGACATCGAGAAGGCCCTGAACGTCCTGCGCGAACAACGCACAGATTACAAGACCGTCGAGCGCCCGCTCGCCAGCGGCGACATCGCCGTGGTCAATTACACCGGCACCTGCGAAGGCAAGGCGATCACCGAACTCGCCCCAACCGCGAAAGGGATCACCGAGCAGAAGAATTTCTGGGTGCAGGCTGACGGCACGGGCTTCATCCCCGGTTTCGCCGCGCAACTGATCGGCGCCAAGGCTGGCGACAAGCGGACCGTGAACGTCGATTTCCCCGCTGATTTCGTCACCGAACAAGTGCAAGGCAAGCAGGGCGTCTATGCCGTTGAAGTGGTCGAAGTGAAGGAGAAGGTCCTGCCCGCGCTCGACGACGAATTCGCCAAAACTTTCGGCGCCGAAAATCTGGAGAAGCTCCGGGAAGGCGTGACCAAGGATCTCGAGAACGAGCTCACCTACAAACTCGATTCCAGCGTCCGCAATCAAGTGGTTCGCGCGCTGATGGACAAGGTCACTTTTGACCTGCCTGAAAGTGCGGTGGCGCAGGAGACGAAGAACGTGGTTTACGACATCGTGCGCGAGAATTCGAAGCGCGGCGTCGGCCGTGAGCTTATCGAGAAGGAAAAGGACCAGATCTACGCCGCCGCGACGCAAGGCGCCAAGGAACGCGTCAAACGCGCCTTCCTGTTCCGCAAGATCGCCGAGAAGGAAGACATCAAGGTCTCCAACGAGGAAATCCTCCGCCGCGTCCACTCGCTGGCTGGCGTATATCAGGTCGAACCGAAGAAGTTTTTGCAGGACCTCCAGAAGCGCAATGGCTTAATCGAGATCTACGACCAACTCGCCAACGAAAAAGTCGTCGAGCTGCTCCAGAAGAGCGCGAAGATCGAGGAAGTCCCCGCAGGTTCGCTGCCTCCGGCTTAAGCCTGAGCACGGGCCGGTTGAATCTCAAAACACAAACGCCGCCGGAACTCCGGCGGCGTTTTGCTTTTGTCATTCGGAGCTTACTGCGTCCGCCCAAATTTCCGCTCCAGCTCGCGCCAGTTCATCTCGATGAGCGTGGGGCGTCCGTGCGGGCATGTGTAAGGCATCGCGCACTTGCGCAAATCCGCCACCAAGTTTTCCAACTCGCGTCCGGCCAGCGGATCGTTAGCCTTCACCGCGTGACGGCACACCGTCTTCGCCACGACGTGTTCGCCGAGGCGCGCCGAGTTCACCCCTTCACCGGCGGCCTTGAGTTCATCCACCAGTTCCATCGCGAAGCGGCGCGCGTCGCTCACTTTCACGAAAGGCGGCAGGGCATCCAGCAGGAAGGTGCGTTCGCCAAATTCACTCAGCCCAACCCCCAACCGCGTCAGCACGGGCAATTGCTGCCGGAGAAACACCGCATCGCGCACGGTCATCTCGATCGTCTCGGGCAGCAGCAGCCGTTGTGACGGCGCCTGGCCGCTGTGCTCGACGCGCGCGAGCATCTGCTCGAAGAGCACCCGCTCGTGCGCGGCGTGTTGATCCAGCAGCACAAGGCCACGGTCCGATTCCAACACGACGTAAAGTTTTCCGATCACCCCAACCAACCGCATCGGCACTTGCAAGAGCGGCACAGGCGCCGTCGGTGAAATGAACGAAGGCGGCGGCGCAGGAAGCGGATTGCGGGTGGCGGAATCGGCGGGGCTGCTGGCTGAAGCAGGCGCAATCGGCGAGGGCCGATTCGATACTGGGACTTCGACTTGGCGGTTCGCAGGCCGCGGTTCTGTGTGTTGCGGCACCGGGGCCGCTTTGGCTTCGGCCGGTGTGAAGCCAAGCGCGGGCTGCGCGGCGGGCGCAGTTTTATCCGGCGTTGGCGCCTTGCTCGTCGTTGCTGTGTTGGGCAACGGAGCCTGGGCGCGTTGCGAATGAAATTTCAGCAGCGCCTCCTTCACGGCGGCGGCTACCACGCGGCGCACTTCGAATTCGCGATGGAACTTCACCTCACGTTTCGCCGGATGAATGTTCACGTCCACCAAAGCCGGGTCGATCTCGACGAACAGGCAACACACGGGATAGCGCCCCTTCATCAGCGAGGTATGATAGCCCTCGATGAGCGCGTAGTTCAGCCCGCGGTTGTCCACGGGCCGGCGGTTCACGAACACGTGCTGGTCATCACGGTTCGAGCGCGCGACGCCCGGTGCGCCGAGAAATCCCCACACGCGCATCCGCGATTTGCCGTCCGCAGGTGGAGCGTTTTCCCGCAGGGAAATATCCTCGCCCTCCGGTTCGGCGGCATCGCCAGCCACGGTCAGTTCGCCGGTGAAATCAACGGGCAACAAACGATCCTCGCCACCAAGCAGGGCGCGCAATCGTTCATGCAGGGCGCCCAACCGCGCGGCCGCATCGCCGCCCGCCTTCACGGCCGGCAATTGCCAGATCGTTCGTGCATCCTTGATGAACGTGAAGGCCACCTCCGGAAACGCCAGCGCGGCCAGAGTGAGATAGTGCTGGATGTGCGCCGCCTCGGTTTCGTCGGTGCGGAGGAACTTGCGCCGCGCGGGAAGGTTGAAGAAAAGCTGGCGCACTTCCATCGTGGTGCCGGACGCGCAGCCAGCCGCCTTCACTTCGGTGATCTTGCCGCCGTTGATGATGATCTGCGTGCCCTCGGGTGAATCAGATTCGCGCTTGCGCGTCGTCATCGTGAAGCGGCTCACGCTGGCGATGCTTGGTAAAGCTTCGCCGCGAAAGCCCATCGTGCCGATCGCCGCCAAATCTTCCGCGCGCTGGATCTTGCTCGTGGCATGGCGCTCCAGCGAAAGCAGCGCGTCGTCGCGGCTCATGCCCATGCCGTCGTCCGTGACGCGCATCAAGCTGCGGCCACCGGCCTGAATCTCCACCGTGACGCGGGTCGCCTTCGCGTCGAGCGCATTCTCGACGAGTTCCTTGACCACGCTCGCCGGACGCTCGACGACTTCGCCCGCCGCGATCTGGTTCGCGACGTGGTCGGGGAGCAGGCGGATGCGATTCATGCGGACAGCAGCGTGTTGCGCGGCGCGGTTCCCGTCAAGAAGGCGCGGGAATTATTTCGGCCGGGGCAGCGAGATGATGAAGATGGCGCCGCGGCCCGGCTTGGTCTCAGGCCAGATGCGTCCCTGATGATCTTCGATGATGCGTTTGCAAATGGACAGCCCGAGGCCGGTGCCCTGCTTTTTTCCGAAGGTGGCAAAGGGCTCGAACAACCTCGGCGCAATCTCTGGCGCAATGCCGGGCCCGGTGTCCTCGATCTCCATGAGGATGCGCCCTTCCTTCAACGTGAAGCGCAGCATGACGATACCGCCGGCGGGCATGAAATCGGCGGCGTTGTGCAGAATGTTGTCGAACACGCGTTGCATGCGCGGCGGATCGATCATCATCGGCACCATGGGCGGTTCGCTCTCCAGATGGATGACGATGCCCTTCATCTCCATCTCGGGCCGCAATTCCTCGATGAGGTAGTGGATGAACTTGCCGAAGTTGACCTTGGCCAGCGCGGCGGGTTTACCCGAGCCCTGCGTAAACTCCAAGATTTCGCCGGCCAGTTGGGAGATACGCTCCACCTGTTTGCGGATGCGTTCCGCCGCTTGCACCCGCATTTCCGGCGTTGCGCCGGGATGGGAAAGGGTTTCGGTCGTCAGGCTGATGATACTCAGTGGATTCTTGAGATCGTGGACGATTGAACGTGCGAATCGGCCGACAAGTGTGAGCCGCTCGGCCTGCGAGATTTCATTCACGTGCCGCAGATTGAATTCGCGCAAGCGGTTGCTGATCTGCCGCATCATGTTCACCGCGATGTCGGGTGTTTGATGCACGAACGTGAGCATCTCGCCCGCGGGGATGCGATAGACCACGGTGGCTTGCGCGGCCACCGCCGTGGCGGATCGCGGTTTGAATTCGATCACGGACATCTCGCCGAAGAAATCGCCCGGCCCGAGTTTCGAGATGAGCTGGCGTTTTTCGCCACCAACCTGAGCGAAGATATCCACGCTGCCGGCGCGAATGACATAAACGGCATCGCCGGGGTCACCTTCGCGGAAGATTTCTTTGCCTGCAGCGATGCTGTTGACGCTGCACAGCCCACGGAGCGTGTTCAACTCTGTGGCGGTCAACCCGTCGAAGAGTTTGCAGGCGCTCAGCGAAACCATGGATGAACTGTAGGTCAACAGGCTGGGAGGTAAAGCCGCTACTTCTGTCCGCGCTCCAACGATTGCGTGATGAGGCTGACGGTTTGAGGACGACGGCCGCGAAACGCAAGTAAGAGGGCAACAAGGGCGGCTGCTGACATAAACCCAGCCCCGACGATCAAAGGCCACGGGTGGGACGACGGGGCGGGAGATTCCAAGGGAGCCGTAGCCGCAACCACGGGTGGGGCAACCGCCTGAACGGCTGGTTTCGGCGGCTCTGTCTTGGCAGCGATGTTCGATGCAAGCGGCGGCGTTGAAACGGGGGCTGAAGATTCAGGCGCCAGCTTCACCACAGGCGCAACGGGTTTGGATTCGATGGCCGGTAGCGGCGGAACATCCACAGGCGCGACGGAAGCCTGCCCAGCCGCTGTCACCACCACAGGGGCTGGCGTAGCATGCGGTGAAGCCTCTGGCACGACTGCGGTTGCAGTCGGCGTTTCAATCGTTTCGCGAGGCAGCGGACGAAGTTGCGCGCTGGCCGACTGTAACTCCATCGGCGTGACCGGTTCAGCATTCGTCTTCTTGGGAGAGGTGATGATGATGGGCTTGGCCATTGGCGCCGGTTTCGGCGCTGCTACCACCGACTTCGTGGGTGCGTTTGTATTGGCTAGCTCCGCCGGGAACGCCGCAAATTCAATCGGCCACGGGGCAACCGAAACGCTCTGCCCCACCCACTTTCCATGATAAGCACGCAGCACGGTGACGACTGGCATGCGGGAATTATCAAGCGCCGCCTTCAACTTGGCGGTGGCTGCGTTGAGTTCGTCATCGAAGGGTGTGCCCGCGAATTTCTGTGTGCCATCGGAGAACCATACTACGGTGAGTTCACGCGACTCGGCGGCGACACGCGACAACTCAGGCAGCACTTTTTCAATCCGGCTCCGGTCACGATAGACCTGCAAGCCAAGGAATTCGATCGTCCGACTGGTGATGAGGTTGGAACGAGCGGGTTGCCAAGTCTGCATGGGCGCGACGCCGGCATAAAGCTCCTTGTTGTAAGTCCAGATGCCAAGTTCATCTCCCGCTTGCATCTTGCCACTCATAGCCGAGCCGAGTAGGTCAGAAACGACTCCTTCGGCAGCCTTGGCCCGCTTCTCCATTGCAGAAGAAGTGTCCAAAATCAGGAGCCAGCGCGCAGGTTGGAGACGCTTGGCTGACGCCGGTAAGGGCGTCGCCGCCTCACAAAAGGCCACAAAACACAGCCAAATGGCCGTGAAAAGCAGACGGACTGGGAACAACCGGTTCATCGCCTCCTGTTAAGCATGTTCAATGCCTTCGGTTGAAGGGATTTTGCTCCTGCCGGTTGTGATGCTTCAAATCTTGGGCCACATCTTGGAGCGCAGCGTCAACCATCGCGACGAAGTTATCGCAACTCGCCGCAGAGGCACCAAAGGCCATGACCGTCTCGCGTTCCGCAACGTCATCTGTCACCACCAGCACCTCACCATACGCATGGAAACGACTCGCCGCGCGCTCGATCAAGTCATCCGCCGTCTGCCCACCGCTGGAGAACAGCACCTCGACGTCACGGGTGGAATGTTGCCTCGGACCGGCGCCGCGCGGGAAAGAACCGTCGAAGATGATGCTGATGGGTGTGCCAACGGTATCGCGATAATGCGTGAGCTTCTCGACAAGAGCATCGCGTGCTGCGGCGCTGTGCCTCTCCCGGCCCGGCGCAAGTTCGGGCCAGTTGTGCAGGAGGCTGTAACCATCAACTAGGATCCGCACCAACGGCATGTGCGGACGATACCGATGCGACGGCGGATTTGAAATTTAAAGCGCATTGCAATCGAATGCGCGGCGTTGCCTTTCGTCTGGATTCTGGAATAACAACCGAACATGAATCGAATCGCCCGCCTCGCTCTTGCCACCGCACTGCTGTGCGTCCATTCACTACACGGCGCCGTGAACCCCGCCTTGCCGGTCATCCAGGATGCAACTTTCAATGTCACTCAATACGGCGCGGTCGGTGACGGGGTGGTGACGAACACCCGCGCCATTCAATCCGCCATCGACGCCGCAAGCCAAGCGGGGGGCGGCATCGTGGTAGTGCCGGCGGGCACTTACACGTGCGGACCCATCAAGTTGGCGAGCAAGATCAACCTGCATCTTGAATCCGGCGCACTGCTCCGCATGCTGCCGCTCGACAAATATCCCGGCGGGCTCGTCAACCCGGAGACGTTCATCACCGGCGACAAGTTGCACGATGTCGCCATCACTGGCTCTGGCGCGATTGATGGTCAGGGGGCGGCTTGGTGGCCTTACGCGAAGACCGATAAGAACGCCAAGCGGCCCAAGATGATTTCGCCGTCGAATTGCGAGCGCTTGCTCATCGAAGGCCTTTCGCTCTCGAACTCGCCGATGTTTCACATCGCGCTCGGCGGCAAATGCACCGACGTCACCATCCGCCGCGTGAAAGTGCGCGCACCGGCATCGGACGATCCGGTTTTGCCCAGCCACAACACCGACGCCTGCAATGTGAAGGGCAGCAACATCCTCATCCAGGATTGCGACATCAGCACCGGCGACGACAACTTCACCTGCGGCGGCAACACGTCCGATGTGCTCATCACGAACTGCACTTACGGCTTCGGCCACGGCGTGAGCGTCGGCAGTTACACGCAGGGCGGCGTGTCGAACATTACCGTGATGGATTGCACGTTCAACGGAACCGAGAACGGCATCCGCATCAAGACCGACCGTGACCGCGGCGGGTTCGTTCACAATATGAAGTATCTCAACCTGCGCATGACGAATGTCGAATGCCCGATCGTGGTTTATGCCAGCTACATGGCGACCAATCGCGCGTTCCGCGACCTTAACAAACTCACGTCTGAAATCGTCGCGACGTATCCCGCTGCGCCCGTCACCGAACGCACTCCCATCTACCGCGACCTGGTGTTCAGCAACATCACCGCGACCGTGCAGAAGGGACGGCGTGCCGGTCTCATCTGGGGTTTGCCGGAGATGAACGCGACTAACATCACGCTGGAGAAGATCAACATCAAAGCCGACCGCCCCTTCGGCATCTTCAACGCGCAGAACGTGCGGATGGTTGATTGCAACATCGTGACGCCCGAGGGGGTGAACAAAGTGGCCAGCACCAACGTGCAGATTTCAACAATCCGGAATTGATCGGCAAACGCAGCCTCTTCGTATTCTTCACGGAGAAGCATCCCAAATCCTTTGTGTAAGGCGACGGCGTTTGCTTAGGCTTGGGAGTGAGGTAGGTTGGCAGCAGTGAGGGTTGCCATGAAATGCCTATCCGTCATCTTCTCCTTTTGGCTCGCGGCAGGACTGTTGCCTCTCACCGCAGCTGACGTTGGCCTTATCACGGTCAGGGGCGCCATCGGTCCGGCCACCGCAAGCTACATCGAACGTGCCGTCAAGATTGCAGAGGAGCGGCAGCAGGAGTGCCTCGTCATCAAGCTCAACACGCCGGGCGGCTTGGTTGCGTCCACCGAGGAAATCGTCCAGACATTCTTCGCGTCAAAAGTTCCCGTGGTGGTTTATGTCGCGCCCGCGGCATCAAGCGCCACGAGTGCAGGAACGTTTATCACCATGGCTGCGGACATCGCCGTCATGGCACCCAACACCCGGATTGGCGCGGCGCATCCGGTTTCCCTGGGTTTCACCGGCGGCGAAGAAGGAACAAATGCTGTGATGCAAATCAAGGCGGAGAACGACGTGGTCAGCCTGATTCGGAACATCGCCGAGAAACGCAACCGCAACGTGAAGTGGGCCGAGTCCGCCGTCCGGACCAGCGCCTCCATCACCTCTGAAGAGGCGCTGGAGTTGAAGGTGGTTGACCTGATCGCAAAGGACCTGCCCGACCTGCTGCAACAAATCGACAGCCGTAAGATCGGCGAGCGCACCCTGCACACAGCAGGTGCGGCAACCGTTGCGATTCCAATGATCGCGCGGGAACGGCTCTTTCAGGTGCTCTGGCGACCCGAGGTGATGTTTGTGCTGATGCTCGTGGCGATTTACGGACTCATCGGCGAGTTGAACAACCCCGGAGCCGTGTTTCCCGGCGTCGTCGGTGCCATCGCGCTCATCCTCGTGCTTTACATGGCAAGCATCCTGCCGGTCAACGTCGCCGGGCTTGCACTTATCGGGCTGGCGGTCGTCTTGTTCATCGTCGATGTCTTCGCGCCAACGCACGGCGTGCTGACCGGCGGCGGCATCGTATCGTTCTTCCTTGGAGCTTTGATGTTGTTCAATCGCGCGGACCCGGCGTTCCGGCTCTCGCTGGCCTATATCATTCCTGGGGTGCTTCTCACGGCGGCGTTCTTCCTGTTTGTCGTCGGCAAGGGACTGCGCGCGCAAAGCCTGCCGGTGCAAGCAGGGCGCGAAACCATGATCGGCAAGGTCATTCCAGCACTGGGGCCCATCAATGCCGGCGAGGGGAAAGTTTTCATCGAGGGCGAACTGTGGAATGCAGTCAGCGATCAAGCCGTGGAAAAGGGCTCCCTTGTCGAGGTGGTCGCGGTGGAGGGGTTGACGCTTACGGTGAAGCGCAAAATGTGAATCCAATGTGACGATGCAACCAAGCAACGAATAATGGAGACAAACCTATGGAAGAATTCATCCAAAAACTGATGAAGCTGACCGCGTGGATCATTCCGGCCGTCATACTCGCCGTCGTCGTGCTACCGCAGATGGTGCGCATCCTGCGCGAATACGAACGGGGTGTCATCTTTCGCCTAGGCAAATTGCTCGGGGCGAAAGGCCCCGGCCTCATCTTCCTGATCCCGCTCGTGGACCGCATGGTGAAGATGGATTTGCGCGTGGTCACGATTGATGTGGCGAAGCAGGAAGTCATGACCCGCGACAACGTGCCGGCCACAGTGGACGCCGTGGTCTATTTTCGCGTCGTGGATCCGACGGCAGCCGTGGTGAAGGTCGAGAATTACTGGAAGGCCACCTCGCTCATCGCGCAAACCACGCTGCGTAGCGTGCTCGGTCAGGCGCCGCTGGACGACCTGCTGTCGCAGCGCGACAGCATCAACCAAAAGCTGCAGGAAATCATCGACCGGCAGACCGAACCGTGGGGCATCAAGGTCACTGCCGTCGAGGTGAAGGATGTGGCGCTGCCCGACAGCATGAAGCGCGCGATGGCCAAGCAAGCCGAAGCCGAACGCGAACGCCGGGCGAAGATCGTGAATGCCGAAGGCGAGTTCCAAGCCGCCGAGAAGATGGTTCAAGCGGCGGCGATGATCAGCCAGGAGCCGATTGCGCTGCAACTCCGCTATCTCCAAACGATGCGGGAAATCTCCAGCGAGCATAACACCACCACGTTCGTGCCCATCCCGATTGATCTGTTCTCGGCCTTCATGAAGAAGTAGCGAGCCGGCCTTGCTGCTGCACTGGGCCCGAAGTAAAACGTCGGCCATGAGCGCGCCGAACAACGAAATGGTCGAAGCGGTTGACCTGGCTCTCGCTAACCAGTGGGATGCCGCCCACAACTTGGTCCAGCGATATGAAGGCGATGCCACGGCGGCATGGATCCACGCCGTGCTCCACAAGATTGAAGGCGACTTGGGCAATGCGCGCTATTGGTATCACCACGCAGGAAAGTTGGAGTGCGTTAGCGATGAGCCGCGAGCGGAGCTGGCCACCATCAAGGCGGAACTCCTCTTGCGTGCCGAGGGTTGACGGCGTCTTACAAGACGCCGCTGCGTCACAGAATATTCGCCGCCAGTTCAGCCAGCTCGGAACGCTCGCCTTTTTGCAGCTCGATGTGCGCGGCAAGCGATTGATCGCGGAACTTGCTCACGATGTAGTTGAAACCGTTCGAGGATGAATCGACGTAAGGGTTGTCGATCTGATAAGGGTCGCCGGTGAAGATGAGCTTGGTGCCGGTGCCAACGCGCGTGACAATGGTCTTCACTTCGAGCGGCGTCAGGTTCTGCGCCTCGTCGATAATCATGAACTGGTTCGCGATGCTGCGGCCACGGATGTAGCTGAGCGCCTCCACCACAATGGTGCCGGAGCGCATCAAGTCGCTGCTGCGACGATGATCATGGCCCATGTTCAGGTCGCTCAACATCTCCAGCGCATCGTGGATCGGCTGCATCCAAGGCGAGAGCTTTTCTTCGAGCGAGCCCGGCAGGAAGCCTAGTTCCTTGCCCATGGAAATCGTCGGGCGAGCGACGACGAGCCGGCGGAATTCGCGGTCAAGCACGGTGCGCTTCAAACCCGCAGCCATCGCCATGAGCGTCTTGCCGGTGCCGGCCTTGCCCATGAGCGTGACCAGCTTGATGCGGTCGTCGAGCAACGCGTCGAAGGCGAAGTGTTGCTCACGATTGCGCGGCTTGATGCCCCACACACCGTCGCGGCAGTCGAGGATGGGGATGAACTTCTTGCCCGAGTCATCCACGCGCGCGAGCACGGTGCGCTTGGGATTCGATTCGTCCACGAGCGAACAATACTCGTTGGGGTAATAGTTCTTGCCACCGTTGGCTTCGAGTTCGCCGTTGGCGCGGAAGTTCGCGAGTTTCTCGGCGCTCATCGGAATGTCCCGCGTGCCCGCGTAGAGGTCCTTGATGAACACGCGGTCCGTCTCGTAATCCTCCGCCTTGAGCCCGATGGCGTCGGCCTTGATGCGGAGGTTGATGTCCTTCGAGACGAGGATCGTCGGCTGCTTGCTCTTCTTCTTGATCTGCGCCGCGAGCGTGAGGATTCGGTTATCGACCGTATCCAAGCTAAACTTGGGCGCGTCTTCGCCGTTGCCGTTGCCGTTGTTCTTGTGCTCGTAAACGATCTTCAGGCTGCCGCCATTCTTAAGTGGCACGCCGTCGCTCAATGCGCCTTGCTTGCGCAGTTCGTCGAGCGAACGGGAAACCGCACGTGCATTTTGGCCGAGTTCGGAGGATTCGCGCTTGAAGCGGTCGATTTCCTCGATGACCTCCATGGGAATGAGGACGGCGTTGTCCTCGAAGTTGAGCAGGCTGTGTGGATCGTGCAGAAGGACGTTGGTGTCCAGGATGTAGTTTTTCACTTCGATTTAGAAACTTGGGCCACGGTGATGTTCTCCATGCGGCGATACCAAGCGCGCAGATAGTTGTGCGCCTTGGGCAATTTGTAGTGACCGCTGAAAAGGAAATTGCCGAGCATGCCGTAGAGGTCGAAATCCACGAAGCGCGGCCGCTCATCAATCAGGAACGGCTTGTATGTGAGCATCTCCTCGTAGGGGATGAGCTTGGTCTCGAGCTGCTTCAACAACTGCGGGCGCGTGGCGCGCCATTGCTCGATGCAGCCGGCACCAAAGCGGCGCTCCTTGTGGCGCAGGAACGGCAGTTGATCCGCCGGCTTCACGAACTCGCGGTAGTAAACGTCGTTCAACTTAAAACCGATGGCCTCAACTTCGTGCTCAAGATTGCGCCACAGGATGGATTGCACACCTTCGAGTTCGCGGGGGAAAAGGCCGAGGCCGAGCTTCGCATCCAAATACTTGGCAACGATCTGCGATTCCTCGTCGAGTTCGAAGACGACGGTTTTGCCGTCCTTGATGACGGGAACCTTGTAATAACGCTGGTCGGTCAGCTCCCAGATGAGCGAGCGATCGCCGGTGAGCTTGAGATCGGTGGTTTTGAAGCGGGCGCCGGAAAATTCAAGGATTCGTCGCGTGACGATGCAGAACGGACTCCACGAAAACTGAATCAACTCGATCATTTCAAATAAACTCGGCCCTTTTGGCAGCGGCAATCTAGGCCCGGTGCGAAAAGCTGACAAGCGGAAAGGCCAAAGTCGCTGTTTCGTCACAGAAAAATCTCGCCGCTGGTGCCTGCTTCGATAAAAATCCGCCCGCGGCGGCGACCCCGCCCGTTCATGAAAGCCAAGATCATCATCACTCCGAAAAAGGCCGTCGTTGACCCGCAAGGCAAGACGGTTCAAGGCGCGCTCGAACACATGGGCTACACCGGCGTCGCCGGCGTGCATATCGGTAAATACATCGAGATCGACCTCGCGCCCGGCACCGACAAGGCCGCCGCTCAGAAGGCCATCGACGACGCGTGCCACAAGCTCCTCAGCAACCCGATCATTGAGGACTATAAACTGGAGATCGAATGAACTTCGCCGTCCTGCAGTTTCCTGGTTCCAACTGCGACCAGGACGCCGTCCACGTCCTCCGCAACGTCCTCGGTCACACCGCCCGCCTTGTCTGGCACAAGGACGCCTCGCTCGGCAACGCCGACGCGGTCATCGTGCCCGGCGGCTTCAGCTACGGCGATTATCTGCGCACCGGCGCCATCGCGCGGTTCAGTCCCGTGATGCAGGCCGTGAAACAGTTCGCCGACAACGGCGGCCTCGTGCTCGGCATCTGCAACGGCTTCCAGATCCTCTGCGAAGCGAACCTCGTCCCCGGCGCGCTCGTGCGGAACAAATCGCTCCAGTTCCGCTGCGAGAATGTTTTCCTGAAATCGCCCACGGCCGATTCGCCGTTCACGAACAAGATTCCCGCCGGCAAACTGCTCCGCGTGCCCATCGCCCACGGCGAGGGCAGCTACTTCGCCGACGTCGAAACGCTCGGCCAGTTGCAGGCGAACAACCAGATCCTCTGGCAATACGCCGACGCCACCGGCGCGCTGACCGAAGGCGCGAACCCGAACGGCTCGCAGCTCAACATCGCCGGCGTCTGCAACGCGCGCCGCAACGTGGCCGGCCTCATGCCGCATCCCGAACGCGCGAGCGAGAAGCTGCTCGGCAGCGACGACGGCCTGCTGATTTTCCAAAGCATGATCGCCTGGTTCGAGAATCAGGCGAAGGCCAAGGCCGCTTAACTCTCTTTTCCGATGACCGAACCCGCCATCACGCCTGAACTGGTTGCCAAACACAACCTGACGCCCGAGGAATACGCTCACGCCAAGGAAATCCTCGGCGGCCGCGAACCCAGCTACACCGAGCTCGGCATCTTCTCGGTGATGTGGAGCGAGCATTGCTCCTACAAAAACACCAAGCCGCTGCTGCGCACCTTCCCCACCAAGTCGCCCAAGATCCTCGTCGGCGCAGGCGAGGAAAACGCCGGCATCATTGACATCGGCGACAACCTCGCCATCGCGTTCAAAATCGAGTCGCACAACCACCCGAGCGCGGTCGAGCCGTTCCAAGGCGCGGCCACGGGCGTCGGCGGCATCGTGCGCGACATCTTCACCATGGGCGCGCGGCCCATCGCAGCGTTGAACTCGCTGCGCTTCGGCGAACTCTCGAATCCCGAGGTGCGCCGCCTGTTCTCCGGCGTTGTCAGCGGCATCGCGCATTACGGCAATTGCTTCGGCATCCCGACCATCGCGGGTGAGGTTTATTTCGACAAGAGCTACGAGGGCAATCCGCTCGTGAATGCGTTTTGCCTCGGCGTGCTGCGCCACGATCAAATCGCGCGCGGCGCAGCGAAGGGCATCGGCAATCCCGTGTTCTACGTCGGCCCGGCCACTGGACGCGACGGACTCGCGGGCGCGGCATTCGCCTCGAAAGATTTGACTGAAGAAAGTGCCGAACAACAACGCGGCGCGGTGCAGGTCGGCGATCCGTTCATGGAAAAGCTCGTGTGTGAAGCGTGCCTCGAGTTGCTCGCCACCGGTTGCGTCGCGGGCATTCAAGACATGGGCGCGGCGGGCCTGACCTGTTCGACTTGCGAGATGGCGGCTCGCGCGGGCACAGGCATTGAGATCGAATTGGACAAGGTGCCTCAGCGCGTCCCCAACATGTCGAGCTACGACCTGATGCTTTCCGAATCGCAGGAGCGTATGCTCATCGTCGTCAAGAAAGGCCACGAGGCCGAAGTGAAGCGCATTTTCGACAAGTGGGATTTGCCGTGGGCAGAAGTCGGCTTCGTCACGGACACCGGCCGCATGGTCGTGCGGCACGGCGGCAAACTCATCGTGGATATTCCGGCGAAGAAAATCGCGGATGAATCACCCGTGTATCAGCGCGCCTCGCAGGAGCCAGAGTATTTGAAGGCCATCCGCGCATTCCGCCTCGACGGCATCGCCGATACGAAGTCGCCGATGGACGACCTGAAGAAGCTGCTCGCGTGGCCGAGCATCGCGTCGAAGAACTGGGTCTATCGCCAATACGATTACATGGTGCGCGACAATTCGATCATCTGCCCCGGCAGTGACGCCGCGGTGCTGCGCATCAAGGCCGATTGCGTGCCACAGTGCGAAACGAATCCCAGCACCACGAAAGCGCCGGACAAGTTCATCGCCATGAGCGTGGACTGCAACGGCGTCTTCGTTTATCTCGATCCCTACGAAGGCGGCAAAGCTGCGATGGCCGAGTGCTGCCGCAACCTCGCGTGCTCCGGTGCCGTTCCGCTGGGCGCGACGGACAATCTCAACATGGCGAACCCGCACAAGCCGGAGTTGTTCTGGCAGATGCAGGAATCCGTGCGCGGTCTCGCCGACGGTTGCCGCGCGTTTAACGCGCCCGTCACCGGCGGCAATTGTTCGCTCTACAACCAAAACCCGAGCGGCCCGATTGACCCAACACCGACCGTCGCCGTCGTCGGCATCATCGAAAAGCCCGAGCACATCACCACGCAATGGTTCAAGGACGAAGGCGACGCCATCATTCTGCTCGGCGCGCCGGTGGACACGGCGGATCCGATTCTCGGCCTCGGCGGCAGCGCGTATCTGCAAGTCATCCACGGCAAGAAGACCGGCAGCCCGCCGCGTTGCGATCTCGACGTCGCCAAGACGCTGCACACGTCGTTGCTTGGCCTCATCCACACCGGCGACATCAAGAGCGCGCACGATTGCAGCGACGGCGGCCTCGCCGTGGCGCTGGCCGAAAGCTGCATCAGCGAACTCATCGCCAAGGACACACCCCGCCTGCTCGGCGCAAATGTGGACGTGAGCGAATTAAAGGATGTTCGCCTCGACGCGTTGCTCTTCGGCGAAACGCAGAGCCGCGTCGTCATCAGCACCAAAGCCATCAACGCAACGAAAGTCATCGAGCGCGCGAAGCTGCTCGGGGTTCCCGCCGTGAAGATCGGCACCGTGGGCGGCGACAAGCTGGCCATCAAGACCAGCGCCGGCGAATTCTCCGCCCCGCTCACCGAGTTGCACGACGGTTGGTGGAACTCCATCGCCCGCGCGATGGCTTAACTTACAAGGTCACATCCCAGCAAGGCCGCGCGACCCTGCGCGGCCTTTTGCTTTTCAGCGGCCGGGCAAAGGCGCATGCTCCCGCATCACCTATGAACCGTTTGCTTGCCCCGTTTCTTCTGGCTTGGCTTGTCGCGTCCGCGGGCGCCGAGACCAACGCGCCACACATGAACGTCCTGTTCATCATCTCCGACGACTTGCGCACGGAACTGGGTTGCTACGCGAGCACGCTCGCGAAAACGCCGAACGTTGACCGGCTCGCCGCGACGGGCGCGCGCTTCGATCGAGCGTATTGCCAGTATCCGCTTTGCAATCCATCGCGCGCCTCGATGCTCACCGGACGACATCCGGGCACAACGGGTGTGCTCGGCAACCGGACTTGGTTCGGCGACGCGCACCCGGACTTCGTCAGCTTGCCCAAGCATTTCAAGAACAACGGCTACACGTCGATCCGCGTCGGAAAAATCTTCCACGGCGGCATCGATGACACCGAAGCGTGGAGCGAGAACGGGCAAGTGCGCACGTTGGCGGGTGTTCCAACTGCGGCCACCAACGCGCCTGTGCGTCGTCCGCGTGGAACTGCTACCGAACGCTGCCGATCCGGATGAAGCTGATGCCGGGCCCATACCGGAGAGCGGTCGCGGGCTCAGCAAGGAGCAGCGCTCCGACCGCTGGGTGGTGCTGAAGGGCGATGGCCGTTCGCACGGCGATTCCAAGTCCGCCGACCGCGCGATCGAATATCTGCGTCAGTTCAAGGACCAGCCGTTCTTTCTCGGCTGCGGCTTCGTGAAACCGCACAGCCCGCCCGAGGCGCCGCAAAGCTTTTACGACCTTTGGAATGTGGACGAGATTCCGTTGCCGCCCGACTTCGCATCGAAACCGACCGTGCCGCCGGGGTTTCCTGCTGGCTCCATCCGCCCGCGCAACGCCGACCTGTTCATCAATCGCGAAGCCTCGACGAACGAAGCGCGCCAGATGATCCGTGCATATCTGGCGTCGTCGGCCTTCATGGATTGGAACGCGGGCCGCGTGCTGACGGCGCTCGACGAACTCGGGTTGCGCGAGAAGACCATCGTGGTGTTCTGGGGCGACCACGGTTATCAGCTCGGCGAGAAGGGCAAGTGGTCCAAGGCTGGTTCGCTCTGGGAACAAGGCACGCGCACGCCCTTCCTGCTCTGCGATCCGCGCCAGAAAACGAACGGCAAAGTCTGTCCGTGCGTGGTGCAGATGGTGGACTTGTATCCGACGCTCGTGGAATTGTGCGGGTTGCCGCAGCCGAACGGACTCGAAGGTCGCAGTCTGGTTCCGCTACTGAAAGACCCCAACACGCCGTGGAATCATCCGGCTTACACGGTTTGGAGCGAAGACGGCCAGCACTTCACCGGCGTGATGGTCCGCACGGAACGCTGGCGTTACGCGGAGTATTACGGTCGCGGCGCGGGCGCGATGTTGCTGGAGCCGGCGCGCGATCCGGTGGAGATAACCAATCTCGTGCGCGACGCGAAGTATGCTGACGTGGTGAAAGAGTTGTCTGGCTTGGTGAAAAATTACGCCGCAGGCCACGTTCCGCCCACCGTGAAGTAATCGCGCGGCGCACTACTATCCACTTTGGGAGCTAGGCGGCGCGGGGAAGCGGGACAAACTGCCGTCACACGATGAATTGCAAGAAGCACATCCAGTTGTTTTGCCTGGCGCTGTTCGGCGTCGGCTGTGCGATGGTCGATTTGAATGCGTCGGCCCAGACGAAGACGAGTTGGACGTTGGTGTGGGCGGATGAATTTGCGCAAACGAATGGCAGTTCGCCGGATGCCAGCAAGTGGACTTACGATCTGGGCGCGGGCGGTTGGGGCAACAGCGAGCTGGAATATTACACCTCGCGCACGAACAACGCGCGGATCGAAGATGGCCAGCTCGTCATCGAGGCGAAGGCGGAGAGTTTTGGCGGCAGCAGCTACACGTCGGCGCGATTGAAGACGCTCGGCAAGGCGTCATGGACTTACGGGCGCATCGAGGCGCGCATCAAGATTCCGCGCACGCAGGGTATCTGGCCCGCATTCTGGATGCTCGGGACCAACATCGATGTGGTCGGTTGGCCGAACTGCGGCGAGATCGACATCATGGAGAACATCGGACGTGAACCCACGCTTGTTCACGGCACCGTGCATGGCCCGGGTTACTCGGGCGGCGCCGGCATCAGCGGCGCCTTCAAGCTCCCGACCAATGGCGCCTTCGCCGATGACTTCCACCTCTACGCGGTCGAATGGACGACGAACCAGATCAAGTGGTTCGTGGATGACTGGCAATATTACAGCGTCACGTCATCGCGGTTGCCGCCGGGCACGACGTGGGTTTTCAATCAGCCGCAATTCATCCTGCTCAACGTCGCCGTGGGCGGCGGCTGGCCCGGGAATCCCGATGGCACGACGGTGTTGCCGCAGAAAATGCTCGTGGATTACGTCCGCGTTTATGCGCCGACGAATCTCGCCACCTGCACCAGCAATGAATTGAAGAACACCGGCTTCGAAGCCACCAGCCTCACCAATTGGGTCGCTTACGGCGCGGGCTTCAACACGCTGCTGGAAAACATCAACAACGTGCCCGCGCACGACGGCAGCAATGTGTTCAAGGTGTTCGGACAATTCTCCGGCCCGGAAAATTATTCCGGGCTGATCCAGGACCGGGCGGCCATCGCGGGTCAGACCTATTCCGCCAGCGGCTGGGCGCTCACGACCACCAATGACCGCATCGCCGAAGCGAACAGCGCATGGCTCGAAATCTCCTTTCGCGATGCGAACAGCAACCTGCTCAGCATGTTTCGCTCGGCCGCAATCACGTCTAACAGTGTCGCGGGCGCGTGGAATTATCTGCCGGTGACAAACCAGTTAAACACCACGACGTTTTTGACGACCGGGTTCGTGACGAACTTTGTCGCTCCCGCCGGAACCAGTTTTGCCCGCACGCAAATCGTCTTCCGCCAGCCCGCGACCGCCGGGGGCGCCGTGCTGTTTGACGACATCAGCCTGCGGTCCGGAAGCGCGGGTGAAGTCGCGACACCCGTCGCCGGATCACTCGCGAACGGCAACTTGAATCTCGCCTACAATTCGCTGCTGGGCGCGGCGTATCAGGTCCGTTCCAAAACCAATCTGAACGACGCGGCGTGGACCACGCTGACCAACGTCACGGGGAATGGCAGCGTGCAATCGTTGCAGTTAGGGCTGCAATCTTCGTCGCGCTTCTACACCGTGAAACGCATCTGCGAGTGACCACGCCGCAAGGCGCGGATTGACATGGCGGGCCAATTTCGCGAGTAACAGCCAAGTCCATGCGCTCTGAACGAAGCATCTGCCATCGGTGTCTCTCCCGTTTGCGGGCGGCCGGGATTCTTTTTGCGATAGCTTTGATCCTGGCGAGCGGCAGCCGTTCGGGAGCAGAGGAGGAATTGCGCACGGCGGCGGCGGTGCGTGAGTTAAGCGTGGAACAGGCGCAAGCCGGTGTGCGCATCAAGCTGCGCGGCGTCGTCACCTTCTTTAACGAGAACCTCTATTCGCGCTTCATCCAGGACGAAACCGCCGGCATTTACCTGCAATACTCCACCAACACGCCGACGCCGTTGCTCGAAGCCGGGCAGCTCGTGGAAGTGGATGGCGTGAGCAGCCCCGGCGAATACGCGCCGATCATCATGCCGTCGCGGATCAACATCCTCGGCAAGTCCGACCTGCCCGCGCCGAAGCGCGCGACCTACGAACGGCTCGCGAGCGGTCAGGAGGACAGCCAGTTCGTCGAGATCGCCGGCATCGTCCGGTCGGTCCAGTTTCTGGAAGCATCGCGGTTTTATCTCGTTGAACTCGCCACCGGCGGCGGACGCCTTTCCGTTTACGTGCGCGAACTGCCGGTCAAGTTGACCGATGAATTGCTCGACAGCACCGTGCGCGTGCGCGGCGTTTGCTCGACGCAGTTCAATCATCAACGCCAGTTGTTCGCGATCCGATTGATGGTGCCGCGCCCCGAGGATCTGGTCATCGAAGAAGCTGCGCCCGCCAACCCGTTTGCCGTGAGCGCGCGGCCCATCAGCAGCCTGCTGCAATTCACGCCTCAGGAATCATTCGGCCATCGGGTGAAAGTCTCCGGCACGGTCATCTACTTCGATCCCGGTCGGGAATTGTTTCTCCAGGACGGCGATGAAGGCATCGGCGTGCAAACGTCGTCACGCGAGCCGGTGCAACTCGGCGACCGCGTCGAGGCGCTGGGCTTTGTGGGCCAGGGGCAATACACGCCGGTATTGCAGGACGCCATCTACCGCAGAGTCACCAACGGCCAGCCCGTCGAGCCGTTCATGCTCACGCACGATGAGGCGTTGAAGGGGAAACACGACTGCCAGTTGATTCGCATTTCGGCCCGCGTGCTCGACCGCGCCGTGCATGGCAATGAGCGTTATCTGATTTTGCAGGACGAGAACTTTATCTTTCAGGCGAATCTTCGCCGGCACGATGCTGAAGACGTGTTCGCCGGATTGCAGAACGGCAGCCGCGTCGCGGTGACGGGTGTTTGCCGCATCAACCCCGGCGTGTGGCAAGCGGGCGAAGACTGGCGCGCGCGGTCGTTCCAAGTGGACATGCGCTCGGTCGCGGACGTGACGGTGCTGGCGGCGCCATCATGGTGGACGTTGCGGCGCGTTCTGTGGATCGCTGCGGCGCTCGGCATCGTGGTGCTCGCGGCGTTTGGTTGGATCGCGGTCCTGCAACGTCAGGTCCTGCTGCGAACCCGCGCACTTGAACAGGAGATACAAGAGCGTCAACAGGCAGAGCGTCGCCGCGAGATCGAAGAGGAGCGCACGCGCGTGGCGCAGGATCTGCATGATGAACTCGGCGCCACGTTGACGGAAGTCAGCATGCTCAGTTCGTTGGCGAGCACGCCGTCGATGCCCACTGAAAGCCGCGACCGTTATCTCAAGCAGTTGTCGAACGTCGCCCGCGCCGTGGTCGCGACGCTCGACGAAATCGTGTGGGCGGTGAATCCCAAATACGATTCCGTCGCGGAACTCGCGAGCTACTATTCGCTGTTCGCACAGCGCTTCCTGAATCTTGCGGGCATCGCCTGCCGTCTGCGCGTGGCGGAATCATTTCCCGAAACGCCGATGGATTCGCGGCGGCGCCACGGCGTGTTCCTCGCGTTCAAGGAGGCGTTGAACAACGCCGTCCAGCACTCGGGCGCCAACGAAGTTGTCATCGAGATGCTCGTTGAGGCAAACCAATTGCACATCGTCGTCGCCGACAACGGCAAGGGTTTCGCGGGCAGCGCCGCCGCGCCCGGCAGCGACGGGCTGGCCAGCATGCGGGCGCGAATGGAGAAGCTTGGCGGCCGTTGCGGCATCAAGAGCGAGCCCGGCCGCGGCACGACGATCGAATTTTATCTACCACTGGGAGAGCGACAGACATGACCAAGGTTGCCATCGTTGAAGACAACAAGACGACTCGCGAAGGGTTGGAAACCATCGTGAACATGTCGTCGGACTTCCGCTGCATCGCCACGTGCCCGACGGCGGAAGAAGCGTTGCGCGTGCTGCCCAAGCTTGCGCCGGAGATCGTGCTCATGGACATCCAACTGCCGAACATGTCCGGCGTGGAATGCGTGGGCAAATTGAAGGAGCTGCTGCCTTCCGTGCACGCCATCATGGTGACGGTGTATGAAGATCCGGACCGCATCTTCCGTGCGTTGCGCGCGGGCGCGTCGGGTTATCTGCTCAAACGCTCGGCGCCGGAGGACGTCTTAAACGCGATGCGCGAAGTGCAGCAGGGCGGCGGCGCGATGAGCGGCGAGATAGCCCGGAAGGTCATCGGTTATTTCCGCGAACAGAAGACCGCGACGACCGAAGTGGATCAGCTCACGGCACGCGAACGCGAGGTGCTCGAGCTCGTTGTGCACGGATTGTCGAACAAAGAAATCGCCGACCGCCTGACGGTCACGCTGGCGGCGGTGCGTTTTCATCTCAAGCACATCTACCAGAAGCTCCACGTGCATTCGCGCACGGAGGCGGTGTTGAAGGTTCGGTCGGCGGTGTAAGGGCGGTGTTTTGGGCCGGTTTCCGGCCTTCTTACAAACTATCTACTTAGGGAGCTAGGCGTCCCGAGAAACCGGGGTAGGCTGCACACGTTCCCTAGATCAATACCCGAGACATCAACCAACGTATGAAGAAACTACTCACACTCCTTGCCGCCCTTACCGCGGCTGGCATCGGTCAGGCTCAAAATGTCACCAATCTATTCCCCAACGGGAATTTTGCCTTGGGCGGACCCACGGCCGACTGGGCGGAGGCCCAGGGCGGCGGGTTTGTCTTCAGTTATCCCGCCTCCGGAGGTAATCCCGGGCAGTATGCCGTCATTGATGGCACGAACTCGACCCAATGGGCCGTGTTGGTTGCCGGCGATACCACGCCGCTGCCGCTTGGGTCATTGGGCATTGTTCCCGGCGGCACCTACACTTTTCTACAGGACATGATCACCCTGGCTGGCACCAACACCGGCGGGCTTAAAATTGAATCTTGGGGGCCGAGCGGCTTGATCTCCAGCAGCGGCGACATGCGACCCGGAAGCTGGACGACGAATGGCTGGGCGACTTATTCGTTCAACTACACTGTCTCGCTGAGTGCGACCGGTCTCAAGATCGTGCCGCTGTGGGGTCCCGGATCCACGGTCGGTTTCGATAATCTGGGTGTGGTGGCCCCCGCCTCCACGCCGCTGTTCGCGCAAATCACCAGCCCGGCCGATTCGAGCACCGTGAGCACCAACTTCCTCATCGTGGTCAGCACCGGGGTGGTTCCCGGTTCGGTCACGAATGTGGATTTCTACCGCGGTGCGACGTTGATTGGCAGCGATACATCGTTGCCATTCAGCCTCAATGTCACAGGCGCGGCACTCGGTGCGGCGGCCTTGAAAGTTGTGGCCATGGATGACAATGGCGGCACGGTTACGTCATCCGTCGTGAACGTGACCGTCACAGGTGGCGCGGCTCCCACGAACACTTTCGTGGTGGATCCTTTCGCCGCGTGGTCTGCCTTCATGAATGTGCGGAACACGCCGCAGAACGGAAATGGATATGTGTTTGGAAGCCCGTGGGGCGCGGGCGCGCTGACCGCTGAATTCTCTGGCGTTGGCCCGTCGTCGGTGTTGACGTTGAAGCCCGGCACCGCGCCAGGTGACAGCAGCACGTTCTGGCTCGATTACACCGTTGAGCCGCTGCTTTCCAATCCGTCCAACTTCGTCGGCGCGGTGGGATTCAAAGAAATGGAAGCTAGCTATTACGTGCAGGTCCCGGACGGTTCGGTTAGCGGCAACGTGGTGGTCTTCAAGGGCTCCTGCAAAACCAACACGCTCGACATCACGCTCAATCCCGGCAGCACCAACGGCATCGGCAACGGCTGGACTAATTACGCCTTCGTCAAGGATTTTGCGCCGGACTATTCCTCTTCCGTCGATTCGTTTGTCGCCCTGACCAGCGGCGTTCCGTTCTCCGTTAGCTTGGCCACGATTCCCGACCCTGCCCGGCACGTCCAATATGGATTTGTCACCCGTGGCCCGAATGTGTGGCAGACGGACGTAAACAATTACGGTGTGGTGCAAATCAACTCGTTGGATGTCAGCCCCACAAATGTTGTTGTGAACCACTCGTCAAGCTGGCTCGGCTTCATGAATGTGTTCAACAAGCCGCAGGATGGCGGCGGTTATCAGTTCGGCAGCGGCTGGGGAACGGCAGACTTGTGCGCGGTCTTTAACGGCAGCGGTCTGGTGCTCTCGCCCAACGTGATCGGCGACCCCAACTCCTACTGGTATACCCCCAGCGGCGGGCCCGGCTCCGTCGGCAACAAGACCATGGATGCCAGCATGTATGTGGAAATCGGTTCACTGCCCGGGCGCAAGCTGATCTTCTCCGGCAACGTGCTCTCGAACACCTTGGTAAGCGCCTCCAACACCAACGCGCTTGGCAATGGCTGGACCAGCGTTGCGTTCATCAAAGACTACGCGCCTGACTACTCGTCGTTCAACTCGGCGACGGTGCCGCTGACGCCCGGCGCATTCAGCATCAACCTGAATACGATCAACGACCCGGCGCGTCACGTGCAGTATGGCTTCGAGACGGTCGGGCCCAACGTCTGGGTCACGGACGTGGCGCCGTTCGGCAATGTCATCATCGGCAATGCGGGCACGCTGCCGACGAGCATCAACGCCAGCGCCGGCGGCAGCAACATCAACCTCGCCTTTGCCAGCCAGCTCGGCAAAGTTTACACGGTCCAATACAAGAACAACCTGCCCGACGCCTCGTGGCTCACGCTGACCACAACCAACGGAACGGGTTCGAACATCGTCATCAGCGATCCGACCAGTGGCAGCAAGCGGTTCTACCGCCTGTCCATTCAGTAACTGATGCGCGCCCGCTAGAATGCATTAACTTGGACCGGGCCTGCACCGGCAGGCCCGGCCCAAAATAGGTAAAAAGTATGAAAATGTCCGCCTCCAAAAGTCGTCAGGGATTCACGCTGATTGAGCTGCTGGTTGTCATTGCGATCATCGCGATTTTGGCCGCCATGCTGTTGCCCGCCCTCTCCAAGGCCAAAGAAAAGGCGAAGGCGATCGCCTGCGTCAGCAACAACAAGCAGATTGCGCTGGCCATCACAATGCACGTGAATGACAACGAAGATTACCTGCCCATCCTGAACAACGGGCGTTACGGCGCCTATGGCACGAACTGGTGGTTCAACGTTCTTGATGAGGGCAATTACATCACCAAGAGCACCACCTCCAACAACGTCTGGCGTTGCTCGGCCGTGCGCGAACAGGACATCGCGCCGGATGTGGTGAGCTATTTCAACGGCAACCCCTGCGAGGGTTACGGCCCGCTCGAAGACCAGCAGAACTCGGCCAACGGAATTGTCCGCTACGCGCTCAGCTCTACCGGTTATCAGGGGCCGCGCAAGATGAGCACCATCCAGCGCACAAGCCAGATCTGGCTCATCGGCGATGTGGGCGTTCCCGGCACCGTGAAGAACGGATCCGCCATCAGCTATCCGCCGTCCACTTCGCGCCCGACCAGTTATTACACCGAGATTGCAGTGTTCAAGCCGAAGCCTGGCACGGGTTGGAACACCCTCACGCCCAGCAAACAGGCTGCGTGCCGGCACGGCGGACGTGCCGCCTTCGCCGCGTGTGACGGGCACGTGGAGTCTTGGAGCTGGAAGGATTTGTTCGAGAACAAGCAGGACGTGTTCGCCGTGAATTCGTTCTAGTCCCGGAACCTCGATACGTCGTTAGTCGGATCAAAAGAGACGCATGGCTGGAAAGCGTGCGTTCTCAAAAATGGAGCAAATAAACCTCACAAAGGCTATGCCATACACTCTGTCCAGCATACGAAAGGTGGTTCTTGTCCTGTTCCTGGGGGGGCTCCTCGCCAGTCCGGCCGCTGCCCAAAGCCCCGCC
Source organism: Verrucomicrobiota bacterium (assembly GCA_041181065.1). Lineage (GTDB taxonomy): Bacteria > Verrucomicrobiota > Verrucomicrobiia > Limisphaerales > DSYF01 > DSYF01. The sequence continues at coordinate 60,858 of JBEGQI010000022.1, read as the reverse complement.
AAGGTCATCACGTCCGTCGCCGGGGTCCGGAGCCTGTCCGCCGAGGACGCCGCCCGCGGACTGTCCGTCAAGCTGCGTGGCGTGGTGACGTTTTACGATGACGGCTTGTATTCGCGCTTCGTGCAGGATGACACGGCGGGCATCTATCTTCTGGAGAGCACCAACACGCCGCCGCTTAAGTCCGGGCAGTTGGTCGAGCTTGAAGGCACCACGGCGCCGGGAGAATTCGCCCCGGTCGTGAGGCCTGCGTCCGTCAGGGTCGTCGGCCAGGGAACGCTGCCGTCGCCCAAGGCGGTGGACTTGGAGGAAATGGTCAGCGGCACGCAGGACAGCCAATGGGTCGAGTTCCGCGACCGCGTGCGCGCGGTCCGCTATGAGCGGGTGACCGGTTATCATGTGCTGGATTTTGCCAAGGGCAGTGAGCGTTTCAGCGTTTACGCGAAAGAACTGCCGGTGGCTCAACCCGATGACCTCGTCGAGGCCACTGTCCTTGTTCGCGGGGTGTGCGCCACCCTATTTAATCACCAACGCCAGTTGTTCGGCGTGCAACTTCTGGTTCCGAATAGGGACGGACTCGTGGTCGAGCAGGCCGCGAGTATGAAACCATTTGAACTGCCCGCGCAGAAGATCAACGCCCTGTTGCGCTTCGCACCGGCGGCCAAAGTGACGGGGCGGATTAAGATGACCGGCACGGTGGTTTTCGCCGAGCCAGGCAAAGCGCTGTTCCTCCAGGATGACGAAGGAGGCCTGCATTGCCAGACCGCTCAACGCGAACTGCCCGAGCTTGGGTCCAAGGTTGAAGTGGTCGGGTTTCCGGCCCGCGGTGAATATACGCCGGTATTGGAGGATGCCGTTGTCCGGAAGATAGGCACGGGCAAAGAGCCGGAAATTCCTTCCGTGGACGTGAATGAAATCCTGACCGGCGCCCATGACTGCCGGCTGGTCCAGTTGCCAGCCAAGGTGCTAGGCAATGTCCAGCGCGGCCTCAATCGCTTTTTCCTGTTGGAATCAGGCGGCCTCACTTTCCAGGCGTTCATCCCCCAGGGCTTCATCTATGGCAACCTCGCGGATTTGAAGGAGGGCAGCGAAGTGGTTGTGCGCGGCGTGTGCGTCATCGAGCGCGGCAACCAATGGCAGGCTGGCGATGAATGGCGCGCAAGCTCCTTCCGCCTGCTGCTGCGGTCTCCCAAGGACGTGACCCTCGTCCAGGCTCCGTCTCAAGTGAAGATGCCCGAGGGCACTTCGATGATTGTCGGTCTCGTGATCCTGGCGGCGGGGCTGCTGGGCTGGGTGGTGGTGTTGAGAAGGAAACTCCACGCACGGACTGCTCGGGGACTGTAGCAGCCGGGTTCCCCCCAAGTAACCTTTGACAGCAGCGGCCCGGGCATGGGCCAGGGCAGAGCGGACGGCAGGCAAATAGAATTTTATGTCGGTCACCAAGCAATTGACCATTCAGGTCACCGAGTCCAGGGTCAGCGCCTTTTCGGGCTTCCCCGTTGAATGTGCGGGCCTGGACCGTTCCGCGTCCCGCATCAAACTGACGCGCTTATGAAATTCACAAGGTCACTCATATTAGCCTCGGCTTTGCTCGCCCTGGCAGGCGTGGTTGGTCCGACCGCAGGCTGGGCGGCAAAAGTCGAACTCGTGCGCAAGGGCGATGCGTGGAGCCTTCGTCGCGAGGGCAAACCGTTCTTCGTCAAGGGCGCAGGCGGCACGACGCGGCTCGACCTGCTCGCAGCAGCCGGCGCCAACTCCGTCCGCACTTGGGGCGTGGACAACCTTGCGCCCTTGTTGGATGAGGCTCACAAGCATGGGCTGACCGTGACCGTTGGCATCTGGCTCCGGCACGAAGGCGACGAAGGCGGGTTCAGTTACGACAAGCCGGAGATGCTCAAGGAGCAACTGGAACTCGTCCGCCAGGCGGTGTTGCGTTACAAGGATCATCCCGCGGTGTTGATGTGGGGCATCGGCAACGAAATGGAAGGTTACGGCGACGGCGATCGTCCCGTGATCTGGAAGCACGTGAACGAAGCCGCGAAGCTCGCCAAATCGCTGGACACCAATCATCCCGTCATGACCGTCATGGTCGAACTCGGCGGCAAACGCGTCCAGTCCGTGAACCAATATTGCCCCGACGTGGACATCGTGGGCATCAACAGTTACGCCGGTGCGTCCAGCATTGCGGCGCGTTACACAGCGCAGAAACCAACCAAGCCTTACATCATCACGGAATTCGGCCCGGCCGGTTTCTGGGAAGTGGGCAAGACCTCGTGGGATGCGCCGTTCGAGCCGACCAGCTCCGAGAAAGCCGAGTCGTATCGCCGCGCGTATGTCGGCTCCATCCAGCAGAAGCCGCTGTGCCTCGGCTCCTACGCTTTCCTTTGGGGCAACAAGCAGGAACGCACCGCGACATGGTTCGGCATGTTCCTGCCCGATGGCACCAAGGTGAACGCCGTGGACACGATGACGGAACTCTGGTCCGGCAAACCGCCGCAAGCCACCTGTCCCGTCATCAAGCAGCTCCGCGCGGAAGGCTCGACCCAACTCAACCCCGGCGCGCCGCTCAAGATACAGCTCATCGCAGTGAACTCGGATCAACGGCCATTGCGCGTGCGCTGGATCGTGCAACCCGAGCAGACCAAGACGCTCAGCGCCGGTCGCGAGGAACAGCAGCTGCCCGAATTGCGCTCCGTCATCAAACACGGCGACGAAAAAGGTTGTGAACTGGTTGCTCCCGAAACGGCCGGGGCTTACCGCGTGTTCGCCTACGTCCACAACGACACGGGCGCCTGCGTTGGCAACGTGCCGTTCCTGGTGACGGTCTCCACCACGCAGACGCGGCCCACAATGCCCGAAACTGCCAGCCGCTCGAAATAGCGCAGACCATGTCTGGACCATCGAACCAGGACGCGTCGCGGCACTCGGGGGAACGCGTTTTCATCGGCCACACCCCGCAGCACGAATTACCCGCCCACGCCGGCGCCACGTCACGTGTCATCCGCGGCGAACCGTTCGTCGGCATCACCGACGTCAACGCGATGCCGCCGTTCCTGATGAGCATCGTCAGCGACGGCAATGTATGGACGTTTCTCGGCAGCAACGGCGCGTTCACCTCCGGCCGCGGCGATGCGGACCACGCGCTCTTTCCCTATCGCACGGCGGACAAGATTCTTGCGCAACCCTGCGGCACCGGTGCGCGCACGCACCTGCTCGTCGAACGCGATGGCGGCTCGGCTTTGTGGGAGCCGTGGCTCGGCGACGCCGGTTTGTATCGCCTCCGCCGCCACCTGTTCAAAAGCCAGCTCGGCACCAGCGCCGTCTTTGAGGAGATCAACGAAGATTTGCAACTGGCGATCACGTGGACGCTGACCTCGTCGGACAAGTTCGGCCTCGTTCGCTTCTGCGAACTGCGCAACCTCGGTTCACAACCAGTGCGCGTGCGCTATCTCGACGGCTTTCATCAGCTGCTGCCCGCAGGCGTCGGTCAGGATTTATTCGAGCGTTACAGCTACCTCGCCGCCGCCTACATGCGGCACGAATGCACCAACGGTCTCGGCATCTACACGCTCAACTCTGGCATCACCGACCGCGCCGAACCGTGCGAAATGCTCCGCGTCGCCGCCGCGTGGTCGTATGGTCACCAGAATCCCGTGGTGCTGTTGTCGGACCGTCAGATCGCCGCGTTTCGGCATGGCCAAGCCGTCACACCCGAGACCGAAGTGCGCGGCGTGTTCGGAGCGCATCTGGTCTGCGCCGCCACGGAAATTTCGCCAGACGGCGCGCACGAATGGTTTGCCGTCGCCGACACTGGACTCGACCACTCCGCGCTCATCCAACTTCGTCAGCAACTCGCTGCACCTGATGCTCTGGCCGAGGCGCTGCGAGCTGATGTCATCGCCACGCGTGATGCCTTGCGCGCCCGCATCGCCGCCGCCGATGGGTTGCAACAGACGCAAGACCCCGCGAGCCCACATCACTTCGCCAACGTCCTGTTCAACTGCATGCGCGGCGGCACGCTGCCGGATGGCTATCGTTTTCCGGTCGCCGACCTCGCGGCGTTTTTATCTGTGCGCAACAAGCACATTTACGCCCGTCACGCGGCGTGGTTGAAATCGTTGCCCGCGCAATTGGATCTCGCCGCGGCGCACACGTCTGCTGAAGCGACCGGCGACGCGCATCTCGTCCGGCTCGTGCGTGAGTATCTGCCCATCACGTTCAGCCGTCGGCACGGCGATCCGAGCCGGCCGTGGAACCGCTTTTCCATCCGCACCCGCGACGAAGCCGGGCGCACGATCTACGATTATCAAGGCAACTGGCGCGACATCTTCCAAAACTGGGAGAGCCTCGCGCAGAGTTATCCGCTCTGCCTCGAATCCATGATCGCGGTGTTCCTGAACGCCTCAACCGCCGACGGCTACAATCCCTATCGCATCACGCGCGCCGGGATTGATTGGGAAGTCGAAGACCCGCACGACCCGTGGAGCCACATCGGCTACTGGGGCGATCACCAAATCATCTATCTGCTGCGATTGCTGGAGTCGCTGGAAGATTACGCGCCTAGCCGTCTCGCGCAGGAGCTGAACCAACGCCGCTTCGCCTACGCGCGCGTTCCTTACGAGATCAAATCGTTCGCGGAACTGCTCGGCAATCCGCGCCACGGCATTCGCTTCAACACCACACTGCACAAAGAACTGCTCGCGCGCGCCGCAGAGATCGGCAACGACGCGAAGTTGCTCGCTGATGACAATGGCGAAGTCCGGCTCGTCTCCCTCGGCGAAAAGCTGCTCGTTCCGCTGCTCGCCAAGTTGAGCAACCTCGTTCCCGGCGGCGGCATCTGGCTCAACACGCAGCGACCCGAGTGGAACGACGCCAACAACGCGCTAGCCGGCTGGGGACTTTCCATGGTCACGGTCGGTTACCTGCGCCGCTACCTCGGCTTCTTGGAACGCGTGCTCGCAACGAGCGGCGAAACCGTTTGGTTGTCCCCCGCCGTTGAAAAGTTCGGACAAGAGATTTGCGCAGCACTCGGCAACTTCAACACAAGCGACGACGTAGTGCGGCTGAAAACTCTCACCGCGCTGGGCGGCGCCGGGGAAAATCATCGCGCGGCAGTGTATCAAGGCAAACTCGGCGAGCCGCGCCCGGTGGCGTTGGCTGAGATCCGGCGTTGGCTCGCAGCAGCGACGCACGCCGTCGAGGAAACGCTCAAGGCCAATCGCCGCGCGGACGGCACATTCCACAGTTACAACTTGCTGGAGCTGACGGGCAGTGCGGCTCGCGTTCGCCATCTGAATCTCATGTTGGAAGGACAGGTCGCGGTGCTGAGCAGCGGGTTGCTGTCGCCGACAGAAGCGCTGGCGCTGTTCCGCGCGTTGCGCAAGAGCGATCTCTTCCGCGCCGACCAGCACAGTTATCTGCTCTATCCCGACCGATTGGTGACGCCGTTCTTGGAACGCAATCAATGGCCGGCGGACTGGCAGTCCAAAGTCCCGGCCATCGCCACGCTCGTGAAGCAAGGCGACCGCACCGTAATCACCGTGGACGCCAGCGGCGCAGCGCACTTCAACGGCGACCTCACGAACGCCGCCACACTCGAAGCGCGCCTGGCCAAGTTGCCCACGGGCGCAACATCAGAAGCCGAACGCACCGTATTGCTGCAAATCTGGGAAGGCGTCTTTCAACACAGCGAATTCACCGGACGCAGCGGCGCGATGTTCGCGTTCGAGGGGCTCGGGAGCATCTACTGGCACATGATCGCCAAGCTGCTGCTCGCCGCCGAGGAATGTCATCGCGCCGCGGTCGCAAGCGGCGCGCCGGCAGAAGTCATCGCCGGCTTGCGTGACGCCTACTACGACATCCGCCGCGGCCTCGGCTTCACGAAGTCGCCGGAAGTCTATGGCGCGTTCCCGACCGATCCTTACTCGCACACACCCCGTCATCTCGGCGCGCAACAGCCCGGCATGACCGGTCAGGTGAAGGAAGAAATCCTCACGCGCCGCGCCGAACTCGGGGTGCGCGTCGAGCGCGGGCAACTCGTCTTTGCACCGACGCTGTTGTGTCGCTCCGAGTTTTCATCCAAGCCGCAGGCATTCACATATGTCGATGTGAATGGCGCCGCTCAAACTTTGAATCTTCCCGCACACAGCTTGGCTTTCACATGTTGTCAGGTGCCGGTGAGTTATGTCATCGGCAATGAATTCACCATCACCGTGACATCGCGCGACGGCCAAACGCGCACCGTGCGCGGCGCGCGCCTCAGTGCTGACGACAGCACGGCAATCTTCACACGGACCGGCGAGATCACGCGGCTGAGCGTCACCATCCCGGCGAGCGCGCTGTGGGAACGAACCCAATAGATTTATGCGAAGCGAAACCTCATCCATGAAATTGTCCTTCGTCGAGAAGTTCGGTTACGGCCTCGGCGACACCGCGAGCAACTTCGTCTGGGCGCTCATGATGAACTTCATCATGTTCTACTACACGGACATCTTCGGCATCACCGCCGCCGCCGCGGGCACAATGCTGCTCTTTGCGCGCAGCTCGGATGGCATCGTGGACTTTTTCATCGGCGCCATGGCCGACCGCACCAAATCCAAGTGGGGCCGGTTCCGTCCGTATCTCGTGTGGCTCTGCGTGCCGCTCGCGGTCGTCTTTGTGCTCGCGTTCACCACGCCGAACTTCAGCCCCGCCGGCAAGCTCGTCTGGGCCTGGGTCACCTACAACGCGCTCATGCTGCTCTACTCCGCCATCAACATCCCCTACGGCGCGTTGTCCGGCGTGATGACCGACGATCCACTGGAACGCACGAGCCTGAACTCCTATCGCATGGCGCTCGCACAGATCGGCGGCATCATCGCCAACTCCAGTTTCATGGTGCTCATCGTGAAGCTGGCGAATGACAACCAGCAGGTCGGTGCGCAGCGCACCGTGCTCCTGTTCGCCGCCATCGCCATCGTACTGTTCCTCGTCTCATTCTGGACCACCAAGGAACGCATCCATCCGCCGGCTGATCAGCACACGAAACTGACGCAAGATTTAAAGACGCTGTTTCTCAACCGGCATTGGCTCATGATGTTCATCGTCGGCATCATCAACATCACGCTGGCCGTCGTGCGCGGCTCGGCGGGCATCTATTATCTCAAGAGCTACCTGCACTGGGGTGGCGAGCAGATCGCGACGTGGTTCCTCGTCGGCGGTTTGAGCATGGTGTTCGGCGCGATGCTGACGCGGTTCGCGGTGAAAGCGATGGGCAAGAAGTGGGCGTTCATCGTGAGCCTGCTGATGGTCGCGCTCACGGCCATCCCGTTCTACTGGATGAAACCCGACCAAACGGCGGCGATCTATGCGTTCCAGATCCTCGGCATGATGTGTGCCGGCATCAACGCGACGCTCTTCTGGGCGCTGGTAGCCGACACGGCGGATTTTCAGGAATGGAAATTCAAGACGCGCACGACCGGCGTGGTGTTCTCCGCCACGACCTGCGCGCAAAAGGCGGGGATGGGCATCGGTGCGGCATTCGCCGGATTTCTCATCTCGCACTTCGGCTACGTGCCCAATGCTGAACAAACACCGGAAGCCCTCCGCGGCATTCTGCTACTCAATAGCTTGATTCCCGCTGTCGGGCTGATCCTGCTGGCGGGATCGTTCACCCTCTACGGCTTGAACGAACACATCTGCACGACCATGCGCGAAGATCTCACGAAGCGCCGGGCAGCGACGCCATCCACCACCGCAAAGAATGAACCAACCGCCAGCGCAGGTGCAGAATCGCTGGCCAGCGCATGAGGTTGGCCATGAGAGTTCAAAAACTGATTTCCCTTTGCTCAGTGTTGGCCGCGTTCAAGGTGGCCAACGCTGTTGCCGACACAAACTCGGCCTTGGTTCCATTGCAACAGAAGAAGTCCGACTTGCTCACAGGGCAGTTGCGGGGAGTTTGTTACTCGGGATTTCGCACCGGCCAACATCCCGATCGCGGCGATGGCGCGGTAAATCCCACCGACGCGCAAATCTTGGAGGACTTGAGCCTCCTCGCCCGCCAGACGGATTTTCGCCTGCTGCGACTCTACGATGCGAAGACGAATTCCGAAGTGGTGTTGAAGCTCATCCAAAAGCACGGCTTCAATTTCAAGGTGATGCTCGGCGCGTGGCTAGCCGCAGAGATGAACAACCCCGGTTGCTCCTGGCTCAAACCGATGTCGCCGGAAGTGCTGGAGGCCAATCGTCGCGGCAACGTCGCTGAAGTGCGTGAAGCCATCCGACTCGCGAACCAGTATTCGAACATCGTTTGCGCCGTCGCCGTCGGCAACGAAGCCCTCGTGAGCTGGAACGACCACATGGTGAGCGAAGACGCAGTGATCGGTTACGTGCGCGAAGTCAAAGCCGCCGTCCGCCAGCCCGTCACCGTGTGCGACAACTACGATTGGTGGGCCAAGCACGGCCAACGTTTGGCGCAGGAGTTGGATTTCGTTTCCGTCCACACCTACCCTGTCTGGGAAAACAAGGACATCGACGAAGCGATGCCGTTCACCATCGCAAATCTGCAAGCCGTGCGGAACACGCTGCCCAAAGCAAAGCTCGTCATTACTGAAGCAGGCTGGGCGACGACCGCCAAGGAATTTGGCGAACGGGCGAGTGACGAGAAGGAGAAGCGATACTATCACGACCTCTACGCCTGGGCCGCCAAGATGAACATCACCACCTTCTTCTTCGAGGCTTTCGACGAGGATTGGAAGGGCGATGCCGACCCGCTCGGCGCCGAGAAGCACTGGGGCCTCTTCACTGTGGATCGTAAGCCCAAGCTGGTGATGCAGGGACAGCGTTGAGTTTTTAATTCGTTCGCGTCACCGAAGCCGAACCGCGAGTCTACAAATCAATTCTTGGTTCCCAGAATTTGAAACTTGCTGCGCGCGAGTTCGTCCGCTGAAATGAGCGGGCGCGCGGCGATGCAATCCTCCGAATATCCCAAACATTATTGTGGCGTTTTTGGCATTTATGGCCATCCAAACGCAGCGGAACTGACCTACTTCGGCCTCTATGCCCTGCAACATCGCGGGCAGGAGAGCGCGGGCATCGCCACGAGCGATGGCAAACAGTTCCGCATCCACAAGGGCATGGGCCTCGTGCCGCAGGTCTTCAACGGCGAGATCCTGCACGGCCTCGTCGGCAAGATGGCCGTCGGTCACACGCGTTACTCGACGACCGGCTCGTCGCACCTGCGCAACGCCCAGCCGCTCGCGGTGGATTGCGCCCGCGGCCAGATCGCCATCGCCCACAACGGCAACCTGACCAACGCCTCCCAGCTCCGCGAGGAACTCGAAGCGCGCGGCTCCATTTTCCAGACGACGGTAGATAGCGAAATCATCCTGCACTTGATGGCGCAGCCTTCGCTAAACCAGCGTCCGAACGATCTCATCCAAACCGTCCGCCGCATCGAGGGCGCCTACTCGCTCGTCATCATGACGGAGAAGGAACTCATCGGCGTGCGCGACCCGCATGGATTCCGTCCGCTGTGCATCGGCAAGAAGGATGACGCCTACGTGCTTTCGAGCGAGACGACGGCGTTGGATTTGATCCAAGCGAAATACATCCGCGACGTCGAGCCCGGCGAAATTGTCATCATCAACGAAAGCGGGCTGACCAGCGTGCAGGCGTTCCCCGAGCACAAGCGCCGCGCGTTCTGCATCTTCGAATACGTTTACTTCGCGCGGCCCGACAGCCACATCGCGGGTCACGGCGTTTACAAAGTGCGCGTGGACATGGGCCGCGAGCTGGCGAAGGAATGCCCCATTGAGGCGGACATCGTGGTGCCCGTGCCGGACAGCGGCAATTGCGCGGCGCTCGGCTATTCATTGCAGAGCGGCATCCCGTTCGAGATGGCGTTCGTCCGCAACCATTACGTCGGCCGCAGCTTTCTCCAGCCGTCGCAACTCATCCGTGACTTCAATGTGCGCGTGAAGCTCAACCTCATCCACGAACTGGTGCAGGGGAAGCGCGTCATCATCGTGGATGACTCCATCGTGCGCGGCACAACGTGCAAATCACGCGTGAACAACTTGAAGGAAGCCGGCGCGAAGGAAGTTCACGTGCTCGTGAGTTGTCCGCCGCACATGAACCCGTGCGTGTATGGCATTGATTTCCCTGACCGCAGCAAGTTGATGGCGGCGAACCACAGCCAAGAAGAGATCCGCAAATATCTCAACGCAGACTCGCTGCACTATCTCTCGCAGGAAGGCATGATCCGCGCGACCGGCCAGCCGGCGAGTTCGTTCTGCATGGCCTGCTACGACGGCAATTATCCCGTCCACTACGATCCGGCGCTCGACAAGAACATCATGGAAAACCGGAAGCGTCGCGTCGCGAGCCTCTCCGAAGCGCTCGCGCAGGAGAAATCGCAGATTGATCTGCTGTAACGGATTCGCTCGGCATATTGTTACGTTTGAGTTACGGCCATAGAAACCGGCACCGACTTTGTAGAAGAAGGTTGGACGCACTTTTGCCACGATGCCGGTGACAGGAGAAACGTATGAAACTTGAGCACGCCGAACTCTTGCAGCGGTTGAATGAATTCGACCTCGACTCACCGGACTCCACCTTCCCCTTCTCCAGCCGACTGGCGAAAGAGAACCAGTGGTCACCGGCTTATGCCCGCCGCGTCATTGACGAATACAAACGCTTCGCCTTCCTCGCCGTGGCTGCCGGACATCCGGTCTCGCCCTCCGAGGACGTCGATCAAGCGTGGCACCTGCATCTGACCTACTCGCAGAACTACTGGCGCGTGTTCTGCCCGGAAGTTCTCCGGCAACCGTTCCATCACCAACCCACCAAGGGCGGCGCGGAGGAACACGCGAAGTTCAACGATTGGTATGCGCGCACGCTACAAAGCTACGAACAGTTCTTTGGAGAAAAACCTCCGATGGACATCTGGCCCACGCCTGAGGCGCGGCAGAAAATCCGGCAATATTTCGTCCGCGTAGATCGCGAACAACACTGGGTCTTCCGCAAACCGACCTGGCGAATCAAGCGCGAACTCGCAGGCTCGCTTGGCCTGATGACACTGTTGCTGTGCTGCTCGGCAGCGATGTTTGCGAACGGCGCGAATCCGTTCAACTGGCGGGGGCCGGACTTCCTGTGGTTCTACGGCATTTTGTTTATGGCGTGCTTCAGTCTGGGCCTGTGGTTGCGCTCGCGCATGCGCCAGCCTTCCCAAGCAGACGGTTTCAACGATGCTGATCTTTCCCCCTACGACTTGGCTTACTTGAACGGCGGGCGGATCCTCGCGGTCAACACCGCGCTAACGAACCTGATCCGCCAAAAAGTTCTGCGCCTGGAAGTCGGCGAGAAGAAAGTCGTTTCCGGCTCCGTGCCGCCGAGCAAGACGAGTGAGTTGGAGCGGGTGCTTTGTGCAGCGGCTTCCCGCTCTGGCGGTGAGAAGATCGGGGAGGTCCGGCTCGCAGCGAAAACCGTGGTGGGTGATATCGCTGATCGATTGAAGGCGCTGGGCCTCGTAGTCAGCAATGCTCAGGCCGCCAAGGCGATTGCGCTGCCGCTCTTGATATCACTCAGTGCCGTGGTGATCGGCGTCATCAAAATTATTATCGGAATCCAGCGCGACAAGCCGGTGAGCATTCTGGTTTTCCTGTGCGTCATCTCTTTCGTGATCAGCTTGATCGCCTTTGCGCGGCGACCGCTCCGCTCGCACTTGGGCGATGACGTCCTCGCCCGGCTGCAAGCCCAGCATGCCACGCTCAAAGGTTCGTTGGGCAGCTCAGCGATAGACCCCGTGCTCTTCACGATGGGTGTCGGCCTTTTTGGTCTGACCGCGTTGGATGGCACGCCCTGGGAAGGGCTGCGAAAGGAACTGCTTCCACCCGGCTCGTCCAGCAGCTGCGGCAGCTCGTGCGGGAGCAGTTGCGGGGGAGGGTGTGGCGGCGGTTGCGGGGGGTGCGGCGGGGGTGGCGATTAACGCTTGATCGGCTCGCCTTTTGAACCCTCCGGGAACGTTACTTCCAGCGGGTCGGCTTTCTTGATGCGGCCGTCGGGCGCGAACTCCATCCGCGTGATACAGGTCTGGCGCGTGTAGCCGTTGCCGTTCGGGATCGCGTGGCGGTGATAGATGATATACCAGCGGTCCGTGCCCGGCACGTTGACGACCGCATGATGCCCGGTGCCGACGGCTTGCCCTCGCTGGCGCAACACGACGTTGTCGGGCGGCACTTCAATCGGTCCGAGCGGCGATTTCGATGTGCCGTAAGCGACTTGATAACGCACATCGCGCGCGTCGTTCTCCGACCACATGAAGTAGTAAAGCCCGTTGCGCTTGAAGACCCAAACGCCTTCGTTGAAGCGGCGCGGCGTCAACTTCGCCGGCGGGCCGTCGAGCGTGATCATGTCAGGCTTGAGTTTGTAGGCGTAAAGATTTCCCTGACCGTAATAGAGGTAAGCTTGGCCGTCGTCGTCAATCATCGCGAACGGATCGATCGCCTGCCCGGGATACTCTTTGCTCGACGTGATGAGCGGACGATCGAGCGCGTCTTTGAAGCGGCCCGTCGGCGCGTTGTTCGTCGCGACCCCAATCTTCGCGTCTGCGCAGAAGTAGAAGAAGTAGTTGCCGTCGCGGCGGATCATGGCGGGCGCCCACGCACGGAGATTCGCCCATTTCAAATCCTTCGTGACGTCGAGGATCACGCCTTCGTTCTTCCAGTGAACCAGATCCTTCGACGACCACGCGGAAAAGTCCGTCGTCTTCCACTCGTCTTTGTCCGAGGTCGGGTAGATGTAATACGTGTCGTCAAACACCGACACATGCGGATCGGCGGTGTGACCTTCGAGGATGGGCTTGGGCGGCGTGATGGCGCGATCGCGCTCGGCTTGTGAGATCAACGGCTCCAGCAACGCGCGCTTCACCTTGAGCACGCTGCAATGCAACGTCCCGCGCGGGAACGTCGCCTGCGACGTGATGTTGCTCCAGCTTGTGAGATCTTTGGAATACCACAGCCCCATGCGGTCGCGGCTGCGGAAGTGGTCGAGGTAAAGGAGGTAGCCATCGCTGAAGCGCATCGGCCAGCCGCCTTCCCAACCTTCGTCCGAAAACATCGGCGACGAGTTGGTGTAAGGGCCTTCGAGCTTGTCCGCCGTCGCGAAACGGTTGCCCTGCCACGAGTGTTTGTAGAACAGCAGGAATTTTCCGTCCGCTTCGAGAATGCTCCCGTCGATCTGGCTGTGACCGGGATCGAAGAACAATTTCGCCTTCGTGAACGTCTTGAAGTCCGTCGTCGTGCAGGCGTAGGTGCGCCAATACTCCGGCTTCTCGTCCGTCAAACTCGACGACCAGTAGATGAGATAGTTGTTGTTCCGCGCGTCGTAGCGGATCTCGGGCGCCCAACAGAGTTTGCAATTCGGCACGTCCGCCATCACCGGAATGGCTACCGGCTCGGTCCACTTCACGAGATCTTTTGAGCTCGCGTAGCCGATGGTCTTGCCCGTCCAAGAAGTCGTCCACACGAGATGGAACGTGCCGTCGGGCCCTTGAATCAGACACGGATCGCGCATCAACTTGCTCTCACCCACAGTCGGCGCGAGGTAGGAACGATCATCACCCAGCGTCTGCCAATTGAAGGCGTTCGTGCTCCACTGCAGGTGCAGGCCGTCCTCGCCGTTGTTGCGGAACGTGGCCATGAGATAGCAGTCGGCAACATCGGGTTTGCCAGGCTGCGCGGCACAACCCATCGCCCCGAGTAAGCTGACGGCGACTAACGCACAGAGACGCAGAATTCTGCGGCAAGAGTTCATGGGCGCAGTTTTCCAGCCGTGCCAATGGCAGGCGAGCGTAAATCTCAGGCTTGCCCGGCTGCGCGCGCTCCCTACTCTGGACGCATGGAGTCACGTGAAGCACTGGTGGCGTTGAATCTCGTTGAAGGAGTTGGGCCGATCCGTGTCCGTCAGTTGTTGGAATTTTTCGGCGACGCCCCTTCCATCTTAAAAGCATCCAAGCAACAACTCCTTGCCGTTCGTGGCATCGGCGAGGAAACCGCCAGCGCCATCTGCGATTGGGAAAAGTCCGTGGACCTCGCCGCCGAGTTGAAGCGCATCGCGGATTACGGCTGCCACGTCGTAACACAGGAAGATCTGGAATACCCGGCCTCGCTCCGCGAAATCTATGACCCACCGGTCATTCTCTACGTGAAGGGCGCGCTAACCGAGCGCGACAAGAATTCCGTGGCCATCGTCGGTTCGCGGCAGACAACGCACTACGGCATCGAGACGGCGCGCAAGCTCGGTTACCAGCTTGCTTACACCGGCGTCACCGTTGTGAGCGGTGGCGCGCGCGGGATTGATACCGCGGCGCATCAAGGCGCGTTGAGTGGCAAAGGGCGCACCATCGCGGTCCTCGGCACGGCGATCAACGTCGTGTTCCCGCCGGAGAACGCCGAGTTGTTCGAGCGCATCGCCGCGAACGGCGCCGTCATCTCGCAGTTCCCATTCAATCGCAACGGCGACCGCCAATCCTTCGCCATCCGCAACCGCATCGTCGCCGGCATGACGCTCGGCACTGTCGTCGTTGAAGCCAACATGACCAGCGGCTCCTTGATCACCGCGAACTTCGCGACCGAATACGGCCGCCAAGTCTTCGCCGTGCCCGGGCGCATCGATTCACCGCGTAGCAAGGGTTGCCACGACCTCATCAAGAAAGGCGCGAAGCTCTGCGAAGGCGTCGAGGACATCCTCAGCGAGTTCGAATATCTCTTTCCCGGCAGCAACCGTCCGCCTTCGGCCAGCGAGACCGGCTTGCTGCCCGCGTTGGAACTATCCGAGAACGAGCAGAAAGTTTACGACGTGCTCGGCAAGGAGGAATTGAGCATCGACGAAGTCATCCGCAAGTGCGGCTTGCCCGCGTCCGCCACGAGCGTGGCGTTGTTCAGCCTCGAAATGAAGAAGCTCATCCGCCAGTTGCCGGGGAAGATGTTCCTCCGCAACAGCACGGGCGATTAGCCATCAACTGCGCGACGAGAGCAACTCCACCGCGCGGAGCGTCGCCCCGTTGCGGCCTTCGACGCCGAGCTTCTCGTAGATGTGTTCGAGGTGCTTCTTCACCGTCGCGGCGCTGATGTGAAGGATGACGCCTGTTTCGCTGTTCGATTTTCCCTGCGCCACCCAAAGCAGGATCTCCGCTTCGCGCGCTGATAAACCAAGCGCCTCCAGCGGGGCGGCGGAGCTGAAATCCGCCTTGAAGCCAGCGTGCTGCTGCGCGCGTTCAAGCCGCGCTTCGATGGCTCCAAGCAATTCATCCACACGCACCGGCTTGATGAGATAATCGTCTGCGCCCAGGTTCATCCCGGCACGCACATCAGCGCGTTCGCCGCGCGCGGTAAGAAAGATGAACGGGATTCGCGCTGTTTGCTCGTCGGCCCGGAGCGACTTCAACACGGCGTAACCATCCAGGCCCGGCATCATCACGTCGCACAGGATCAAGTCCGGTTTTGCCTGGCGCGCTAGCTCGCGGCCCGCAATGCCATCCGCCGCCGCGAACGGCTCGTGACCTTCGAGCTCGAGAATTTCCACGAGGTTCTCGCGGATGCTCGGTTCGTCTTCAATGATGAGGATCTTCGGCATGGCAGCTTAGTTGAACTTTTTGACGAACTCCGTGTGCGCCGGCGAAAACATCGGCAACCGCACCGTTGCAGTTGTGCCCGCGTTCTCGCGGCTCTGGATGTCAAAACTTCCGCCGTGCCTCTCCACGCAACGACGCACAATGACCAAGCCAAGGCCCGTTCCCGCGATGTGCTTTGCGTTCGCGCCTCGATGGAATGGACGGAAAAGTTTTTCGCGGTCCGCTTCTGAAATGCCGATGCCGCGATCAATCACCTCAAACACCGCTTCGCCAGCCTCGCGGCGCACGCGCAACTTCACCGCTTCACCGGCGGCGGAATATTTCACGGCGTTGCTCAATAGGTTGCTGAGGATGTGGCGCAACAACGCTTCATCGCCCCGCGCCTCAGCGAGCGACGGGCCGAGTTCGAGTTCGATGGGACAACGCCGCGCGGTCGTGGAGCTCATCTCGTCCACGAGCTGCGGCAGGAATTCAGTGAGTTGGAGTGACGCAGGATTGAACTCCATGCGCCCCGCCTCAGCCTTGCTGAACAGCAACACATCCTCCATCAACGAACTCATCCGCTCGACTGATTCGTTGATCTGTTCGAGATGCCGCGCGCGCTTCTCGGGCGCGAGCCTGTCGAGATAGCGCGACAATATCTCCGCCGAGCTGAGGATGAGCGCGAGCGGCGTGCGAATCTCGTGCGAGACCATCGCGATGAAGTTGCTTTTGAGCTGGTTCAACTCCCGTTCCTCCGCAAGCGCCTCATTCAGTTGCAACGTGCGCTGCGCGACTTTCTGTTCGAGCTCGCGGTTCAACGCCAGGATTTCCGCCTCCTGTGCCACCGCCTTTTCGCGCGCCGCCTCTGCCTCAGCTCGCAACCGCGCCTGCACTGACACGAGCCAGAACAGCAAGCCGCTCAAGCCCAGACCGAGCACCAGCACCAGCCACGGCGTGCCAGCGGCGGGCGCGGCCTTCAAGGTGACCGCAAAACGCCATTCGCCCGTCATCCCCCCGTTGGTGATGGTGCGTTGCGTCGGTGTCTTGACGATAGCCGGCTCGTCGGGCCGCAGCAGCCGGAACTCGAACGGGCTGCTCCGCATTTCTTTGGCGACGGCGCCGAAATATTCCCGCTGATCCAGCGCGAAGAAGACCAGCCCGCGCAAATTTTGCCGGTTCTCATCGACCGTTCCGGGACGCGCGTCGATGCGTTGGACGGTCAGAAAGCAAACCACCAGCATCGCGGCGTTCGTGTCACCAGTATTGATCGGCCGCGACGGAATTCCGTAGCCAGCATCGCGCGATTTGAGGGCGGCTTCACGAATGGCCGGGTCGCGCGTCAGATCAAAACCAGCGGGGTGCAGCGCCGCACCGCCCGCGGTGGAGATGAATTTGACGTAGCACTTCTCGCCGTCGAATTCCGCGTAGCCGATCTCGCTGATGCCGGGAAAATGCTGCCGCCACTCGGATTGGTCGGCGAACTCCTGCCACGCGGCAGCCGTGAAGTTGCCGCGCCGCAACGCCGCCCGCGTCTGGTCGTGCAGCACTTCGAAGCGCACCATCAGGAGTTCCCGGAGCATGTTGCCGACTGGCGCGTAACTTTCCTGCCAGCGCAGCTGCTGGTTGCGTTGCTGTAGCTCGCTCTCACGCCACCACGCGAACACCGTCGCGGCCAGCGACAGTGCCAGCACGAGCGTCGCGATCCAGCGACCGCGCGCAGGGCGGGGAGAAATTTCCGGCATGAGACTCATTCGACAGGCAGGGCGTTGGCCACGCAATCACTTTAAGCGCCCGCACGCGAATCACGGATACGCCGTTCGGCGTATTGTGAGCGCCGCCGCCGCCCCGTTAGCTTGCGCCCGCAACGCCGCGAGCGGAAGTGCGTGAAGCGCGCCGCAGTTCGCATTATCATTTTCCCAATGTTCATCACTGCCAGGAAGTATGCCGTGGTCCTGGCCATTTGCCTGATGGCCGCCGCGGGTCATGCGGATGGCTGGTCGTCTTGGGGCAGCTTGAACAACCAGAACCTTCAGTTCGGCGCCTTCGGTCCACGCCTCGCATCGGACGGCACGAACCTCTACTACTCGACCATCCTCGACGGCGTCTTCCGCGCTTCGTTCGCCGATCACAATTTCACCGCGCTGCCGATGACCGGCTTCCCGCTCTGGACCAACGGCAGCACTACCAATCTTCTCGCGCTTACGGACATCGCCGTCACGCCGCAAGGCACGCTCGTCATCGCAGGCAGCCCGTTCAACATCATCACGAACACGCTCACGTTCAATCCGCCCGGCGGCGCGGCGAACACGCTTCCCGTAATCTATTGGTGGGACGAAACCAACCAGCTCTGGCAACCCGCGACCATCTCGGGCAAGACTTATCCCTACACCGGCAACGTCTGCAATTTCTCCATCGCGCCGGACGGCTCGCTCTGGACCGGCTCGGGATTTTTTCCCTACGTCTATCACAGCACCGACGGCGGGCGAAGTTACACCGCCATCGACATCAACGCGCGTGTGCCGACGAATTATTTTCCCATCCCGCTCACGAGCAACATCTCCGGCTTCGGCGAAATCTTCTCCATCTGCGCGGGCTGGAACAACGAAGTCGTCATCGGCACGGAGACGGGCGGCTATCTGCACTCGACGAATGGCGGCGCATCGTGGACGAGCCTCGACCCGAATTTCACCGATCCGAACAGCGTGAACCCGCTCGGGCGCATCGGCGATGCACGCGTCGCAGGCCTCGACCGCTACGGAAATTTCATCTGCGGCAACGGACTCACTGTGGCAAGCCCTGCACAAAACATCTGGGGCAACGTCCCGCTCATCGGCTGGCGGCCGCGCGACGGCTTGATCTTCAACGCCAGCAGCGGACTCGCCACGAACCTCGGCGGCGGGCGCATCGTGAACACGCCGGCAGGTGAGGCGTTCATTTTCCTGAAGCAGAATTATCTTTTGCAGGGCGGCGTGTATCGGCAGACCGACGGTCACCACTGGACGCAGTTCAATCAGGGCAGCGGGCTCGATTTCCCGTTCGCGCCCGGCATCACGAACGCTTTTGGGCCGGGCGATTGCATCATGGCGTTGAGCAACGTCGTCTTCATCGGCACGGCGGGCGCGATCTACACTTTCGACACCACGCCACCGCCCGTCACGAACCGTCCGCCCGTTGCGTTGCCGCAGAACATGACGCTGTTCGAAAATGCGCCTACCAACCTCACGCTCACCGCCCACGACGCCGATAGTGATGCGCTGGACTTTCAGATCGTGAATCCGCCGGCGCACGGCTCGCTCTCGGGCACACCGCCGGACGTGACCTACACCCCGAGCAACAACTTCGCCGGCCTCGATGCGTTCACGTTTGCCGTGACTGACAACAAGGCGACGTCCGCGCCTGTGTTCGTGAATCTTTACGTCAATCAATCCACCAACACGCCTTCGTCCGTCACGATCACCAGCCCGCTGGACGGAAAAGTTTTCACGTCGCCCACGGACATCACACTCAGCGCGAACGCCAGCGACGCCGATGGAATCTCCCAAGTGCTGTTCTACTCGGGCAGTTTTAACAACGGCCTCGGCGGCGCCACAAATCCGCCTTACACAATCACGCTGACGAACCTTCCGGTGGGTGAATACACCTTCTCAGCGCGCGCGTTCGACGCGAAGGGCGCCCGCACATGGAGCCGGCCAGTCCGCATCACCATCCTGCCAACGGCCGCGCGATTGAACATCCAGCCAGCTCAAGCCAACGACGTCGCGTTGTCGTGGCCGCTGGAGCTGGACGGCTTCTTCCTGGAGTCATCGCCCTCAGCAAACGGTCCGTGGGCTCTCGCCACCAACGCCCCGCTTTTCTTTGAGCGCGGACAGACCGTTGCGCTGCCCGACGACGGTCAGCAGTTCTTCCGACTGATGCGCCCGCATTGAGAATACGCCCGACGGCGTATTGAGCGGACGTCATCGTCGGCTATCCTAGCCAACATGAAAATTCATTGCCGCATCGGAGCTGTGTTGGCTGCTGCGTTATTGTTCGTCCCCGTCGCGCGCGCGTCGGTGATGACGACCAATCCCATCTTGTTCGTCACGCAGGTGCACATGCCGCGTGAGAATAATGGCGCCGTGGCCACGAGCTTTCTGTCCGTCGTGTCGCTGTTTGGTAACCACCTGCCGGACACGGCGCACTGCGGACGCGGCGGCGACCTGTGGTTGCGCATGACGAATGGCGCGCTCGTGAATCTCACCCGCAGCGCCGGTTTCGGCACGAACGGCGTGCAGGACGGCGTCGGCATCGCGGTGCGCGATCCCGCGATGCACTGGAGCGGAAAGAAAGCCCTTTTCAGCATGGTCGTGGGCGCGCCCGCGAGTTCGAACGATGTGACGCAATTCCACTGGCAGCTTTACGAGGTCACCAATCTCACCGCCGTCATCGCCGATACAAACATCGTCCCGGCGATCATTCCCGTTCCGAACCAGCCGACGAACTTCAACAACGTCAACCCGACTTACGCGACGGACGACCGCGTCATTTTCATGACCGACAAACCCATCGCTGCGGCGGCGCAGATCTATCCGCAACTGGAGGAATACAAAGGCCAGCCGAGCGTGACCGGCACGTGGAGTCTCAACCCGGCGACGGGGAACCTGCGGCAGTTGAACCACACGCCGAGCGGCGCGTTCAATCCGTTCGTGGACAGCTTCGGACGCGTGATTGAAACGCGCTGGGATCATCTCGTGCAGGACGCAAACTCCGCCGACGATCGCCTGCACAACCAGACCAATGGCGTGTTCAACTTCCTCAGCGAGGCGCTCGGCGCCAGCAACGTGCCCGTCACGCTCGAAACATTTCCTGAACCGCGCAATTTCGACACGACCAACCGTGTCGCGATGGGGGTGAACGGAAACGCGTTCAACAACTTCTTCCCGTGGATGCTGCCCGAAGCCGGCGGCGAGGAAGAGATCATCAACCATCTTGGGCGTCATGAGTTCGCCCAGTTGATGACTAACTCATTTCTGGCCGACACCAACCTGCTCACGTTCGGCGGCCTGGCCAGCCGCACTGCTGCGGGCGTTGTTTCCGTTAACACAAATTTCATCGAAAACTTTTTCCAGATCGTCGAGGACCCGCGCACCAACGGCGTCTATTTCGGCGTGGACGCGCCGGACTTTTCGCAGAACGGCGGCACCCACACCTCGGGTCGCATCCTCACACTCACGGGCCCGCCGTCGTTGAACCCGAACAACATGTTCTTCACGCGCATCACCGCCGCAACGACCATCAACTTCCGCAATCCGCTGCCCATGTCCGATGGCGCGCTCATCGCCGCCGCGACCCCGGTCTCCGGCTTTGATTCCAACCTCGGCACCGCTTCGCTGCCGAAGTCCGCTTACAATTTCCGGCTCATGCTGTTGACCAACAATCCCAGCACGCCGATCTACATGACCAACCAGTTCCTCATCGACACACCGCTGACCAACGTTGCTACGTATTGGGACGGCACCACGCGCGTAACGCAAAGCAATGCGCTCTGGGAATTGCAACCGGTCGAAGTGCGCGCGCGGCCGGTGCCGTCGCCGTGGAATCCCGGCGTGGCCGGCATCGAAGCCACCGTGTTCACGAATGCCAGCGTGGACCTCGCCACGTTCCAAGCCGACCTCGCAAACCGTGGCCTGGCACTCGTCGTCAGCCGCAACGTCACGGCGCGCGACGGCAACGACAAACAACAGCCCTACAACCTCCGCATCCCTGGCGGCACCAACTCCATCGCGAACGGCGGCAAGGTTTATGACATCTCGCATCTGCAATTTCTGCAAGCCGACTTCCTACGCGGCTACACGAACGGCCAAGGCGGTTTGCCGCAGCCCGGACGCCGCGTTCTCGCCACGCCGATGCACGATTCGGCGGCGTTCAATTACGTCAGCGCCAAAGTCGGCGCGCCGCTCGGCGGCACCGAGTTAATGCCCGACGGCTCGCAAGCCACCATCGTCCCAGCGAACCGCGCCGTGACCTGGCACCTCACCGGCACGAACAACAACGACAGCGTGGTGAAGGAGCGTTATTGGATCACCTTCCGCCCCGGCGAAGTGCGCACCTGCGCGAATTGCCACGGCATCAACGCCGGCGACCAACTCGGTCGCCCCGCGCCGACGAATGCGCCGCTCGCCTTGCAAAAACTTTTGCAACTCTGGCGCACCAATGCTGCGAACGCTTATTCGCTCACGGTCAGCAACGGCACCGGCAGCGGCAACTTCGGTGCGGGCAGCATCGTGACGCTCACCGCCAACGCCGCTTCCAGCGGCAAATTGTTCGCCGGCTGGGGCGGCGCCGCAGTCGCAAATCCGAGCGCGCCCACCACTTCGTTCATCATGCCGACGAACAGCACAACAGTGACCGCGATCTTCACCAATTTGCCTTCGCCGGTCATCGCCAGTTCAACGCTCACCAGCAGCAACACAGTCGCCTTGGCCGCGCAAGCCGCCGCCAATCAACCGTGGGTGCTGGAAGCTTCGCCGGACTTGCTGAGTTGGACGCCGGTGAGCACCAACACCGCCAACGGCGCGGGCTCGTTGCAACTGGTTGTCCCCGTCAACGCCGCTCCGGCCCAGCAATTCTTCCGGCTGCGTTCGCCCTGAGACGTTGCCAAACGAGTTGCAATTTCTGGGCGACGACAGAAATTGCACTCCGTAACGTCACATGAAAACCAAATCCCTTCTCGCCGCACTGTTGATGGGCGCGCTCGCCGTCACGCTCTACGCCGAATCTTCGATCACCACCGCCGAGGCGGCCAAGAAGCTGAAGGCCGGCGCCGTGCTGGTGGACGTGCGGACGCGCGAGGAGTTCTCTTCTAACCACCTCGCCAGCGCCACCAACCTGCCGCTCGACACCGTCAAGACCAGCATCACCAACGTGGTGCCGGACAAATCGACGGTCATCCTGCTCCACTGCCGCTCCGGGCGCCGCAGCGGCATTGCGGAAAAGGATCTGCGCGCCGCGGGTTACACCAATTGCTTCAACGTGGGTTCCTACGAACAAGCAGAAGCAGTGGTCAAAGCGAAGGGCAAGTAGATCGCTCCTTTTGCTTGAGGAATCGCGGTCCGGGCGCGCACACCCGGGGCCAGGTCTTAGCCGTTGGGCAGAGGTTTTCGCTTTAGCTTCGGGGCTCCCTCCGTTTTATTAGCGCTTGTCCAGCAATTGACCCATGAATACTCCGTCATCCTTTGCTGCGAATCGCGCAGTAGCACCCGCCCCCCGGCGGGCGAGCAGGCTGGCAATCTATTCGCTCGCAATCATCACAGCGATGTTGCTGGCGCTGGGTGTGGTTGGCTGGTGGCGCTTGGCGAGCATCAACGCCCGATACAGCCGCGTTTTGACCGAAGCGACGGTTTCATTGAATGAGCTTCAGGAGGTCGGCCTGCATGCATTTGCAAGCTACGGCCACATCATTGAACTGCAGAAGACGCAAGATCCTGCAGCGCGCGCGAAGCTAACACGCACCATCGCCGACGAACGCGCCGCGAACGACCGGCTCTACGCGCAGCTCAAATCCACCTTGAAGGACCCGGATTTGCGGGCCTGTCTCGAAGAGGTTCTCAACAAGCGCGCCATCTGCCGCAAGCAAGCTGATGCGTTCACCGCAGGCACGCCCGATCCCAAATCAACCGCAGCCAATGACGACGGGTCCGTTGATCTTCTCCACAGTTTCCTCTCCTATCAAACAGCGTGTGACCGGCTGACAGACCGGATTGAAACCGTGTCGCTCGAATCCAGCCGCGACCTGACCCATGAGATCACAAACTTACGGTGGTTGTTTCTGGGCGTGGGCATCCTTCCCCTCGCCAGCGGATTAATCCTGCTGGTGGTCCTGCTCGGGCTGCTCAAAGTGATCACCATTCACGGCGACGAAGACTGACCCAGCCGGCAAAACTGCGTCCGCTGTTCTTTGCGTGACGACCCTCGGCTGCTCCTGTCTAATCAGCCGTGGAGCCCCTCGTGAACGAACCTGGTGTCGAACCTACGGCGCCGCCCGGACTGGAACCGTCCGGGTTCGCCGACCTTTATCGTGAACACAACAAGGCGGTCTATTACCTCGCGCTCCGCTACCTCGGCGACCCGCAACGCGCCGAGGACGTGACCCACGACGTTTTTCTCAAGGTCTATCGCAAGCTCGATGAGTTCCGCGGCGAGGCCGCCTTTCGCACGTGGCTCTACCGAATCACGATCAACCATTGCCACAACCTTCAGGCAAGCTGGCACAACCGCCACATCGTCACCGGCGCGGATGAAACCCTCCTCGACGCCACGCCCGCCACCAGTGATTCGCCGTTGCGCATCCTCGAAGTGAAGGAGCTGGGCGAGCGCATCGCGAAGACGATGGACCGGTTGACTCCCGAATACCGCCTGCTGCTCCTGCTCGTCGCGGACGAAGAGATGAGCTACGAGGAGATTGCTGAACTTACGAGCCAGACAGCTGACGCTGTGCGTGGTAAGTTGCACCGCGCCCGAAAAGCTTTTGCCGCCCAGTTTGAAAAGACCGCCTGAAGAAATGAAACCACGGATGAACACAGATAGACACGGATGCGACCAGAACGTGGACTTCGGTTCTCTTCGATCGCGCTTGGCTCTTATACCCGGCGTATCAAAGGGGCAGGATTGTGGCGGCGGTCCCTTGCTTCTATCCGTGTCTATCTGTGTCCATCCGTGGTTGTTCATTTTCCCTGATTGAGGCCCCGCATGAAACAGCACAAGCAAACATCCCGCGAACGCGAACTGCTTTCCCACACGCAGGCGCAGCAAACCTCGGCCCGCGAATTCAACTCGGCAGAGGAAGCGTTGCGCGAAGACATCCGTCAGACGGTCGTGCCTGCGACAGTTGAACAGCGCCTCAGCGAATCCATTTCCAAACTGCCGAAGCCCGGCAAGCCGTGGTGGAAACGGTTGATCAGCTGAACCGAAACGCACTCACATGACCTTCGCCACCGAAATCGAGACGCTGATCCGCGCACGGTATCCTATCCTCTACGTGCTTTCGAGCGAGGAGCTGCGCGTGCAGGAACTCATCGTCGAGATCGCGAAGAAGCGGCAGAAGCGCGTCTTCGAATGGACGTGCAGCACCGGCATCGTGCCGGCGGGAACGTCCATCCAGTCGCAGAAAAGCCGCAACCCCGCCACGAAGGATCCGCTCGCCGCACTGGACCTTGTCATCGAGCAAGTCGAGCCCGCGGTATTTGTCTTCAAGGACCTTCATCCGTTCCTGACGAAGAGCCAATTCGCCGTGACGCGCAAGTTGAAGGACATCGCGTTGCACCTGAAGAACAGCCACAAGACCATCATCATCATCGCGCCGACGCTCGAGATTCCAACCGAGCTGGAAAAGGAAATCACGGTGCTGAATCACCCGCTGCCGTCGCGCGAAGATTTATCCGCGTTGCTCGACCACATCATCGCCGAGGTGAAGCCGCACAAGCAGGTGAAGATCGACCTCGATGATGCGGGCCGCGAACGCGTGTTGCAAGCCGCGCTCGGCCTGACTCTCGGCGAGGCGGAGAACGTCTTTGCCAAGATCATCGTGAAGGATGAGCGCCTGAGCGTGGATGCCGTGGCCGACGTTTTTGCCGAGAAGCAACAAATCATTCGCAAGAGTGGCCTGCTTGAATATTACGCCACGGATGAAAGCTTCAGCCACGTCGGCGGCATGGCCGTGCTGAAAGACTGGCTGAACAAACGCGCTGCAGCGTTCACGGACGAGGCACGGGCGTTCGGCTTGCCTGCGCCCAAAGGCGTGTTGCTGCTCGGCGTGCAAGGTTGCGGCAAGAGCCTGTGCGCGAAAGCGGTTTCAAATCTCTGGCAACTCCCGTTGCTGCGCTTCGACATGGGCCGCATGTTCGGCAGCTTCATCGGCTCGTCGGAGGAAAATGTCCGCCATGCCATCTCCGTGGCCGAGTCCGTCGCGCCCGCGATCCTCTGGGTGGACGAAATCGACAAAGCCTTCGCCGGTTCGCAAGGCTCCGGCATTTCGGACGGTGGCACCACCGCGCGCGTGTTCGGCACCTTCCTGACGTGGCTTTCGGAAAAGACCGCGCCGGTGTTCGTCGTCGCGACGGCGAACGACATTTCCAACCTGCCGCCGGAATTGCTGCGCAAAGGTCGCCTCGACGAAATCTTCTTCGTGGACCTGCCGAGCCGTGAAGAGCGTCAGGACATTTTCCGCATCCATCTGACCAAGCGAAGTCGCGTTGCGGCGGGCTTCGATCTGGGCGCGCTGGCGGATGCCACAAATCATTTCAGCGGCGCGGAAATTGAGGAAGCCATCAACAGCGCGCTCTACGATGCTTTCCATGCCCGCACCGATTTGACGACCGTGCACGTGCAGGCCGCCATCGCGCAAACCGTGCCGCTCGCAAAGACGATGGCCGAGCAAATCAGCCAGCTTCGCGCGTGGGCGGATGGTCGTGCGCGCAACGCGAACGCGCCGCGATGAACCCCTTTGAGTTGTTATGAGTCCATTCTGGGCAGGCTTGTTTGAGAATCTGCAAGGACGCGGGCGCAATGCCGGCTTGTTCCTTGTCGTGTTGCCCACACTCCTGATTGCAGCGGTCATCCTCGCGCGGATGCCGGAGGATGTGTTTCTTCATTACGCGCTGCCCGGCCTTGCCGGACTGATCCTGCTCGGCACATTGCTGCTCCTGCGTGAATGGATGCACGCCCGCGCACGCGCGAAGGAACGGGTCGCCCGCAGGGAGTTGTCCGCCGACGAACTGCGCAAGGCGCGGATGAAACTGGTGCGGCAGCAGGCGCCATTGCCGCCGAAGAATTCGTTGGTTACGCCCGGATGAGCTTGCTATCACGTTGTCATGAGCCGCTTCGGAAATCTTGAGCTGGGGGACGGTTCCGAGGATCGAGCGGTCGAACCGCTGCACGCGGCTACCACGGACGAAGCGCACTTTCTCGCCGAGGCTCAATCCGCTTTCGAGAACGGGAAGTTCGAGTCCGCGCTCCGCTATTTTTCCAAGGTGCTCGAGTTTAATCCGCGCAGCGCCGCCGCGTGGACTGGCCAGGTGCGTATGCTCATTGAGCTCGGCGAATTTCGCGAAGCCAAGCTGTGGGCCGACAAGGCGCTGGAGAAATTCCCCAACGAGGCTGAACTGCTCGCGGCCAAAGCCGTCGCCCTCGCGCGTGACGGCGACATTCAGGGCGCGCTCGCTTTTTCTGACTCCGCCATCGAGGCGCGCGGCGAGTCTCCCTACATCTGGCTCGCGCGCGGCGATGTGTTGCTGGCGCGACGCGAGACGCGGGCGGACTTCTGCTTCGAGAAAGCGCTGTCGCTCGCGGCGGGCGATTGGGTCATCGCGTGGCTGGCGGCACGCGTGCGCTATTACTACGAGCAATTCGCCGTCGCGATGAAGCTCGCGCAACAGGCGCTGGAGTGGAACGCAGGGCATTTCCTGCTTTGGCTGGAGCTGGGCCGTTGTCAGCAAGCGCTCGGGCTCGCGGGCCCAGCGACCACTTCTTTCAAGCGCGCGAAGGAATTGAATCCGCGTTCCGATGACGTGCACGCGGCTTTGGTTTCCGTTGGTCGCATCAGCTGGTGGTCGCGACTGCGCGGCTCAATCCGCCAACTCCTTCAACGATGAACTCAGACAAACTCGATTGCTTCCTCGCCGCTGCCGCCGACTTCGACGCGTCGGACCTGCACCTCGTCGCAGGCGTGCCTCCGGCGTATCGCGTGAACGGCGAGATCATCCTCGCGGATGAGGACGCGCTTTCAGAGGCTGAAGTCATCGAGATCACGAATTGCCTGCTCAACGAACAACAGCGGAAAAAATTCGAGGCGGAGTGGGAGTTGTGCATCTCCCTGCTGCATAGCGTCGCCGGACGCGTGCGGGTCACGGTCTATCGGCGCAATGGCCATCCCGAGTTGAGCTTCCGCTTTTGCGGCGACCGCATCGCGTCGCGCGAAGAGTTAGGTTTGCCTGAGCGCATCGACGAACTCGCGCGCAAGCCGAACGGCCTCGTGCTCATCACTGGCCCCACCGGCGCGGGCAAGACGACCACGCTGAATTACCTCGTGGACCTCATCAACACCGAGCGCCGCTGCAAGATCGTAACCATCGAGGACCCGATTGAATTCGTGCACGAGAACAAGCGCGCCATCGTGGTGCAACAGGAGGTGTTGACCGATGTGCGCTCATTCAACCGCGCGCTCATCCACGTTCTGCGGCAGGACCCGGACGTCATCGTCGTGGGCGAGATGCGCGATTACGAAGCGATTTCCACCGCGCTCACCGCCGCTGAAACGGGTCATCTTGTTCTGGCCACGATGCATTCGCCCAATGTTTCGCTCGCGCTGGAGCGCATCATCGGCGTGTTCGAGGGCAGCGCGCAGCGGCAAATCATCTTGCAGCTCGCGAATGCGTTGCAGGGAATCATCTCGCAAGAGTTGTTGCCAGCCGCGGACCGGACGCGGCGTGTGCTTGCCTACGAGATGCTCGTGGCGAATGGTGCTGTGCGAAATCTCATCCGCGAAAATCAGCTGCATCAGTTGGAGAACACGCTGCAGATGGGCCGCAAGGACGGCATGGTGCTCATGGACAATTGCCTCTACGACCTCTACTGCAAGTGTCTCATCACCTACGACACCGCGGTGAGCCGCGCGCGGCATCCCGACCGCATCATGCCGCAGAAGGCGTAGCGGGTGCTGGAGTTCTTAATCTTACTCTTTCTCGTAATCTTAATCCCTTCCTCTCCACCGTGAGATTAAGAGTAAGATTACGATTAAGAACGAATTGAGTTTCCGCTTTTTCGGCCCTCGCCCTTCGTGTTGAATCGCTCCGCGTATGAGCCAGACCCATCCGCTGACCACCACCGCCTTCGAGCTGCCCGGCTATCGCGTGACGCGCAATTTCGGCGTCGTGCGCGGCATCATCGTGCGTTCGCGGTCCGTCATCGGCAACATCGGCGCCAATCTTCAAGCCGTGTTCGGCGGAAACATCACGCTCTATACCTCGCTCTGCGAACGGGCGCGCGAGGACACCTTCAATCAAATGCTCGCCCACGCCGGTCAGCTCGGCGCGAACGCCGTCATCGGCGTGCGCTACGACGCGACCGAGATCGGGCCGGGCATCACGGAAGTGTTGTGCTACGGCACGGCCGTGTTCGTGGAACCCGTCAAATAACCCGACACAGTGCAGGCGCTCTCAGGCGAAACTTTCTTCGGCCGGCTGCTCGCGAAACTCGCGGCGGCAGTTTGCGCGCGCCCGCGCCTGTTCATCTGGCCGCAACTGCTGCTGTTCTTCGTCTGCGTCTTCTTCACGATTGATCGGTTGCAGTTCAGCACGAACCGCAACGACCTCGTCGGCGGGAACCAGAAGTATCATGAGAACTTCCTGAAGCTGCGCGAGGAGTTCACACAGCAGGACGATCTCGTGGCTGTGATCGAGAGCGACGATGCGGAGAAGAGCCGTCAATTCGTCGAACGGTTGGGGGCGAAGCTCGAGGCCGCGACGATTCGCATCCCCGCGCATCCGGAGACCAACCAACTGGTGGGCGGCAGCCGGATCTTGGGCTGGTTCCGCGATGCCATTCACTCGGATTCGCAGCGCACGGAGACCCTCGAAACGAACCTATTCGTCAATGTGTTCTACAAGGGCGACCTGCCGAAGATGGGTTCAAAGGCTTTGCTGTTCGCCGAGGAAGGCGATTTGCGCGAGCTGAAGAAAACGCTCGGCGAGTATCGGCCGTTCATCCATCAGTTCACGCAGGCGACGAATCTCGTGCGGCTGTTCGAACTGGTGAACACCCAGATTCGGACCGCGAGCCGCGAGGATAATGCCGAGAACCGCTCGCTCGTCGGCGCCTTGCCCGCCCTGGAGCGGATCGTGTCGCAAGCGACGGCTTCATTGCAACGTCCGGGCCGGGCGCCGTCGCCGGGGTTGAACGCTTTGTTCAATGCCGGGCCGGAAGCCGATCAGGCGATTTACCTGACCTTCGGCAGGAACGGTTTGTTCGTGGTGAATGCGCACGCGCTGACCGACGAGTTGAACGGCGATGCCGTCGAACGGATGCGGTCGTTGATCGAGGAAACCCGCGCGGAAGTTCCGGGCGTGAATGTAGGTTTCACGGGTGAGCCGGTGTTGGAACTCGATGAGATGCTGCAATCGCAGAAGGACACGACCGTGGCGAGCGTGGTGTCATTGATCATCTGCGCGCTGATTTTCATTTACGGCTATCACGAGACCGGCCGGCCGTTGAAGGCGACGTTCTGCCTCGTCATCGGTCTCGGCTACACGATGGCGTTTGCAACGGCAACCATCGGCCACTTGAACATCCTGACAATCACGTTCGTGCCGATGCTGGTGGGCCTGGCGATCGACTTCGGCGTGCATCTGGTGACGCGTTACGAAGAGGAGTTGCGCCACGGCAAGACCGAGGCGCAGGCGCTGGAAAAGGCGATGGTGTTCACCGGCAAAGGAATCTTCACCGGCGCGATGACAACGGCGGCGGGCTTCCTTGCCATGTCGTTCACCGGCTTCAAAGGCATCCAGGAAATGGGCGTCATCTGCGGTGGCGGCCTGCTCATCTGCCTCGTGCCGATGATGACGCTGCTCCCGGCGTTGCTACTGCGCGGTCGGCAAAACGTGCTGGACCACCAGATTCATCAGACCGATCACCGCGCGCGCATCGAGCAATTGTGGTTGAACCGGCCGTGGACCACGATGGGTGTTTCGGTAGCGCTCTGTGTGGTGGCGGCGATTTTGTCCAGCCGCGTGTTCTTCGATTACAACTTGCTCCACATGCAAAGCCGCGGGCTGCCAGCCGTCCAGACCGTGGACAAACTGCGCAGCTCGGACAAATCCATCATCTTCGGCCAGATCGTCGCGACCAATCTGGAGCAAGCCGCCGCTTGGGAAGGCGCGCTGACAAATCTGCCTTCCATCGCCAGCGTGGATTCGATCACGCGTTTCCTGCGCCAGAACCCGACCACAAAACTCGCGCTCATCCGCGAGATCAAAGGCGACGTGGCCTCGCTTAACTTCATCGCACCGGACACCAATGCGGTGAACATCGCGGAGTTGAGCCGCACACTTTACTCGTTGCACGGCTACATGGGCGCGGTGCTGGACGAAGTGCGAACGAATGACCCGGCGCTGGCAAAGACCGTGATGTCCCTCCGCACCGCGATCGACTCGCTCCGCAAGGAAATGCTCGCGGGCGATGCTCGGGCGCTGTCGTTCAAGGCGTCGCAACTCGCCGCCTATCAACAAGCCTTGTTCAGCGACATCCGGGATACATTCAACGCGTTGCGCACACAAGATGCGGATGACCGTTTACGCGCCGAGGATTTGCCGGCGTTCCTACGCGACCGCTTCATCGGCCATCACGGCATGATCATGTTGCAGGTGAATC
Organism: Verrucomicrobiota bacterium; assembly: GCA_041181065.1. Classification (GTDB taxonomy): domain Bacteria; phylum Verrucomicrobiota; class Verrucomicrobiia; order Limisphaerales; family DSYF01; genus DSYF01. Next base: position 29,870 of record JBEGQI010000022.1, on the reverse strand, counting down.
CGAAGGCAGACATCTGGGACCGCGAACATCAGCGCGTGTTCATCGAGGATATGCGCAAGGTGGACCCCAACGCCACTGGCACCCCAGTCCAACTCTACCAATACACCACGTTGCTCAAGGAAAGTTATGAAGAAGCAGCCTGGTATTCGCTTGCGGCGATTTCCCTGATGGTGTTACTGCATTTCCGCAGTCCGCTGGCAGTGGTGCTGGCGTTGTTGCCAGTGGGCATCGGCTCGTTGTGGCTGGTCGGCTGGATGGGCGCGACGGGCATCCCGTTCAATCCTGCAAACATTATGACGTTGCCGCTCGTCATCGGCATCGGCGTGACGAACGGCATCCACATCCTGAACCGGTTTGCAGAAGAACAAAATCCCGGCATCTTGGCCAAGAGCACGGGCAAAGCCGTGTTGGTTTCTGGCCTGACCACCATCGCCGGTTTTGGCAGTCTGATTCCGGCGGCGCATCAAGGCATCCAAAGTCTTGGACTCGTGATGGCCATCGGCACGGCGGTATGCATGTTCGCGGGCCTGACGTTTTTGCCCGCACTGCTCATCGTGCTGATGCGGAAGTTTAAAGTTGTAAAGAATCAACCCAGTGGGGCCACTGAGTGACCCGCACTGGGTTGGGAGGAACCGAGGTTAAAAACCTCAAGGTAGTGAAAGAATAGTCTGTGGCGTTTTAATGTCAATGATGGTGTCCCGGTGACTTGTTCACAGCCTTTGGCTGGAACGACATCGTTAACGTGATTCTGATGTCAGGTTTATTTTCATCGTTAGGTTCAGTGCGAACGGCAGGACTTCGGTTCTGGCTGAAACTTGCGTTTTTTTTAGTATTTTTAGCCCTTTTGACAACTTTGGGTGACCTCTTTACAACGCCTGTTTCCGCCGCGGAACTGGACGCTGGTCCCCTGTTTGACGAATACCAGCTCACGCTGCGTCCCGGCACTCAATCCGAGTCTGTCGGACCATTTTTTTACGATCAAGAAGCGGGTAATCAAGAGACTTGGGCCATCCCGCCGTTGCTCTCGTCCACGCATGATGCGGGCACGGATTCGGCAGAATTGGATTTTCTCTACCCCATCATCACTTACGACCGTTTTGGCCTCGAATACCGCCTCCAGTTCCTGCAACTCCTCAGCTTCTCCGGCGGCGGATTGCAATCAGGCGCGACGAAAGATCAATTCACCCTGTTCCCGTTCTACTTCCAACAACGTTCCGTTGACACAAACCAGAACTACACCGCGTTCTTCCCGTTTCATGGCACGTTGAAGAACCGCCTCTTCCGCGACGAAATCAATTTCACCCTCTGGCCGCTTTACATCAAAACCAAGCGCAAGCCCGGTTTCGGGTCCGTTGGCGCCGAGGAATTCCTTTCCCTCGCCAATCGTTACGCGAAAGCCCGGCGCGGCGACGTCACCACCTACAATTACGTCGCGCCCTTCTTCCACCTCCGCTACGGCGAAGGTCTGCGCGGCTGGCAACTCTGGCCCGTCGTCGGCCGCGAAACCAAGGCCGTCACCACGCGCACCAACATGTGGGGCGACCCCGAGTCCATCCCCGGCTACGAAAAATCGTTCATCGCGTGGCCGATTTGGTCCGAGGAAACCCGCGACATCGGCACCACTAACGCCAGCCACTTCTCTGCGCTGCTGCCGTTCTACACCAAATACCGTTCGCCCCTGCGCGATTCCACCTCCTACGGCTGGCCCTTTGGCCTCACGCGCACCGACGACCGCGCCAAGAAATATCGCGAGACCGATTTCCTTTGGCCCGTTTACGTCTATGCGCGCGGCGAAGGCAAGACCTCCACCCGCGTCTGGCCGTTGTTCGGCAACGCCCGCAGCGACGTGCTCGAAAGCGACTTCTACCTCTGGCCGCTCTACAAATACAGCCGCATCAAATCCGACCCGCTCGACCGCGACCGCACGCGCATCCTGCTCTTCCTCTACTCCGACACCCACGAGGCCAACACCAAAACTGGCCACGCCGCGCGCCGCGTCGATCAATGGCCCCTGTTCTCCTACCGCAAAGATTTCGACGGCAGCACGCGCTTTCAAGCCCTCGCACTGCTGGAACCCGTCCTCAAGGGCAAGAGCATCGAACGCAACTACTCGCCGCTCTGGTCCCTCTGGCGCTCCGAGAAGAACGCCACCAATAGCGCGACGAGCCAGTCATTACTGTGGAACCTCTACCGCCACCAAACCCTAGGCGACGGCTCCAGTAAAACCTCCTTCCTGCTCGGCCTCTTCCAACACAAGCGCACCGCCGACGGCACTTCGCTGCGTTTATTCTTCGTGCCGGTGAAATCGGCCAAGCCAGCAGTCACGGCGGCAGTTGATTCCACGCACCAATTAACGCACCTTCCCGCCGGGAAACGTTGAACCCGACCCGCACTCATGTTTCAAAACATCGGCGAACTTGTGATTCTGTTCTGGCGCACGCTCGCGGCCCTGCCGCTGACGTGGCGCCAGCGTCGCAAGGTGTTTGAGCAGCTCTTCGAAATCGGCAATGCCAGCCTGCTCATGGTGTGCGTGCTCTCGTTCTTCATCGGCGCGGTCATCGCGCTCCAGACCGGGCCCATCCTTTGCCAGCAAGGGTTGCACAGCTACGTCGGCGGGATGGTCGGCTATTCCATCGCGCGCGAACTGGCGCCCATCATGATGGGTGTGCTGCTCGCCGGCCGCATCGGCTCCGCCATGACCGCAGAAATCGGCTCGATGCGCGTGTATCAGGAGATTGATGCGTTGCGCACGATGAACATCAACCCGGTGCATTACCTCGTGCTGCCGCGCATTGTAGCCATGGGTATCGCCGTGCCGATGCTGGTGACGTTCGCTATCCTTGTGGGCTGGCTCGGCGGCGGCACGGTGGCGGCCTCGAACCACCAGATCGAGATCGCGTTCAAGGTGTTCTTCCAGGATTTGCGCAATGTTGTCGAACTGGGCGACGTCATTCACGGCGTGGTGAAAGGGTTCTGTTTCTCCATCATCATCGCCTTGGTGGCGTGTCATCAAGGTCTCGTCACGCGTGGTGGCCCGCGCGGCATCGGCCGGTCGGTGACAAAGTCGGTGGTCAACTCGATCGTGTTGATCGTGGTGTTTGACTATCTCATCACGCGCGTTCTCCAGAAATGAGCACCAACGCCAACCATCGTGGAGTCAGCGTGGCCGTGCGCGGCTTGAAGAAATCTTTTGCCGGGCAGGAAGTGCTCAAGGGCGTGGATTTCGAGGTGCAGCCCGGCGAGGTCTTCGTGTTGATGGGCCCGAGCGGCAGCGGCAAGAGCGTGTTGCTGCGGCACATCATCGGCCTCGAACCCGCAGACGCCGGCGAGATCTTCATCGGCGGCGAACCCATCACCGCCGAAGGCGTGATGGATCGGCATCATTGCGCGATGGTGTTTCAGTCAGGCGCGTTGTTGAACTCGTTGACCGTCGGCGAGAATGTCGGCCTCTATCTCAGCGAACACGCCCTCAAATCGGAGGACGAAATCGCGCGCGTGGTTTCCGAACAGCTCGAAGCCGTCGGCCTCAAGGGCACCGAGGAAAAGCTCCCCAGCGAACTTTCCGGCGGCATGAAGAAACGCGCAGCCATCGCACGTGCGCTGGTCAGCGAGCCGCAACTCATCCTTTACGATGAACCGACCAGCGAGCTGGACCCGGTATCCTCCGTGATCGTCGGCGAGGAGATCGCCAAGTTGAACCAGCGTTCCGGCGTCACTTCGCTCATCGTCTCGCATGACCGCGATCTTTCTTTCGGCATCGCCGACCGCATCGCCGTCATCCTCGAAGGCCGCATCCACGCCATCGGCACGCCGGAGGAGATCCGTAATTCCATGGTGCCGGAAGTCCGCGACTTTTTGCACGCATCCTTCAAACGCAATTCAACACTATGAAAAACTCCCTTGAAACCCGGCTCGGGTTGTTCGCCGCGCTCATCGTCATCGCCGCCGTGCTCATCCTGGAAACGCTCGGCAGCTTCGACGGCATTCGCGGTGGCAAACGCATCAACGCCCGCTTCAACACCGCGCGCGAACTCAAGGAAGGCGACCGCGTCAAGATGGCGGGCGTCGAGATCGGCCGCGTTGAAAAGATTCGCATCGAGAACAACAAGGTGAAGGTCATGATGAAGCTCAAGGAAGGCGCCATCGTGAAGATCGACAGCATCGCGACCATCCAGTTCGCCGGTTTGATGGGCCAGAATTTTGTGTCCGTTGATTTCGGTTCGCCGACCGCAAAAGTGGCCGATGACGGCTCGGACATCCAATCCACCGAGCAGGCTGACTTGAACGCCATCATGCAGAAGCTCGATAACGTGGCGGGCAACGTGGACCGCATGACGGCGAGTTTCTCCGGCGACAAGATCGAGAACATCCTCGGCCCGCTCACCGACCTGCTGAAGCAGAACCAGACGAATATCTCCGGCTCGCTTTCCAACATGAACCGCATCTCCTCCCAGATTGCCGACGGCAAAGGCACCATCGGCAAGCTCATCATGGACGACACGCTTTACACGTCCACGCTCGCCACGGTTTCCAACCTGCAGGACACGGCTTCCGATCTGCGCGCGACCATTGCAGATGCCAAGACCGTCATCGCGGACGCGAAGGCCGGCAAAGGTTCGCTCGGCAAGCTGCTGACGGACGACAAGCTTTACACCGAGACGACCGAATCGATGACGAACTTGAAGGAGATCCTCCAAAAGGTGAACCGCGGCGACGGCACGATCGGAAAGCTGGTGAACGAAAAAGAATTCTACAACAACGCCAAGCTCACCTTGCAGAAGCTCGACAAGGCCACGGAAAGTTTGGAGGACCAAGGCCCCATCAGCGTGATGGGGACGTTGTTCCAGACGTTCTACTGAGCCGCGGCCTCAACCGGTCTTAGTAACTTGGATATACGGCTCGGAAAAGTTGCGATGGATTTGCGGTGGGCGCGACAACTTCGAATTCTCCTGCCGTCGCCGTGACATTGGTGAACTTGAACCAGCTTGCAGGGGATAATGTGGGCGTAGCTTCAATTGTGTAGTTGGTGCCGCTCAACCCGCTGAAGCGGGCAAGTAAGTTTCCATTGGTAAGCATGGGGCCAAACGTGAGCGCCGGCTGCGGCACCACCACCACGCTGGTGGTAGGATCGGTGATGGAAAAGTTATCCATCGTGATGGTTTCGCTGCCGCCACTGATAGCGAACTTGAAGTTGGCCAGTGCATTCGAGCCGCTGGTCGCCGCCATGTCATCAATGGCACGGGTCGTTCCCACCCAGAGATCGGAGGCATCGTTGGTCACGGTCTCTGATGAGCCATTTGGGGCGGTGTAAGTGAGCGGGCTTCCGGAGTTGTTGATGACCCAAGTGATGGTTTGCGTGCCACTATTTGTCAGCCAGTTTTTTCCGGCATTGATGTCGCGCACAACAAACTGGTCCGGCGTGGTGGGACGTTGATGGAGAAGCGGGAGTGGACTTTGGCGTTTGCATCGGCGCTGTTGGCAGTTCCAAATCCTGCGCCCCAAAGCCAGGTGGCCACAGACGTGCTGCTGCTGCCGTTGCCAAGCACGGTCAGATCGAATTTGCAAACCACCGCTGCCGGTGGCCCGGCAAATTCATTGGTGCGTGAGAATGAGCCGGAGTTGCCGCTGGTGCGGACGTATTGCAGTGCGTTGCTCACAATCGCTACGGTAACGGCGGCGCCGGAGGTGCTGATCGAGTTGAACTGCCCGCTGTTCGGTGCAGTCGCACTGATGTAATCCGCAAGGTTTGTGGAGGTTGAAAAATCCTGCTGGAACAACTGCGCCTTGAGGTTGAACGCAAGCGCTGTAAACACAAATGTCCCGATGATATTTTTAAGGGCCTTCTTCATACTTCGCTTCTAAGTAGGTTGGAATGGTTACTGACTGATTCCTTTGACCATTCCTGAGGAACGGCAGCTTGTCCAGCTGCTTTTGACGGCCTGTCTGTTGTTCTGCCCTTGAACACAAGCGCGTGTGAATGTTCAATCAGCGTCGCCGGTGCTAAAGACCATCTACTTCGATTACAACGCCACCACGCCTTTGGACCCACAGGTGCGCGGGGCGATGCAGCCGTTCCTCGATGAGTTGTGGGGCAACCCTTCCAGCATCCATCACGTCGGACGGCGTGCGCGGTCGTTGCTGGATGATTTTCGTGATCGCACGGCGAAGTTTCTCGGAACAAAACCCAGTGAAGTCATCTTCACCAGTGGCGGCACCGAATCAAACAACCTGGCAATCTTCGGCACGGCGCGTCTCCTGCGCGCCAAAGGTCGACATCTGATCACCAGCGCGGTGGAACATCATGCGGTGCTGCACTGCTTCGAATACCTCGCCAAGCGTGAAGGCTTTGAGTTGACTATTTTAAAGGTGGATTCGGAAGGGTTGGTCTCTCTGGAAGCTCTTAAAAAGGCGCTGCGGCCGGATACCATCCTGGTCTCAGTGATGGCGGCCAACAATGAGATTGGGACCTTGCAACCCATCGCGGAGTTGGGCGCGTTGTGTCGTGATCGTGGCGTGGTCTTTCACACTGACGCCGCCCAATGGTTCGGTAAGGAGCCATTTGCAACAATCCATCAATTCAACGCCGACTTGGTAAGCCTTTGTGCTCATAAATTCCATGGTCCGAAGGGCGCGGGCGCATTGTTCATCCGTTCACCACTGTTGCCCGACCCAATCCTTTTCGGCGGCGGGCATGAAAACGAGCGCCGCGCCGGAACTGAAAACCTGCCGGGAATCGCTGGGCTCGTCACTGCTTTGGAAAACTTAGTGAAGCTACCAACGTTTGCCACAGCTCCGCTGCGCGCGATGACAAACCGTTTGTCAGATTCCATCACAGGTGTTGCGGGTGCTCGCCTTGTCGGTTCTCAATCACGCCGACTTGCCAATACCATCAGCTTTGTCGTCGAAGGCACCGATAGTTTCGCCCTTCTGGCAGGTTTGGACGTCGAAGGCATTTGTGCTTCAGCCGGTGCGGCCTGCTCAGCTGGATCACTGGAACCTTCGCACGTTGTTTCGGCGTTAGGTTTGAACCGTGACTTGGCTCGTTCATTGGTTCGTTTCTCGTTGGGCCGGGAAACAACCGAGACTGAAATCAGCCGCGTGGTGGAACTGCTTCCGGGCATCATCCGCCGTGCACAAGGCCGGTGATTGTCTGCTGATTTCTTGTGAATTGTTTGTGGGTAGTGTGAAGAATTCCGTCTTTAGGGCGCGGCTCTTTTTTGTTTGGTGTTTTTTTGACATTGATTCCAATCGAATTCCGGCCCGATTCCTTGACACCCCGGGTTGTTTTGCTTATTCACACCCCATATTAAATCGGTCCAATTTTCAACTGAGGAACCACTCTTAATTACGCAATGAACCTGACCATCTCGAAGGATCAAATCATCCACGGACTGCAGGCGGTCCAAAACGTGGTCAGCACACGCACGACGCTGCCAATTCTCTCCAACGTCCTGCTCGAAGCCGAGGGGAACCGCCTCAAACTCACCGCCACCGATCTGGATGTCACCGTTTCCTGTGCGGTTGAAGCGCAGGTCAAAAAGGGCGGCTCAACGACCGTTCCAGTGAAGAAGCTTTTCGGCATCATCCGCGAGTTGAACAGCGGCGACATAGAACTCGAGGTGGACGAGAAGAACAATTGCAGCATCCGGGCGGGTGCCTCCTTCTACAAAGTGAACGGCCTCGCGGCGGAAGAATATCCGCCGATGCCAAAGTTCAAGGACGAAAAGAAAGTCGCTCTCAAGCAGGAAACGGTGAAGTCCATGATGCGCAAGACCTCCTTCGCCATCTCCACCGACGAATCCCGCTACGTCTTGAACGGTATTTTCATGAGCCTTAAAGATCACAAGCTGACGATGGTGGCCACCGATGGCCGTCGACTTGCGCTGGTGGATGAGGAAGTGGACGTGACCGAGCAAAGCCAGGGCGAATTCATTGTTCCGGCAAAGGCGGTTAACGAGTTGAATCGTTTGCTCCAAGGAACGGGAGAGATAGAAATCCGTTACAGTGAGAACCAAGCGGCTTTCAACCTTAAAGATGACAAAGGATTTTCCATTTTGATCATAAGCAAGCTCATTGAAGGCAACTATCCCAACTACCGTCAGGTCATTCCGGGTGAGGCCAAGGAGCGCGTGCAGTTGGTGCGCGAAGAATTCCTCCATGCCCTGCGCCGCGCGGAAATCATGACGAGCGAGAAGTCGAACTCAGTGAAGCTCACCTTCACAAAGAACAATCTTGCTATTACGGCCAACTCGCCGGAAGTCGGTGAAGCGCGCGAAAGCATCGCGGTGAACTACAAGGGCAAGGACATGGCCATCGCCTTCAATCCGAAATACATGATTGATCCGCTGAACTCGCTGGCCGAAGACGAAGTCTTCTTCGAACTGATCGACGAGTTGAGCCCGGGCGTCTTGAAAATCAACGGCCCTTTCCTCTATGTCGTGATGCCGATGCGATTGAGCTGAGGCACAGAAATGAAAGCAAAAGGCGCGGAGCAATCCGCGCCTTTTTTGTGTCTTCTACTAGATAGTGGATGTCTACATCTGCTCCAGCACTTCGATGCCTAGCACGTCCAAACCTTGCTTGAGGACTCGACCCGTGAGTTTGCAGAGCGCGAGGCGGCTGGCGCGGGTTTCTCCCTCCGACTTCAAAACCGGGCACCCTTCGTAGAACTTCGCAAAAGCACCGGCGACTTCGTAGAGATAATTGCAGAGATAGTTCGGGCGATAATCATCCGCCACGGCTTCCAACACACCACCGAAGTTGAGTAGTTGCTTGGCAAGCGCGAGTTCTTCGGGCGCTGCCAAAGCAATTTCCGCTTTCCGCTTTCCGCTTTCCGCTTTTCTCAAAATGCTCGCGATGCGCGCGTAGGCGTATTGCAGGTAAGGCGCGGTGTTGCCTTGCAGCGACAGCATCTTGTCCCAGCTGAACACGTAATCGCTCTGCCGGTTCGGCAGCAGGTCGGCGTATTTCACGGCGCCAAGGCCGACGACGCGTGCAATCTCGCGGCGTTGCGCTTCGGGCAGGTCGGGATTTTTTTCGTTCACCACCGCCAGCGCGCGCGACTCGGCTTCATCCATCAAATCGCCAAGTTTAACCGTGTCACCGCTGCGCGTCTTGAAGGGCTTGCCGTCGTCGCCCAAAATTTTGCCGAAGCCGACATGCACCAACTTCACTTTCTTTGCGGCGTCGGCCTGCCAGCGAGTGAACGCGAGAAATAGCTTCTTGAAATGCGGCGCCTGTCGGTCGTCCACCACATACACGATGTCGTGCGGTGACCACGTCTTGAGCCGGTAATCAATCGTCGCGAGGTCCGTGGTCATGTAGTTGAAACCACCGTCGCTCTTGCGGACTAGCGCGGGGTCGGCCACCCATTCGCCGTCACGATTGACGAGAAACGGATCTTCCTTTGGCGGCAACGAGCCGTCGCTGAAAATGCCCACGGCGCCTTCGCTCTCGCGGGCGATGCCGCGTTTGAGCAGGTCGTTAACGACTTCACCCAGCCACGGGTTGTAAAAACTTTCACCCAACGTTTGGTCGAACTTCACGCCGAGCCGGCCGTAGATCGTATCGAACTGCACCTGCGACAACCGAATCATCTCCTTCCAGATGGCGGTGTTCTCGGCGTCGCCTGCTTGGAGCTTCACCAACTCACGCTTCGCTTCTTCGCGCAAGACCGGTTCCGCTTCGCATTTGGCGTTCGTCGCTTTGTAAAGGCGTTCCAATTCCGCAATGGGATCCTTTTCCAGCGCGGCTTTATCGAGCGACTGTTTCCAGCCCACCAGCAACAGACCGAACTGCGTGCCCCAATCGCCGATGTGGTTATCGGTGATGACGTGATGACCGAGCAGCCGCAGGATGCGTTGAAGCGCGTCACCAATGCCCGTGGAGCGGATGTGGCCGACGTGCATCGGCTTGGCGACGTTGGGCGAACTGAAATCCACGACGATGGTGCGCGGCGACGCAGCGGGCGCAAAGAACAGATGCTTGCCCGCAACCGCTTCATCGAGACAGGCGCAAAGCGCTGCGGGCTTGAGCCGGAAATTCAGGAAGCCGGCGCCGGCGATCTCAACCTTCTCGCAGAACGTGGACACGTCGAGCTTGGCGACGACGTCGGTGGCGAACTGGCGCGGGTTCAACTTGCGCGCCTTGGCAAGGGCCATCAGGGCGTTGCTCTGGTAATCGCCAAATTTCGGGTCCGGGCACGGGCGCACGAGCACGGCGCTCACATCGGCGTCCGGAAGGACGGCGCGGACGGCGGCTTGCAGCGCGGCTTCGATCTGTTTGTTGGGCAGCATGAAAACTTGGCGCGTGAACACGTCACGCGGGCGGAATTATCCGGAAAGGCGGACGAAAAACCAGATGATTGACTCAGCCAAGCATCAGGGCGCGGTCGCCCGGTAGAATCGCTGCATCCAATTGGTAGCGCTGGCATCCAGCCATTGATATGAAGTTCCCGTGGTCGGTGTGGCAGAGCCCAAGAACTCCCACGACGACAGGTTGGTGGAAGCCCAGACGCTGTAGGTCGCGTTGGAAGATCCAGTGAAGATGGCGCTGAACGCACCATTGGTGTCGATAGATCCGCTCGTGAACGATGGTGTGGCGGGAAGACCGACGTTCACGGTAAGCAACGCAGGAGGAGAATCAGCCAAACCATCGTTCGCGACGAAGGAAGCAAAGTTGGCGCCCAACAGACCCGAGCCCGGAGCGAAAATGATGCGACCAGCAGCGTCGGTGACATTGGGGTTGCCGCCACTGATGGCGGCACCACGGCTGCCTGCGTTGTATTGATAGAGAGTTCCCGAGAGCGGCAGCGACAAGAGGCGGAAGCCGAGCGCATCCTTGTTCAGGTCCGCGCCGGTCAATGTGAGGACGACATCGTGGCTTACGTAACCGGAGCTGGTGAGCGCGTTGGCGGTGGGCACGACATTTCCCAAAGCCACGCTGTGCGAGTCTCCACCCGCCGCGGCCAGCGCGGTCAACGTGGCGGGCACATTCGTCTGTCCCAAACTGCCGCCACCCCACGCTACCGTGGAGCCGTCTGACTTGATGGCGAGGCTGTGGTTCGCGCCAGCAGCAATGGCGACGACGTTGCTCAAACCCGCCGGCAGATTCGTCTGACCAAAGTTGTTCGTTCCCCACGTGACCACCGTGCCGTTTGAACGCAACGCCAGCGCGTGAAAATTTCCGGCGGCAATGGCGATCACATTCGTGGCTGCCGATGGCACGGACAACAAGTTTCCGCCGCTCCCGCCCCAAGCCACCACCACACCATCCACGCGAAGCGCAAAGCTGTTGCTGACGCCCGCCGCGAGTGCGACCACGTTGGTTGTGTTCACGGGAATATTGGTTTGACCGGCGGCGTTGTCGCCCCAAGCGATGACGCGGCCATCGTTACGGACCGCGAGACAATGATTCGCACCGGCGGCAATGGCGACGATGTTAGTCACGCTGGCGGGGACGTTCGTTTGGCCGGAGGTGTTGCGGCCCCACGCGCGCACGCGACCGTCGGAAAGGAGCGCGAGACTGTGCGCGCTGCCCGCCGCGACCGCGACGGTGTTCGTGAGGTTGGCGGGGACATTGGTTTGGCCGGACGTATTGAGTCCCCACGAGAGAATCGTTCCGCCCGCCCGCAAGGCGACGTTGTGCGAACCACCCGCCGCGAGGGCGACGATGTTAGTCGTGGCAGCCGGAAAATTTGTCTGCCCCGAAGTGCCACTGCCCCAACCAGCGAGCCGCAGGCCAGTGGTGAATCGCTGAGTCGCTGCGGGCATCACGCCGACCGATGCGTTGCTCACCATCAAGCGCGATTGATAGATGACGCCGGGAGTCAGTCCGGAAATGGCGGCTTTGAAGCGCGAGATGAGATTGCTCGAACCAAGACTTGTGAGCGCGGTTGAGTTGTTGAACGTGCCGTTCGCTCCCCACTCGAACCACGCGGAAGTCGGTTCGCCGTTGGGCAGAACAGTTCCGTTGAGCGTGGCGGTGTTGGACGCGATGTCGGTCGGTCGGTCAGTGAAGGATTTTGTGGGGACGAGAAAAATCGTGAGTGTGGCGACGGATGAATTCGTGGAACCGTCGTTGGCGAGGAAGTTGAAGCTGGTATAGGGACTGCCGAAGGCGTGTGCCGGTGGTGCGTAGATGACCCGGCCCAGTGGGTCCGTGACGGGCGTGTTGGTCGCGACGATGGCCGCTCCGCGAGCGCCTCCGGAGTATTGATAGAGCACGCCGTTGGTTGGCAGGCCGGTGATCTGATAGTTGAGGGCGTCGCCGTTTGGGTCGAGGGCGCTGATGGTCACGGTGAGGTCTTGATTATGCGGGCCGACAAAAGTTAGTGGGTCCGCGACGGGCGGGGTGTTGTCGGCGATGGCCAGATTGTGGCGCCATTGCGCGGTCAATGCGGAGACGTTGATGAGTCCGGGCGGCGGCACGCTGGCGGCGGTGTCTGAACCCCAGTAGGTCACGACGCGGTTGGTGTTCAACGCAAGGAAATGAGCCCACCCGGCGCCCGCTGCGATTGCCCCAATGGAACCCGGCGAAGTATAGGGCCAGCCCCACTCGACAACGCTGCCGTCGGCTTTGACGGCGACGCTGAAACCATTGCCGCCAGCAATGCCGATGACATTATTCAACCCGGCGGGCACGGTGGTTTGACCAAAAATATTGTCGCCCCAAGCTTGCACCGTTCCGTCCGCCAACAGAGCTAGGCAATGAGCATCCCCACACGCGATGGCGACGACGTTGGCCAGACCAAAGGGGATGTTCGTCTGGCCGAAGAACCCGTCTCCCCAAGCGATGGGAGTGCCGTCCGTCCGGAGCGCGAGGGAGAAGTAGTCGCCAGCAGCGATGGCAATGACGTTGGTGGCGGAAGCCGGCGGAGTGGCTTCGCTGGAAAAATTTCGTCCCCAGCCGGTGATCGTCCCGTCATCCCGCAAGGCTAGGCTATGATAAATGCCGCCTGCGATGGCCACGACGTTGGACAAAGTGGCCGGCACATTCGTTTGGTTGTAAACGTTGTAACCCCACGCAGCCACCTTGCCCGTCACGTCGAGAGCTAGCGAATGATAAGAGCCGCAAGCGACGGCGACGATTTGGGTCAGGCCGAGCGGCGCGGCGCTTTGGTTGTAAGTGTTGTCGCCCCAGGCGGCGATCTTCTTGCCGGTTGTGAGCATTTGTGGTGCGCCCCAAGCAACGCCCGAGGCATTGCTGACGACTAAGCGGAAGGCATAAACCTCGCCGGGATTGAGTCCGCTGATCGGGGTGTTTGTCCGCAAGACGGCGAAATCGCTGCCCACATCCAAGGGCGCGGTGGTTTGTCCGAAGCTGAAGTTGGTGCCCCACTCGAACCACGCAAAGGTCGGCTCACCATTGGCCACAGCCATGCCGTTTAGCGTGGCGGAGGTGCTTTTGACCGGGAATGCCGGCTGAGTGGCGGCGTAGGGCGTTGCGGCGCTTGTGCGACTAGCTGCAATGACGGCCCATCCCAGCATCAGGAGCCTCGCATTGAGTTGGCGAAGAGTGGGAATGTTCAAAGGCCCTCCGGTTTGGCGAGTTGAGCGCATGGCAAAATTCCATTCTCTTTTTGAGGCGTTCAAACCTCCATGGTCAGCGGTCAAAAAAGGAATGCGCCGAGCCTAAACCAAACAGCGCGTTGAAAACCAGAGGCAATTGAACCGAATCCCGAAAAATTCGGGCTTTACTTCTTCCCCTGATCCCGGATCGCCGCGAGCATCGTGTCCGCGTCGGGGGCTTGTTCGAGCGCCTGACGGAATTCGGACTTGTGGAGCATCTTGGCGATATTGGCGAGGGTGTGGAGGTGTTTCTGAAACTGGCCTTGGGGAACGAGGAAGAGCATCACGAGGTGGACGGGCTGGTTGTCGAGGGCGTTGAAGTCCACGCCTTTCTTGGACCGGCCCAGCGCGCCGACGACTTCGTAGATCAAGTCGGTGGAGGCGTGCGGGATGCCGATGCCGAAGCCGATGCCCGTGCTCATGGACGTCTCGCGTTTGCGGACGACCGCCGTGATCGCCTCCCGATGCTCGGCCTTGATCTTACCGGTGGCCACGAGGTTGTTGATCAACTCGTCGATAGCCGCCCAGCGATCCGCCGCTTGCAAGTCGGGGATGATCTGCTCTTTGGAAAGTATGTCGCCCAAGTCCATAGAATCAATCCGCGCTAGCATTTCGCCTCAATCGCCCGGGCAATTCAAGACAGAATTATGTCAGACACGTTACGAATGGCCTTGAGTGATTCTAAAAAGTAGTTGCAGCAGACGCCAAATCTCCTCACCCCACCATGACAGCGCATGCCACAACGGTGGTTTGCCTGCCAACAGCGGAAGACTTACGAGCAGGACCAGCACGTTGCCGATGAAAATGACGACGGCAGAGAAAAGGTAGCCATGTTCAGTGATGTCCGTCTGGCGCGTTTGCAGGATGTAGAGGGTCAGCGTGACGTGGAACGCATAAGCCGCCCCGAGCAGCAGGTGGAACCAAACGAGCAGCCCCTGCCAATTCCAGATCAAATGGCCCACGACGAATACCGCGACCACGATGGCGGCATAGAGCGGGAAGAAATACGGCGCCAGCGCGATGAGGAAGTTGGTCTTCGTGACGATCACATGGCCGCCCTTGGATGTGACCTTCAGCCGTTTCACTTCGCCGCCGAACAGCCAAGCCCACAGGGCGTGCGTCAGTTCATGGCCGAGGACGTAAATCCACATCGGTTTCGGCATCATGAAGAAGATCACCAACCAGCACGCGACGCCGGTGGCGGCGGCGATCCAGACGGAGTCCGCATTTCCAGTGGCCAGAATCACCCGCCACAAAGCCATCGCCGCGCCGGCACACACGGGCAGGAGCAATATCGCGACAATGCATTTGAACCACTTCGGCACGGCGAAAAGGGAACGAAAAGCGCGCCGACGAGACCAGCCGAAAGCAGCAGGGACTCACGAGGCGAACAGCCAATCCAAGTTGCCGACCAGATCGCGTTGCAACTCGGCGAGGTCGGCGTCGCGGATGGGCATGTATTTGCCGGTGGCAGTTGCCAGCACTTCGCCCGCTGAATTGCGCACCTCCGCCTTCGCCTCGAACACACGGCCTCGCCGGTTCTCGACGAGTTCCGCTTCCACAATCAATTCTTGTCCCGGCGCAGCCGGCCGCTGGAAGCGCACCGTCATCTCTGCGCAGAACCCGAACTTCTTCGCGCCGACCGCGCAGGCCCAGACCATGATTTCATCCATCAATGTGGCAAGAATTCCGCCATGCACGACGCCTTGAAATCCCACGTGCTCGGCGCGCGGCGTGAAGCGCGCCCGCACGATGCGTCCATCCGTTTCAAAACGTTGGCGCAAGCCGATGGTGTTGGTGTCGCCGCAGACGAAGCACGAATGGGTGTGAGGCAATTCACGCATGACGTCATCTGGCGACTCCGCGCCGGTTCGTGCAAGGGCAAAATGTCCCGCGGCGAACGGTCACTCCAGCCAGATGCGATAAAACAGCGATGCGGTGCTGGCGTTCGTATCCAGCCAACTGTTCTGCGGCGCGGTGGCGGAAAGATTCGTTTGCGCCGGCAAGAAGGTTGGCCAACTGCTGGCGCGCTCGACGGTGTAAACCTTGTTGCTCTCGCTCGTCCAATAAACGCGCCAGCCCGCGCCTTCCGGTGAGATGCCCGTGACGCGCAACGCCGAGGCTGAATTGTTCGGATCGGTGCCCGCCAAAAATTCCGCGTAGTTGTTCTGACCGTCATTATCGGCGTCGCTGGTTTCGCCGCGTTGTGCGGCGTCGGGGATGCGCGTGTTCGCCCAGATTTGAAACGGGCTAAGCGTGGATTCGACCAGCACCGGCAGATTCGTGCCCGTCAGCGCAAGCGAACTTCCGGCCAAGGCATTCGTGACGACTGTGAACGTTGCGGTTTCGCCGCCGGACGCCAGCGATGCGGGCACCACGGTGGTGATGCGATACGGCGCGGCGTTCGTGTCGAGGTTGGTGAGCGTGTAATTCAGATTCGTCCCGCTCCACACGACGTAGCGGCGCAGGCCGTCGCGGCAGTCGAATTGCACCGCCCACTGGCCGCCGCCCCCGTTCAGATTGTTCGTCGAGACGACGCCAAGCTGGAGGATGGACGCGGATTGAAAACCTTCGATCTTTTCCACGAGCAGCTTGAACGCGTGCCACGATTTCTTTTTCTGCACGGTCCCGGAGTTCGGCGTTAGCAATCCTTGGTTCGCGAAATTCCCGAACGGGTCCGAGTAAAGCGAATGCCAGAACCACACGCTCGCGCCTTTGCCGAAGAGCAGGCACGAACGCCGCCATACGTCGGCGGCCTGCTGATCCTCCGAGGCGTAAGGCACGACGGTGTTCGGGTTCACGGGATTGTTCGTGCTCGCGCTGCTGCACTCGGTGATCCAGATGGGCATGTTGGTGAGGTTGAACTCCGCGAGCACCGCGCGGTAGCCGTCGAAATCCACCGGCAGGACCCACCACGATTTGTAGTCGTGATAGTTCATCACGTCGAAGCCCGTCGCGCCGAGTTCATTCAGGCTCGTCAGCAATTGCCGCAGCCAGATGTAATTGTTCGTGAACGGCAGGCCGTAACCGCCGAGGCAACCGGGCAGCAACACCTGCGCCTGCGGATCAACGGCACGGATCCAATTCCGGTTCGTCACGAGAAACCCCGCGAACGTTTCCGGCGGCAGGCTGCGCGGACGATTCGTGATGCCGCTGACTTCGTTGGCGATCTCCCAGAGATGCGTCGCGTTCGTGTAATGCGCCACCACGGTGGTGACGTAGTTCGACGCCTGCACGAGTTCGTTAGTCGTGAAACTGAAACCTGAGCCGGCGAGCCAAGGCACTTGCAGGCCGGGGTTGAGGATGTTCGTCGCGTTCGGGTCTTCGTAGAACGTGCCAATTGGCATCACGCCGTTCGTGTTGAAGAAGATCAGGTCGGTGTTGGTGAAGTCGTAGGTGCTGATGGACGGATGGATGTGCAGCCAGTTGACGTCGCCGGGATTGGAATGCCGCGTGCCGCGCAGGCCGAGCGGCGTGATGTTCGTGAAGACTCCGGCCACCGTCGCGGCGTTGGAGCCGCCGATGAACGCGAAGTTCAGGCCGATGCGAAACGGTGGTGGCGACTGGGCGGGCGCCGTAGGTGAAATGAAAACCATCCCGAACAGAACCGCGACCCCAAGCATCCACTTCTTCATACGTCTCGCCTTTGTTGATTTCATTGCGATGGACGCGGGCGACGGCGGCGAAGTTACAAGGAATCCGCGGCGATTATTCCCTTTGCCAGCCCGCCGCCTTTGCGTGAAAATGCCAGCATGAGTTCGCTTGCCAGTTTGAGTGTGCCCGACGCGCAAGGCCATTTCGGTCCTTACGGCGGACGTTACGTGCCCGAGACGCTCATGCATCCGTTGCAGGAGTTGGAGGCCGAATATCGCCGCGCGCAGCAGGACCCCGAGTTCCGCCGCGAGTTGGAATACTACCTCCGCGAATTCGTTGGACGCCCCACGCCGCTCTACTTTGCCGAACGCCTCACCAAGGAACTCGGCGGTGCGAAGATTTATCTCAAGCGCGAAGACCTCAACCACACCGGCGCCCACAAGATCAACAACGCGATGGGCCAGATCCTCCTCGCGAAGCGCATGGGCAAGACGCGCATCATCGCCGAGACCGGCGCGGGCCAGCACGGCGTCGCGACGGCCACCGTGGCAGCGATGTTCGGTTTGAAGTGTGTCATCTACATGGGCGCGCTCGATTGCGAACGGCAAAACTTGAACGTCATCCGCATGCGGATGCTCGGCGCGGAAGTCGTGCCCGTGAAGGCGGGCCAGCAGACGCTCAAGGAAGCGGTGAACGAAGCGATGCGCGACTGGGTCACGAACATCCGCAGCACGCATTACATCCTCGGCACCGCGTATGGCTCGCATCCGTATCCGGAAATGGTCCGCAATTTCCAGCGCGTCATCGGCGATGAAGCGCGCGAGCAGATCATGCAAAAGGAACACCGTATGCCCGACTTGCTCGTCGCGTGCGTCGGTGGCGGCTCGAACGCCATCGGCTTGTTCTTCGCGTTCCTCAACGATCCGACCGTGAAGATGATCGGCGTGGAAGCGGGCGGGCTCGGCATCAAGCCCGAGCAACATGCGGCGCGATTCCAAGGCGGCTCGCTCGGCGTGTTGCAGGGCACGCGCAGTTTTATTTTGCAGGACGAATACGGCCAGATCCAACTCACGCACAGCGTGAGCGCGGGTCTCGATTACGCCGCCGTCGGTCCCGAACACGCGTGGCTGCGCGACTTGGGCCGCGCCGAATACACCTACGCCACGGACGACGAAGCGTTGGCGGCGTTCAACAAACTCGCGCGGCTCGAAGGCATCATCCCGGCGCTGGAAAGCTCACATGCGATCGCGGAAGCCATCAAACGCGCGCCGACGTTGAGCAAAGATTCCATCATCATCGCGAACCTCTCCGGTCGCGGCGACAAAGACGTGGCGCAAGTGGCGGCGAAGATGGGGATGAAGTAATGCCGTGACTCAAGGGCTCTGCTACCGCACCCAGCGGGCGCGGTAGTAGCGTGCGGGTTTATTCGTTGCGCCGGCATCCGTGTAGTTTGCGATGCCACTCGAGATGAGGTTCGTGCTGATGGGTTGCCAAGAGGTCAGATTGGTCGTGCTTTCCAGTGCGAACTTGTAGCCGTCGGATCCGGAGACGCGCGCAGCGGCGGCGGCATTGGTTCCGCCCGCCTTGAGCAAGGTCAACGTCGGGTTGGGGGGAACCAGTGGTGACGAGATGACTCGTAGGTTGTCGAACAGCATGTAGTTGTCGCCGGGCGAGCCGGGTGTATCCACTTGCCAGACGGCGGAGAGGGTGCCGAGGTTGAGGGCTGAACCGGACGAGGCGAGGGCGAAAGTGTTGGTGGGCGGGAGCGCGCCGTTGATGCTGACGGTGCAGCGGTTGCTGGCGAAGTTCATCATGACGGCAAGGTCGTATTCCACTCCGGCTGAGAATGGGGCAAGAAATGTTTCGATGTTGGTGCTGCCGGATTTCAAGGTGTGCCGAATTTCCTGCGGTCCGTTGTCGAAGAGAATGCTGAAGAGGCGGACATCGCTCCCATTGTAGAAGTCGAGAGAGAAGAAGTCCCAGGGACCGGACGGGGAAGTGGAATCGATGATTTTGATCCGCGCGGAGAAGCTGACCACGGGCAGACCTGAACCAATCGGGTCGAGCGGGAGCAAGTGAGAGAGTTCCACGAACTTGCTGTAGTTCGTCGGCAAGGGGGTGAGACCGACGTAGGCCGCTTGGCCTGAACCGTTCAAGCCGGGGCCGACGACCCCATTGCCGGCAGCGCCGGAGTTGGTGAAGAGCGCGGTGTTGGTGTGATACATCAAGCCGACCCAGCCGCCCTGCCCTGCCAGCGCACTGCGGCTGACGAACCCCTCGGCGCTTTCAAATCCGACGGAGAAGTTAGTGACCGCCGCCAACCCGGAGCAGGCACAGCCGAGGAAAAGCATCGAGGCGGCTTTTTTAAGGGCGGCGCCAAGGAAGCGGATCGGGGCAGAACATGAACTCATGCGCAACGCCGCCAGCCTAAGCTGCAAAGGGGCAGAGTCGAGCAGGATTCAATGTTGGGGTCAGGGAATCCAGCGAGCGCGATAGAATTTGCGGGGAGCGTTGGTCGAGGCCGCGTCGGTGAAGTCAAAGAAACCGCCGGTCGCCACGTTGGTTTTTAGGGCCGACCAGCTTGTCAAATTCGTGCTCGCTTCGAGGGCGTAGGAAACGCCAGCTCGTCCGGTGACGCGGACGGAATGTTGTCCGCCCGTGAGCGGGGTGGGCGGTTGCACCGAGGGAATCACCTGCGGCACGGCGTCGGCGGTGATGGTGTAGTTGTCGAAGACGAGGAAGTTGTTGCCCGGCTTGGTGGGCACGGCGAGCACCCACTCGGCATCCACGTCGCCGAGGTTGAGTGCCGAGTTTGTCGTGGTGATGAGCGCGTTGCTGATGATTTGCGTGCCGCCGAAAAACGCGCTCCAGCGGTTCGACGAGAAGTTGAGGGCGATTTCCAGTGTGTAGAAGCCGTTCGTTCCGGCGCCGTTCACAAAGCCCCAACCGGTGTCGTAAACATAGCCGTCGTCGGCTTCGCGCCAGATGGATAGGTCGCGGTTGTCGAAGAGCAACCCACAGAGGCGTTGGCCGGCGCGGTTGTAGATGCTCCAGTAGAATTCATCGCGGTTGGTCGTGGTTGAATCGATCAACGACATGACCGTGGAGAAGCGAACGAGTGTGGCGTTGCTGGGCGCGAAGTTGATGGGTTTCCAGACGGACAAAGAGGAGCCCGACGACGGCGCAAAGTAGCCGACATAGGCTTGTTGACCGTAGCCGCTGATGGAATTTGAAATGAGGCCGTTACCGCCATTGCCGGCGTTGGTCCAGCCGCCCTGCCCTGACAGATAATAGCTGAGGTTAAAGCCTTCGCTCGGCTCAAAGCCGGTGGTGTAGAGGGTGGCGGTCGCTGCCTGCGAACGACCGATGAACACCAGTCCGGCCAACAGCATTACCGACAGCCGCGACAGAAACGTCGCAGTATTCATAGTCGTATAAGGTAAAGGTCAGCGACCGCGTGAGGAGCGGTCGTCATTGTTGGACTTCGACGAAGAACTTGAGGACGAAGAGCCACGTGATTCGGAACGTGGCTCCGGGCGTGGTTCGGATCGTGCGGGCGCCGAGTAACTTGGCTGACTCGGAGCGCTTTGGCGTGTCGGAGCCGAATAGGATGGTTGCGGGGCCGGCGTGTGAGACGGCTGCTCGCGGACCGTTTGAGCCGGGGGATTGTAACTGGGCGCCGGTGCCGGTGAACGAGGTGTGCTCGGAGCTTGATACAAAGGCGCCGAGTAACTGGGCGCTGCCGGGGCGGAGGCAGCGGGCGACTGGATGATGCGGGTGCTCGGAGCTTCGTAATAATGAGAGCGCGACGTGGGCTCGCCGCGGGTTGATGGTTGTGACGGTTGATCTGTGCGCGGACCGCTCAGCCAGGGGGTTGCACTGGAGTGGTTGTTGCGCGGCGGCACAGGAGCAGACGTCGAGGGTGATGTTGGCGCGACGGGTTGTGCCGCGGGCGCGGAGGCATTGAGAGAAGGGGTAGTCCGCGTGTTGCGGTCATTCTCTGGGTGTGAAGACCGGATCACGAGCGAACCGGGAGACGATGCGTTGTGCGTTGGCGCAGACGCCGGGGCAGAATGAGCAGTGGGAGGAGCCGCGGGCGTATTACGAGTATTGGGAGCCGAACTGGGGCTGCCATTTGCCGTGGGCTGCGTTGGCGTTAAAGGCGATGTCGGTGCAGGTGCGGCAGAGGGGGATTGTGCAACCGCATTGCCCGGCACGGGGTGAGTCCCGCGCGGAGGAACGGATCTGTCGGTGGGCAAACTGTGCTGGACTGTGGGCGCGGGCGAAGCTGGAGCGGTCGGCTGAACCAAACCATGAGCGCCTCCGCGAGTTGGTGGTGCGGCTGGTGTTGTTGAATGCGCAGGAGATGTCGGTGTCGAAACCGTCTGCGGGTGGCCGACGGGGACGTTGCCACGCACGATTTGAATCGAACGACCGTCCTGACCCAGTTGCTCATTGCGGGGACCATGGCTGCCATGAGAGGACCGAGTATCACGTATGTTGACCTGTTGAATGGCCACGCCGCTGGCAGCAGTAATTCGTGTCGGAGCAATGCCTTGATTGATGATGGTGTTGTTGTTGCCGCGGATGATGTTGTTGACGACGGTCGTGTTGTTGTAGATGTGACCTGCCTGATGATGAGGAACGCAATCGCGATCGTAGCGATGGCTGTGGAAATTGTTATAGGAAACAAAGGTGAAGCAATCAAACGACAAGCCGAATGCGAAGCTCGAGCCACATGAACTACCGAAGTAGGTAAATCCAATGCTCGAAGAGTAGCACGCCGCCGGTGGCAGCGGCGCCCAGCCGCAATAATCATCCGAGTAGCGCCAACTTACCCAGGACGGACCCCAGTCCGAACCGGGCATCCAGCACCAGCCCCAGTTCGAGTGATAGAACCAGCGGCCATAGTGAAACGGAGCCCAGCCCCACGAGTAATCCGAATACCAATACCAGCCAGCGTCCGTCCACATCCAGCGACCGCCGTTGCAATATGGGCGCCAGCCAACTGACGTCACTGCTACTGTCGGTCGCCAGCAACGCCCGTAACCAGACACATCGACCCAAGTGCCGTAAGGGCTCAACGAGTCATAGAAGTAAGTTACTGTTTCTTGTGCTGGAAGTTCTGCCGGCGGCGGCGGCGGCGCGGTGGGAATTTGCTCCGCTTGAGCAACGGGCGCGGGGCCACTTACAGTCGAAGCAACATAGGAAGACGCACCTGCCTGGCTGACTTCGGCTACCGTCGGCCCCGATTGCGCCGACTGACGGAGCCGCTGGTCGTGTTGAATCATGGCGGTCACAACCGTTGGAGCCACGCCGATGTCGTTCAGATAAACGATGTCATCGGCTTGCAGGCGAAAGGCAGATGAGGAGTTGGTGATGTAGGCGATCATCACACCTTGATCCACGCCGGACTGTGCGAGTTTAGCGATTTCTCTTGCCGCCGGGGAAAGATTGACCGAGCTGGGCGCGGAAAAACTCGCGCTCATTGGGGCGGCAGCGGGGACGTTTTCCGACGCAGGGGCGACAGATACCGCAGGTGCAGCTGAGGGCGCAGATTCTACGACGACGACGTTCGGGCGCGAATCGTCCGCTTCGGACTTTGCACTCGTGCACCCGTTCAAGAACGGGAGACCGGCCAAAACCAACAGAGTAAATCCAGTTTTCATAGTTCACCTTTTTGCCGGCGACCAAGGCCGCCATCAACGCATTCGACTAGGGCGCTTCCGATTGTATTCAGGCGGGGCAATAAAGGCGAACGGAATACATTATATTGTAAGACAGGGTGTTATGAATACGCGTGCGCGGCCCAAAATAGTTATTGGCAGCGGCAAGAAAGTCGGCGAACTACTATTTGAAGGTGTTCAAAGCCGAGATTGTGCGAGTAAAAATTTCCTCGGGAGAGCCACAGGCTGGGATGGAAAGCAACAGATTGCGCTGGCGATAGTAGTCGGCCAGCGGCGCGGTGCTGCTTTCGTAGGCGTGCATGCGAATACGCACGGCATCGGGTTGGTCATCCTCGCGTTGAACGAGGCCGCCGCCGCAATGATCGCATACCCCGGGCGATTTCGATGGCAGTGTTTCCGTGTGGAAGACGGCCTTGCACTTTTCGCAGGTTCGTCGACCGCTCAAACGGGCGACAATTTTTTCAATCGGCAAATCGTAACTGATGGCGGCATTCAGTCTGACTCCCAGTTCGAGGAACAGTTGGTCCAATACTTCTGCCTGCGCCACTGTTCGGGGAAAGCCATCAAGCAGGATGCCGCCATAGCAGCGCAAGCAGCGGGCGCGCTCTCGCACCATTTCCAAAACCGTTGCGTCTGGAACCAGATCACCATGTTTCATGAAAGCCAGCGCCGCCGTCAAAGCCGGACTGCGCTCGCCCTCACATATTTTCCCAGCCGCGCGGAAGACGTCGCCGGTGGACAACTGGCACGCACCTAACCGCACGTGGAGCAACTCGGCTTGAGTGCCTTTTCCAACCCCTGGAGCTCCCAGCAAAACGAGTCGGATCGGCTGTGGGTTAGGCCGGGGCGGAAGACTGCACAACTCCGATCCACCCTTGATCCAAGCGGCGCGGTCGTTGGTTATTGTCATAATAATTTCTGGATTACATGCGTAATAAACTTAGACAAATTAATCAACACCACACAGCGGTTGCCCATCATTCAACTTTTTTTGACGAGAGTCAGGAGCGGCGGGAGACGACTTCCACGGAGGCCCGGTTCTTGGCAATCGAACTGGCCGGCAGGACACCGCGCCAGTTTAAGCCGGGATAGATCACCGACTTCCGACCGACGATGCTGCCGGGATTGAGCACGGTGTTGCAACCGATCTCAACACCATCACCGACGAGCGCGCCGAACTTACGCAAGCCGGTGTCGATCGTCTTGCCATCGTGTTGCACGGCCACATTGCCTTTGAGGGATTTCACGTTCGAGAGGATCGAGCCCGCGCCGAGATGTGCCTTGTAGCCGATGATGGAATCACCCACGTAATTGAAATGCGGCACCTGCGAGTTGTTGAACAGGATCGCACCTTTCAGCTCGCACGAATTTCCGACCACGCAATTATCACCCACGATCACGTGCTCGCGGAAATAGGCGTTGTGGCGGATCTGGCAATTACGACCGATGATCGCCGGGCCCTTGATCATCACGCCATCCTCGACCACGGTGCCTTCACCGATGAAAACATTTTTGCCGATGAACGCCGCGCCTTCGCACGAGTTGTGCAAGCCTGGGCGCACATGCGCGTCGATGTAATCCTTCAGACGTTTGAGCGCGTCCCAGGCGAATTCGCAGCCATCAAACAACGCAGCATGCTCCGTCTGCGACAGGTCGAACAAATCAGAGGGCTTGAACATGGCGCAAGGCTAGGCCGGGTGGCGCGAACATCAATGGCTATTTGCTTCCGGGCTTCATCGCCGGGATGGCTGCGAGGTCCGCGGGCAATTTGTCAGGCTCGAAGGTTTGCACGTTGAGCGCGAGCAGGCTGACCAGCGGCACGCCAAGGTTCACCGCACCATTCGAGCGATCCACCACCATTGCCACGCCCGCCACCACGCCGCTGTGAGCCCGAACGATGTCGATGGTTTCCTGCACGCGCCCGCCTTTGGTCACAACGTCCTCGACGATGAGCATTTTTTCCCCGGCCGAAATCTTAAATCCACGCCGCAAGACGAGCTTGCCATCTTCCTTCTCGACGAAGATGAACCGCACGCCTAGTTGGCGCGCTACTTCCTGGCCGATGACCAGTCCCCCCATCGCGGGCGAAATCACGGTGGTGACGCCGAGCGGGCGCACCTTGGCTGCCAGCGCCGCGCCGAGCTTCTCGACATCGGGCATGTGTTGAAGCGCCAGGGCGCATTGAAAGAATTGCCGACTGTGCAACCTGCTGCGAAGGATGAAATGCCCTTCGAGCAAGGCGCCGCTTTTGCGAAAGATCTGGATGACTTCGTCCTGTGTCATGCGCGTCATCGTAAATTCATCACGCCAAGTTCAAAGCGCAAAAAAGAAGACGCACGGTTTTGCCGTGCGTCTGGGTAAAGGGAATGGGTGATTACTTCACCGTCAGATCGACCTTGCGGCGCTCGAGCGTTGTGCCATCGGCTTGTGCCACCAGCGCGAGCGAGCGTTTGTATTGAACGAGCGCACTGATCTCGTCCGAGCGCGCGGCGGTGAGGTCGCGTTGCAGCGAGAGGACGACGAAGCTGGTGCTCTTGCCGTTCTCGAGCTTCTTCTGTTCGGCGGCGAGCGCAGCCTCGGCGTATTCGCGCGCCTTGCGGGTGGCCGAGATGCGTTCGTAATTCGACTGGGCCAGTTTGATGGCGTTGTCGATCTGGATCATGATGTCCTGCTCCAGCTTTTTCAGGCCGATGAGCGTCTGCTCGCGGGCGGCCTTGGTGTTTTTGTAACGATTGCGGGCCGCGCCGTTGCCGAGCGGAATCGTGATCTGTCCGCCGTAGGAATAGAACGGGCGGTCGCGCTGGCTGACCTCGTAGAGCGAATCGCTGAATTCAACGCCAGAGCCGTTGTAGCCGAAACTGGCGAACACATCCAATTGCGGAAAGACCTGGTTCTTGTCGTATTTCAACTGGATGCCTTCCCGTTCCACATCGAGTTTCGCCTGTTGATATTCCGGGCGCAGCGACAGACCTTTTGACCAGCTGTCCGACAAGCTGAGCGGCTCGCGGTTGGCGGCGAGCGAGTCGGACGGGACGAGGCGCTGGCTGTTCCACTGGCTGAAATTGTCGCTGAGCAACTGTTTCAGATTATTCTCCAGCACATCGAGATTGCGCTGCGCTGCGATCAGGTCCGCCTGACGCCCGGCCACTTCGGCTTCAGATTGCTTTTCGTCCAGCGGGGCGAGCGCGCCGACCTCGACGCGCTTCTTGTTTTCTTCGAGCAGCCGCTGGGCAAGTTCAAGGGCCTTTTGCTGCACCTTCACGCTTTCGTGGGCGAACTCCAGATCGTAGTAGGCCAATTCAACGCGGGTGATGACTTCGATGATCCGCCCGCGCAAACCGAGCTCCGAATATTTCAGCCGGTTCTTGGCCACGGCGATGCCGAGGCGCGTGCCGTCGATCAGGAAGTTTTTCAACAACGGCTGGGTCAACGTGAGTTCGACAGAACTCTGGCTGCTGTCAAAGGGCAGCGAGATGAGGGTGTTGTTCGTATCGATGGTGAAGCTCTTGCCGTAGGATTCGCCGGACTTCCCGCCCAAACTGTAGCTCATTCCCCAAGGGGTCGAGCCGCCGAGGCTGCCGCTGAAGGAGTTCGCATCGGTGGTGGAACCGGGGATCAGGAAGCCGCCGGTGAGCAGTCGCGAACCGGATTCGTCATGGCTGTGTTCGCCGGAAAGGCTGAGCGAGGGTTGATATCCCGCGCGGGCCGCGGCCAAATTGAATTGGGCGAGTTGCGGGTTGATGCGCTCGATGCGGATGTCGAGATTCTTCTCGAGGGCCATCTGCACGCAATCCTGCAGCGAGAGGTCGCGGCTGGCTATGGCTTCAGCGGCGCTTGCAACCCCGGTCGCAGCGGCAAGCATCGAAAGACAAATCAGTATTCTCATTGTGCGTGGAGATTGCGGTATCGGGATGGATTCGTCAAATGCCACCACCTCATTTGCCGGAGCAATCATCCTGATACCAATCCGGCGGTCTGGTGGGTTGTCAGGCCGATGCGCGAGCGAGACGATCTGCGATGGCCCGCCATTCGGGCGCATCGGGCAACTGTTCGACTATGATTTCGTGAGCGCTGAGTCCGTCGCACAGATGCAGTTCGGCATACAGGGCTCGAGCGAAGGCCTCTGGGTCATGGGGAATCACCGAGACACGTTGGAAGAGGCCCGCCGCCGGCAGCGTGGAGTGGGCAACGATGCAGCAATGTGCCGGGTCAATTCCCAAGCTCTGAAGTTGTGCGCGCAAATCAGCGTCCTGACTCCAAGTCAGAACCCGCAGCCGTGCGCGAGGTGAGTAATGTTTTTTCAGCAGACCCGGGCTGCGCAAAGCGCCAGCCTCGGCGCCGATGGCCAATTGGATGACCACCGACAGAAGCGCCTCTTCGTGGATCATTCCCGGTCGCAGCAATCTTGCCGGGCTTTTGCTGATATCCACCACCGTGGATTCGATGCCCACTTGTGACTGCCCACCGTCCACGACGAGCGGAATTTTTCCGGCCAGTTGATCGTAAACATGGGAAGCGTTCGTGGGGGAAAGTTGGTTGGAAGGATTCGCGCTGGGAGCAGCGAGTGGAAAATCGCAGGCCGCGATCAGCGCTTGCATGAACGGGTGGCTCGGCCAGCGAATGCCGACGGTCGGTCCGCCCGCCGTGACGATGTCGGGCAGGATATTCGCGCGCGGCAACACCAGCGTGAGCGGTCCGGGCCAGAAAGCGCGCGCCAGATTTTCAGCATCAGCCGGCCAAGCCGTCACACAACGTTGCGCCAACGCCCGGCTCGCGATGTGGCAGATGATGGGATTTTGCGATGGGCGACCCTTGACCGAATAGATTTTAGCAACGGCATCTGGATCGAACGCATTCGCCGCCAGCCCGTAAACTGTTTCCGTTGGCAGCGCGACCACTTCGCCCGCGTGGAGGAGTTTTGCGGCCTGACGGACGGCGTCGTCGAACAGCGCGGGCGTGTGCGTGGGTAATATCTCAGTGGTCATCCGTTGCGCCGCGCAGGCTGCGGGATTTTTTCAGGAGATGCAACCTGTGCCAACGCGAACGGGGAGAAGCTTGTGCCTCTCCCCGTTCTGCCAGCGGGCGGAAAAATCAGGCTTGGGGCGGGTTCTTGCCCCAGATGGAACGGTTCAACCAGAACGCGCCGAACATGCCCGCGAGCGCGGCCGCCACCCAGGTTTCAACTTCCGGCACAGCCACGATATCCATTTGCAGACCCCAATTCTGCACCGTTGTCACGCCACCCGCGCTCATGTCCGCGATGAACAGACTCCAAGTGCCGTTGGGTGAGGTGGACAGAAACGAAGCCAGACTGCCGCTGGTGTTGTCTGGATTCCAGACACCCGATGGCACAAATCCACCACCGTAAGTGCCGATGTTACCTTGGACGGTGCCGTAGGTGCCGACGTCCGCGAGCGTGACGTTCATGCCTGCATCGCCATAACCGTAAGCGCCCGGCCCGACGCGGTCGAGCAGGACGCAAAATCCGGAGCTGTGCACCAAGTAGGCGTAAAGGTCGCCGTTCCAGCCACCGCTGAGATTGAGATTTACCGCCACGCTTTGCAGTGTGCCGCCCGGCATCGTGCTGACGGTCCGGGTGTCCGACCAGCCGCTGAAATTGGAGTCAGGCACGATTCCGCCATTCGCGAAACCGCTGTTCCAATTGGTCGAATAGATCGTTGCCCCAGCAGTCATGGCCAACAACATAGCCAGACAACCAAACAGAGTTCTCTTCATAAGCAGTGTTGAGAGTGCAATTTCCGGGCCAAAATCAATTTTAAGGAGCAATGTAGCGGGTGCGGTAAAAGTCGTTCGTCGGCGAGAGAGAGGGGGTGTTCGTGAACAGGATGGACCCAATGCCGTTCGCAGGGTTCGTTTGCAGCGGCGACCAGGTGATCGGCGGAGTCAGGCTGTGAGTGACTTCCAGCGCGTAATTCGTCCCTGGGATACCCAGGTAAGTGAACTGGAGATTGCCGCCAGCGATTGGGGTCGCAGCGAGCTGGTTGAAGCTGCCGCCGCCGCTCGACACCGTGACGCTGACCGTGCCCGTCGCCGTGCCGCCAAAGCCATCACTCACGGTGTAGGTGAAACTGTCGGTCCCAGCGGCGCCAGTCGAAGTGTAAGTCACTCCCGTGCTCGTGAATGTGACCGAGCCGTTCGCTCCCTGCGTCACACCCGTGACCGCGAGCGTGTCGCCGTCGGCGTCGGTCGGAGAAAATTTACCACCGATGATTGTCAGGCTGACGGAGCCGCCGGCAGAAACACCCAAGGTCGGGTTGGTCGCGACGGGGGCGCGGTTGACCTTGATGGAGCCGCTGGTAGCGAGCGTGTCGGTGAACCAATTCAAGCCAGCGCCCAACGCGGGCAGATTGGTCGCGGTGAATGCTCCGCTGAAGCTTGTGGCGTCAAACAGGTCGAACACTTCCCCGCCGGTCAGGGTGTCCGTGCCGGTCTTGGTCACGGTGAGTGTGCCGCCATAAGTCAGGCTACCGCCGCTGCGGATGATTTTGTCTGCAGACGTGGAGCCGCTGGTTTTGTCCACTTCCATCAAAATGATGCCAGATAAGGTCGGGGCGCTGGCAAAGGTAAGGGTGCCCACTGAAGCCCCGGGTGCCAACGTGCCACCGCTGCTCACGGTGACTGGGCCGGTGATCGTGCCGTTTCCCTTCAGGGTGCCGCCACTGGTGACGGTGAGCGTGGCAGCGACGGTGATATCGCGTGCCAATTTCACCGTGGCACCGGATGCAATGGAGAGGCTTTCATTTGCGCTGAAGGTGAGGGTGCCCGTGCCGCTGATGGTTTGTTCAGTGGTGCCGCTAAATGTGAGAGTGGCGGCCGTGGCGGAGCTGAAATTCAGTGTGGCGCCCGAGGCGACGGAAATGCTGCCGCGCTGATTGTGGGGGTCCAGGTTCAGAACATAGGTAACGGGAATGGTTCAATACATGGGTAACACTTTACAGGTGTGCATGACGTTTTTGAACGTTGTGGATGCCGTGGAAAGAGACTCAAAAGATGGACCAAA
>JBEGQI010000021.1:0-10356 GCA_041181065.1 Verrucomicrobiota bacterium | reverse complement strand
GCTGACATTTGATCGCAAGGTCCGCTCCGTGGGCGGCGACAATGTCTGGCACCAATACAACATCCACCGGCTGATGACTGAGGACGGCGAGACCAGCGAATTCCAAGCGGTGATCCAGGACCGCATCCATCCGGACGATCGGGCGAAGGTGGAACAAGCTTGCGCCCGCTTCTTCAGCGATGGGCAGAAGCTGGACGTCGAGTTCCGCTTCCACCACAAGGACGGTCGTTGGATCTGGCTGCACAACCGCGCCTGCGCGGGCTGGCGGCAGAACGGCGAGCTGAATGTCGAAGGCATCCTCTCGGACATCACCAGGCGCAAAGAAGACGAGCAGGCACTCCAGCACTCGATGGAAGTCGCCAAGGCGGCGAACCGTGCGAAGAGTCAGTTCCTCGCCACGATGAGCCACGAATTGCGCACGCCGCTCAATGCCATCATCGGCTTCTCAGAAATCCTCGGCGACCAAACCTTTGGCTCTCTCAACGAACGTCAACTCAAGTATGCCGGGAACATCCTCAACAGCGGGCGGCACCTATTGCAATTGATCAACGACATCCTCGACCTTTCGAAAGTCGAGGCCGGCCGGTTGGAACTCACGCTCTCGACCTTTGGTGTGACCAAGGTGCTTCACGATGTGCAGGCAATTGTCCGCACGCTGGCCAACAAGAAGAGCATCCAGCTGGAGATCAAGGTCGCGGACAACTTGCCGCCACTTTACGCGGATGAAGCGAAGTTCAAGCAGATCATGTTCAACCTCCTCAGCAACGCGCTCAAGTTCACCCCCACGGGCGGTTGCGTCACCGTGACTGCGACCGTCGAAAGCGCACCCGCCGGAACGGAAGTCACCACTGTGCCCGCAGACCTCCGTCCTTGGTTGCGTGTAGTCGTCACTGATACTGGCATCGGCGTGCAGCCAAAAGATCAGGAACGCATCTTCGTTGAGTTCGAGCAGGTCGATTCCTCCTATGGCCGCCAGCAACAGGGAACTGGGCTGGGGCTCGCGTTGACCAAGCGTTTGGTCGAGTTGCATGGCGGTCGCATTTGGGTTGAGAGTGAAGGCGTCGAGGGCAGGGGAAGCCAGTTCGTCTTTCGGTTGCCGGCCGCCCCCGCGCCAGCCAACGCTCCCGTCCAGGCCGGACTAGAACCGGCAGAACCCGAAGGCCAACGTCCGATGGTTTTGATTTGGTCCTCCGAAGTCGCTGAACAGAACCGCATTCACGACAAACTCAAAGCGGCGGGTTATGAGGGAGAAATCGCTGCCACCGAAGCTGAACTGACCCAGAGGCTGCGAACCCGACGTCCCTACGCTTTTGTGGTGGGAGCGGCACATGGAAATGTTCGGCCCGCATTGCCGGTCAATCTCCCGGCCAATCTGCCCGTGATCATCTGCACCACCGATGTCGCCGGAAACGTTTGGTTCCGTCGGCATGCCAACACCAATACCGGCTCAGCCGTATTGCGCCCCCGGCTGGCGGATGCCCTGCGTCCCAACGGCAGTTCAGCCGGTCCCGAGGTCAAGACGGTGTTGGTCATCGACGATGAACCCGCGCTTCTCACCGTGCTCACGCAAACGCTGGTGCGTCGCGGCTTCCACGTCTTGCAGGCTGCCAACGGGCGCGCTGGTTTGGATCTTGCCACTCGTCACCATCCGGGCGTCATCGTCCTCGACCTGCTCTTGCCGGATATGAGCGGGCAGCAAATCGCCGAACGTCTGCGCGCGCACCCGCACACGCGGAACATCCCCATCCTCATTCAAACGGGCATCGCACTGAACGCCGAGGAACGGCAACACCTCGCCACGCACGTGCAATCCATCACGGCCAAGACCGACCCGGAAAAATTACTCAGCGAAGTGGAGCGCTGGGACGAAAACGCGCTGCTGGCAGGCGCCACGGAGGCGAACTGATGCTCCCTTACACCATACTCATCATCGAAGACAATGCGGCCAACATGGAGTTGGCAACCGACTTGTTGGAAGCGAGCGGTTATATCGTGCATCACGCATGCGACGCAACGGAGGGGCTGCAGATCGCCCGGAAGATTTTCCCCGACTTGATCCTCATGGACCTCAGCCTTCCAGGTCAGGATGGACTATCGGCCACGCGTGAGTTGAAGGCGGATCCAGTCACGCAACACATCCCCGTTGTGGCCCTCACCGCGCACGCCATGCTCGGCGATGAACGAATCGCTCGGGAAGCGGGTTGCAGCGGCTACGTGACGAAGCCGATCGAGACGCGCTGCTTCGCGCAGTCGCTCAGCGTCTGGTTGCAGCCGCGCTCTGGCAACGACGCACCGCCACTTCCCAATCACGCTCCGTGAAACACAATTGATCATGAAAACAAACCTCAATCCCCCTGCCACGAAGTCCGGACTGGTGCTGGTCGTGGACGATGAAGCGCCCAATCGCATGCTGCTCCGCGATTCGTTGGAGAGTCACGGTTACGAGGTGCGGGAGGCGGAGGACGGCTTGCAAGCCCTCGAACAGATTGCCGCCGCATTGCCCGACGCTATACTGCTCGACGCTATACTGCTCGACGTCATGATGCCACGCATGCACGGGTTCGAACTGTGCCAGCGGTTGAAGCAGAATCCACTCACGGCTTCAATCCCCATCCTGATGGTCACCGCCCTCGGTGAGCGGCACGAACGCCTGATGGGCATCAAGGTCGGGGCCAATGATTTCATCACCAAACCCGTCGATCTGCAGGATGCCGTATTGCGCGTGGGCAATGCCGTAAAACTCAAACACCTTTACGACCGTCTCGCCGCCGAGCAAAAGCGCTCCGAGCAGTTGCTGCACAACATGCTGCCTGACGCCGTGGCGCAACGTATGAAAGCCGGGGAGACGACCATTGCCGACCTGCATCCGGAAGCCACCGTGCTGTTCGCGGATCTGGTCGGGTTCACCACTCTCAGCGCGCACATCGGTGCTGGCGAGGTGGTTTATCTTTTGGATGAAATCTTTTCCAACTTCGACGCGAAGGTTGAAGCGCGCGGCCTCGAAAAGATCAAGACGGTGGGCGACGGCTATCTCGTGGTGGGGGGGGCTCCCGCAGCGCGGACCGATCATGCCTTGGCGGTGGTTGAACTGGCGCTGGACATGCGCAAGGCCATCCATGAGTTCAACCAACAATGCAACACGTCAATCCAAGTCCGCTTCGGCATTTGCAGCGGACCCGTGGTGGCAGGCGTCATCGGGCGGAAAAAATTCTCCTACGATATCTGGGGCCAGACAGTAAATCATGCCTGTCGTCTCGCCACCTTGGGCGAGGGCGGAAGCATTTGGATTGCTCCGTCCACCTGCGAACTGGTGCAGGACCGATTCGATGTCAACCAGAGCCAGCCGGAGATGGCGGACGGCCACGGAGATTTTTGCGGCTACAAGCTCGGCCTGCGTTTACCAAATCGCGCCCGGTCTCAAGAAATGTGCTCGCGGTCCTAGCCCGCCGCCGCCAGCTTCTTCAGGACTTCAATCGCCAGTGCGTTCAACGACACAGCACGGTCGTTGGACGCCGCTTCGGTGTAACAGCGGAACTCCGGCGCGTTGCCGGACGGACGCAAGTGGATGACTTCCTCGTTGGCGAAGGTCACGCGTAATCCATCCGTGCTGTCAGTGCGCGCAGCCTTGCCGCACAGCGCGCCGAAGGCGTTCTCGATGGCAGCGCGATCCGCAGCGACGTTGCCCGTCGAAAACTTGGCGATGATGGCGCGGCTCTTCTCGGTCGGGAATTCCTTGAGCCGGTCGCTCGCCGTGAATCGCGCGGGCAACTCCGCGACGAGCTGTGAAATCTTCTTCCCGCTACGTTTCGCGGTGATGAGGATGCCGAGCATCACGATGACGGCGTCGCGCGTCGGCAACGCGCGGAGCTTGCGGCCTTCGAGCGTCACGTCTGAGTTCAGCAGGAAGCCGCCGTTCGCTTCGTAGCCGACGACGGTCTTAGCGCCAGCGCGACTGGCTTCCAACATGGAGGCGATCACGAACGGCGAACCGATGCGCGTGCGGCGGACCGTGGCGAACCAACCACATTTCTCGACAGCAGTGTTGCAGCTCACCGGCGTGCTGACGGAATCTGCGCCAAGGAATTTCGCCGTAAGGATTCCCGCGACGTCGCCGCGCAACCATTCACCTAGTTCGTCGCTCACGATGGGGCGGTCGCTGTCGCCGTCGGCAGAGACGATGGCATCAAATGCGCCGTCCGCAGCCCAGTCACGCGCGAGTTGGACGTCCTCGGACCGGATGGCTTCGGTGTCCACGGGGATGAATTTCTCCGAGCGGCCTAGCGGCGTGACGATTGCGCCGAGACCCGAAAGGATTTTCACGAGCACATCCCGCGCGACGGCGGAATGTTGATAGACCCCGACGCGCAGCCCGTTCAATGCGTCCGATGCAAAGCCATTCAAGTAACGAGCGATGTAATGCTCACCCGCTTCGGTGGCCACGGCACGCGGCGCGGCGTTTCGTTTCGCGAACCAGCCCGCCTTGTCGAAGAGCGCGTCGTTGAGTTCGACGATTTGACCGGCCATGCCTGCTTCGTCGTCCTTGAGGACTTCGCCGGACGCTTTGTTGAACTTGATGCCGTTGCGGTCGTCGGGGATGTGGCTGCCCGTGACCATGATCGCGGGAATCCTTTTCTCCAGCCCGAGTAACGCCACGGCAGGCGACGGGACTTTGCCGCAGCAGATGGCGCGATAACCCATGTCCTCCGCCGCGCGACAGACGGCTTCCATCACGCGATCCGTGCTGGGCCGGAAATCACCGGCGACCGCGACCGATTCTCCGGCGCGCTTCAATTCGCCGATGGTTTCGAGATATTGGAGAAACCCCTTCGTGTAAGCGTAACAGACCAGATCGGTCATCGCCGTGGCCAATCCACGCGCGCCGCTCGTGCCGAAGGCCACCCCGCTGCTGCCCATGAGTTCGCGGATAGAGACTTTCATGCGCTCAAGGTATCAGGTGCGTTCGTTCCTTTGAAGGAGTTTTGCCTGTTTCAATGTGTCCGCACACGCAAATGTCCAAATCGCCGCGTCTCATGAATGTTTTATGCATGTTACCTTGCCGGTTGTGCGGTGTTTGAGAAAACCTTTGGCTCTCCCTACGCGACTCCAAACTTCCTTGAAAGCATCGCTTGGCGGAATGCGAAAATCTTCTTGATGTCCCGACGAACGAACAGTGGATACGCGATGAGGTCAAATGGCACAGAATACTCCACTTTGTCGTGGGCTAAAGTGCCACCATCGCGCGGTTCAAAGGTGTGCGTGTGAATCCACTGCCGATACGGCCCAACGATTTGTTCGTCCACGAAGCGATGCGGGGGCTCCCACTCCTTGATCAGGGTCTGCCAGCGTAGTGGCACGCCGTGCACACGCAACCGGTAGTCGATGATGGCGCCTGCTCGGATCTCGATGGGCTGTGGTGTGACAATCCGGAAATGCAGCCACGGCGGTGTGATGGCGTCGAGATTCATCGGGTTGGCGAAGAATGGAAACAATTCCTCCGGCGGAGTCGGCAGCCACAGGGCGGTTTTGAATTCGCGCACGCGCATACAAGGGGTGTCTTTGTTTCAGTGTGTGGTATCAGGAAAGTGTGAACTCAATTCTTTGCGGAGCTTTTCGAGGGCAAGTTCCTTTGCCTTCGCCTCAACCTCCACGGTGAGCGGCCAACCGAGCCACGCACGGGGGAAATCGTCTGCGTTGATGAAGTCGTGATGTCGCTCCGGCTTTGGGCCGTCCCAGCCTTCCAGCGGACTCGAGATGTGAAACAACGGTTCAGTCTTCCAAGTCTTCCGCGCCCGCTCGGTCGCTTCTGACACGCTCATTTCATCGCGCAAACAGCGATGATGATGCACGTCGTAAACCAGCGGGATCCCCGTGTCCGCGCAGACCGGTAACAAATCGTCGGGTGTGTAAACCTTGTCGTCGTTCTCCAGCGTGAGTCGGGAGCGAACGGGTGCGGGCAGATGCTCAATGCTCTTTCGCAGTGAATACAATGCCGTTGCCTTGTCGCCATAAGCGCCGCCGCCGTGGATGTTCAACGTGTCCGCGCCAACCCATTCCGCCACCTCGGCTTGGTATTTCAATTCGGCCAGTGAGTGAGCCAGTGTCTTGGGGTTGGGTGAATTGAGCACTACAAATTGATCCGGGTGAAACGAGACCCTCAAGTGGTGTCCCCTCGCAAACGCACCGCACTCTTGGAAACGCGACACGATACCCTGGCTGTTGGGCAGATCGGTGACGTCATAGCCCGCATCTGGATGGGTTTTCAACGGCAGGATCTGGCTGTTGATACGAAACGCGCCGATGCCGTGGCTCGCGCAAAATTGCAATGAGGCCAACAGCGCATCTGCGTTCGCACGGCAGAGTTCCCCAAGCTTCTCCAAGCGTTGCGGCTTCGACATGCGAAGCATTGCCGTCGCCGTGGTGGTGCGGAATTTGATCGGCTCGCGAGCAAACTGACAACAGAGGCCCAGTCGCAGCCCATTCATCCCTGGATTGACTGCAGAGGCTTCACTTTTAGCCACGCATTCGTCCGGCGGGCTGCTACTTCTTTGCTTTCGTGGCGATTTCGCTTTCAATCAAAGTCATCAATTTCTTGAGCTGTTCCTCATCAACTGTTCCCGCAAAGTGATGCAATACCCGCCCGTCCGTTGAGATTAAATAGACATTCGCCTGCGATTTCGTGTAGTTGAAGCTCTTGGTGGCATCACCATCCCAATCCAGCATCACGGGAAATGTAATCACCTTTTTGAATTTGGATCGGACCAAGCCGTGCAATGGGCCAGGCACCGAGGACACATCTGCCAGCCCTGCAATGGTGATTTTGTCACCAAACTTTTCCGCCAGCGGGTGAGCCCAATTCACGATGCCGTCCGCGCCCTTCCTATCTGCTACAGTCAGCACCGTAGGCTTGTCGCGGGGAAATTTGAAGTCGTGCGATTTTTGAAATTGATCTTCCAGCGTGAACTGGGCGCAGCGGTTGGTGGATTCCGATATGCGCTCAGTGGCATTGGTCGATGCCTGCACCGCGGCGCATGACAAGATGCACAAGACGCAGAGGAGTTTGGCGAGTGAGGGTAAACTCATGGA
The DNA here is from genome assembly GCA_041181065.1 of Verrucomicrobiota bacterium. GTDB lineage: Bacteria > Verrucomicrobiota > Verrucomicrobiia > Limisphaerales > DSYF01 > DSYF01. The sequence continues at coordinate 3,273 of JBEGQI010000021.1, read as the reverse complement.
ACAGGGGTGCTGACTCGGGCTGGTTTAGAAACCGGAGGTAGGGATTTTGACTGCGCAGCATAGCTGCGGCCTTTCCAAACTTTGGGGCGATTGAAGCAGGACTGAAGGAGCGCGCGCCATTGGATGACCAGAAAGATTGCGATCGACAGCGGATGCAACAGGACGCTGAGCCAGGATTGATGGAAGCGCCACGCAGCAAGAATGCGTGGTATCAAGGTCAATGCTGCCGCCGCTAAAGCGAGTCGGAGAACATCCGGATTAAGCCCAATACTGCACACCAGTAAAATCCACGGCACGACTTGACCGCCGAACAACAGCAGAGTCCAAGGTCCAATCTGAGCGGGGGCGGCGAGGCCTTCGTGGGCATTCTTTGTCAATCCGTCCAACACTTCGCGAGCATTGTAATACATCCGGCAGGAAGAAATGTCGGTGGCATCAAAAATATCGGTCCGAAAACCAGCCCGGCGAAATGCGCGCGGTAGATTTAGCCCGTCGTGCAGCGATTCCCGGATGGCAGCATGACCTCCCACTGCGTGATAGGCCTCCGCTTGCGCGATCAGAAGTTGGCCGCAGCCCGCACCGTAAGCGGGCTTGGTGCAACGGCGCATTCGCCAGATGGGTAGAAATCCAAGCAACACAAAATGGATCAGAGGAATCAGCAGGTGCTCAAGAAATGTGCCGGTGATTTGGCGCGGCACGCCACTCACGAGCGCCGGTGCAGTTCCATGCTCGTCACGATTCATGCGCGCGCTCAACCGGACCAGTGCATCCGGAGCGAGCCGAACATCAGCATCCATGAAGACAAGCAAAGCATGTCGTGCATGCTGCGAGAGAATCTGGCAGGCATGCATTTTTCCGCACCAGCCCGCTGGCAACGGCGGAGCGGTTTCAAGTCGGACGCGCGGATCGCTTGCGGCGATCTCGCGAACAATTGCGGCCGTATCGTCTTCAGAATGGTCGTCGAGCACGATGACCTCGAACTCAACGCCTTGGTTTTGCAGGACCGATTGCAGTGCTCCCAGAATGTTGGTCGTCTCGTTGCGGGCGGGTATGAGAACGGAGACAGCGCCGTGCTGCGCTTGCGCTCGTTTGAGCCGGCGCAACTGCAGCAGGTTCCAAACGAACATCACCGCCGGGATCGCAGCGAGCACGAGGGACAGAATGGCGAGAATTTCGAAAGTCACAGCGTTCCGTGTTCGCGTTGGAAGTTTTCCCCGGCCAGCGAGGATCGGAGCGCCCGCCAGGCATCATAGATAAATCCGGTGCCGGATTTGGATCGCAAGATGACATTGAAATCGGCTGGGACCCGACGTTGGGCTTCCAGAGCCAGCGCATCTTGGGTGACTTCCAACTGCCTTTCAAAGTGGCGAGTCCAATCCATGTCTTTGATGGCATGCTCATGTGTTGGGCCGCCAAAGATTTCGATTGGACCGAAGCGGGCGAGCACTTCTGGTTTCCGTTCTTCCCAATGCGTGTATTCCAGGGCCAGCGGGACGTAGGCAGCCCGTCCGGTCGATTGTGGCAAGTGGCCCAAGCCAGGTTTGAATCGAACCGGACGCTCACGGACATCAGCAAAGCGGCCTTGTGGCGTAAGCCAGAGAATCGAGCTTGGCTGGCTCAAGACTGCTTTTGCTTTTCGCATGAACTCCGCTGCGCCGGCCCGCGCGTTTTGCTCCACGCCAAAAAAACCGATCTTCGCGAAGAAACGATACTTCTTGAGCGCCACAGCATCCATCGGCGCATAGGCATTGCGCCGGCTAAACAGTTCGTTTTGCAGATACAGGCAGACGAGCGGGTCCCACCACGAGGCGTGATTGACGTAAATGACCAGCGGCAGTCCGCCCACGTTAGGGATAGCGACTGCGCGAGAGATGCGGATGGAATGAATATGGCGAGCAATATACCAACGCGCGTAAGCAGAGAAGGCGCGGAGCAGCCGTGGTGAAACGGACGGTAATGCGGGCGAAACATCTCGGTTCACTCCATCACCACGTGTCCCATTCACGACACGGGAAGATTCGCGAGTCGTGGAAGTTCTGGGGCAGGGCAGGGCAGGTTCACTTTCTCCCGTCGAACGTGGTTCGCGAAATGCCTTCTCTGGAGAATTTTGAACCGACGTGCGCATCGATGAATCTCAAGCGATCGCGGCCAACTCAGCGACATTATTGTCCGATGACTTTGCTAGGGGTGTTTCGCAGGGAGTCACGAGACCGTCTTGGTGCAATCGGTCTGCGGCAATCCAGCCGGACATCATTGCCATTGGCATGCCGGGACCGGGATGTGCGGAACCGCCGGCGAGGTAGAGGCCTTTCACGTCAGGGCTATGGTTGGCGGGCTTGAATGCGCCGAGCAACCGCCCGTGACTGGCGAGCCCGTAAATGGCTCCGTTCAGCACACGATAGCGGTCGTTGATATCCTGCGGCGTCAGCACCTCCTCCGTGACGATGCGTTGCTCGATGTCTTTCATGCCGCCAGTTGTCTTCAGCTTTTCAATGATGGTCTTTCGATAGTCTGGCAGCATTCTTTTCCAGTCGTGATGTGGGCGCAAATAGGGTGTGTGCACGAGAACATAGAGTGCCTCGCCGCCGGCTGGCGCAACGGCGGGCTCGGATTGCGCAGGTGCCGCCAGATAGCACGTCGGATCTGGTGCCGGCTCTCCGCGATTGTAGATGAAGTCGAACTCCTCGTGCGGATCGTGACTGAACACGAAATTGTGATGCGCCAGATGTTCGTAGCGTTTGTTCAAGCCGAGATATAGCACGACACCTGAACACGCAGCCTCGTAGTCGCGGCGTTTCATGAACGCCTCAGCCGCTGTCGTCGCGACGAGCAATTCACTGTGAGTTCGAACGGAATCGCTATTGGAGATGACAGCTGCTAAAGGAATCATCTCACCTGTGCCGGTTATGACGCCGCGCACCTCCCCGTTCTCCGTGTGGATGCGTTCGATGCTGGTGTTGAGATGAATCTCGACGCCGAGTTCTCGCGCGAGTTTGGCCAGCGCCAACGGCACTGCACGCGTTCCGCCAATCGGATACCATACGCCCTCGTTGGTTTGCATGTGGGCGATGCCACACAGCACCGCAGGTGAGGCGTAGGGCGAGGAGCCGACGTATTGCGTGAAATGATCAAGCATCTGGGACACGCGCGCATCCGGCACAAACGAGCGAATCGTTCCCGCCACGGTCCGGTGCATCCGCATGGCTAGGACATCGCCAAGTGTTGAGGCGGTGAACGTGTTCGATAGATTGAACATGTCACCGAGGCCGCCGA
>JBEGQI010000020.1:0-8797 GCA_041181065.1 Verrucomicrobiota bacterium | reverse complement strand
TTGGAGCGAAGCGGACACAGCCAACTTCACGAAAAACTTCCTGCGTCCGGCCGTTGACAATTTCTTGAATCAGAACGGCTGGTTCATGAACCAGAACGGCTATCCGTGCGCCGCCGCGATGTCCGGCGACATTTTCGCCAACGACCGCAAGAATTACGAAAAAAGGGTCGAGTGGTTCAGCGTCAACAAGACGGCCCCCAACCCAGGTTGGAGTTCCTCAATCAAACACCTGGCCCGGTTGGTGGAAACGAATGCCGTCACCGGCGAAAAGGTGGCGCAGCCGCAGGTTCAGCTCATGGAAATGGGCCGGGATCAAGCGCACGCGGGCGATGATATGGAGATTTTTAACAACACGGCCCGGCAGATGAACGCGCAAGGCACCAAGGTGGATCCGGTTGCCGGCACCATCTCCACGGCAGCGAATGCCGTCGGGCCCTACGAGTTTCTGGATGACCGGATTCTGGCAGCCGCAGATTACTTTAGCCGCTTCATGCTTGGATATGACACGCCCTGGATTCCCGCTGCCTATGACATCAAGCCGAACGGTCAGGTGCGCGGGATTTATCCGCGGCTGGCCGACAGCTACCGAGGACGCATCCGCCAGAATGATTATTGGGACGCGTTTTATTATTACACCTACAAGAAGGGCGTTGATATGGCGAAGAAAGCTCCCTATTACCACGAAGCCTTCACCAAACGGATCATCAGTTCCAGCATCGAATGGATTTTCATTCCGAAAGAGGCGGTCGGAGAGGCCGCCAAAGTCGCGCCATCGGTGCAGGAACCGGACGTGATTCAAGTGGTGCAGCGTTCCACTAGCTTGACCACGAATTCATTTGTTGTGAGCGATGGTAACGAAGCTTTCTTGCGAATGATTCCCACGGATGCGGGAACCTCTGTTGCCTTGCTCAGTTCGGACACCGCCAGCAAAACCATCGGGCTTCGGATTCGGACCACGGGCGTGGCCATATTGGAAATGTCCGGCTTCGCCAAACCCTGGCTGCTACCGAACACGCAGGGCGAATGGCGGTATGTAACTTACAACATGGCGAAGCTGGAACATTGGGGCGACATTGTTTTTGTTCGAGTCAAGGGATCATCCGGTATCACCGTTGATATCAGCCAGTTGTTGCGCAAACCAGAGGCACAGTTGATTGCGCCGGCATTTTCTGCCGGAAATGAGGCTTTGCGCAACGTGACTTATGTGGGGGCGCCGGTCGTGTTCGATTTTTCCGCGAAAGGCCGGGCAGCTAGCGGCAACCTCGTTTACGAATCCTTGGACAAGCCGGAAGGCTCAGTGCTGGATACGAAGACGGGCGCGTTTTCTTGGAAGCCGGTAGCAACGGGTGAATTTTCTTTTTTCGTAACAGCCGCTTCCGGCAAGACCATCGCTCCCAAAAAGGTGACGGTTGTGGTCGCCCCGGATCGTTCGGCTGTCGTGAAAATGGCAACAGCCGGATTTGATCCGACCACGGCCTACGTCTCGGCATCCTTGGCGCGCGACCAGGCGGCCTGCACGACGGTGGCAGCCGCAATCAAAACCGCGAGCGACGCGGAGTTTTATCGGCAATTGGTGCAACTTCAGCAGGCAGTGAATGCTCTTGAGCCCCTGACGCCGTTGTTGGCGGACGGCAGCATGGATTTTCCCAAGGTCGTCGCGTCCTCGAATATCGGTGAAGCCATCGCGCTCCTCGTGGATGGAAATGATGACACGTTTCCGGTTTATTCCCTGGCCAAAAACCTGAACTATGAATTTGATTTCGGTCCAGACTACATGTTCTCGGCAACCGCCTTTGCGATGGAAGGCCGGCTGAACTTCGAAGATCGAATGGCGAACACCAAGTTCTTTGGTTCAAACGACGGGAAGAACTGGACCGAACTCACACCGCAAGCCACCAAGTCGGCCACGGAACTGACCCGGGTTGAGGTGACCGCTGGCTTTAGAAAAACGAAGTTCAGGTATTTACGTATTCAAAAGCAGGGCGCGGGGCTATTCGAGTCAGCCGAGTTGCGGATTTATGGCCAACGTTATGAAGCTGGAAGGGAAGACCGGTGAATTTGAAGTGACTGGCTTTTTTATATCGCTAATTGGCGACTCTATTGACCGCTCAGCTATGAAGTCTAAGTCATTTTCCCATCGCGTCGTTTTTTACGTTTTCCCGTTATTATTGTGGGCAGCGTCCAGTTTCGGGGCCGTATACTAAAATGCTGTGAAATTCAGCGAGCGCGGCATCGGATAGTTCCGGATGGGAATCGTCGCAAATTGGTGGAACTGGAACCGTCTGGACAAATTCTCCGCAAGTTCGGCGGCAAGGCGCAGGTGCCGGAAATAGTGCGTCACTTCTTCTATGCGATGTTCCAATTGCTTCCGAATGGCGACGTTGTGCTCGCCAACTGGCATGGACATTGTCCTGGGTTCGGTCATTGCGGCGTTCAATTGTTGGGTTTTAATTTTGCGGTCAAAATCGTCTGGACCTGGAGCAAGCCGTATTTGATCTCCTCGTTGCTGGGCGTGTTGGCGCTGGACGGTTCGGATGCTTGCAAGTTGCGCGACGAGCGTGATGAAGTCATTCGCCGGTTTGACACTTCTAGCGAATAACAGAAGCTTGGATTGCGCCTGCTCACGAACTAAGCTCGCAGCCTTGCACACGAAGCGCGTCACCGTCTATGACATTGCCAAACGGGTGGGGGTATCTCACACCACTGTGGCGCTCGCGTTGCGCAATAATCACCGGATTTCTGAAGCGCGACGCAAGCAGATCCAGCGCCTGGCTGAAGAGATGGGTTACGAACCGGACCCGTTCCTAGCATCGCTCGCCTCTTATCGCGCCCAGATAGTGCATTCCGCCAAAATTCAGAGCGCTATTGCGTGGCTCAATCACTGGGAACAGCCGGAGCGCTTACGCGGGGCGTATCAGGAGTTCGATGCCTATTGGCGCGGGGCGCAGACGGCGGCCAAGCGCTTCGGATATCGCCTTGATGAAATCCGCTGGGAGGCTGGTTACACCGCCAAGCGGTTCGAGCAGATTCTGCTGGCGCGCGGCATTCGCGGGGTGTTGGTTCCGCCCCACATGCGCGCACCGGATTGGGGAGACTTCGATTGGGGGAAATTTTCCGTGATCCGCTTCGGCCTATCCGTGCCGACCCCGGATTCGCAACTTGTGACGGCGGACCAATTGCGGGCGGTTTTGAGGGCGGTGCGACGGATCAAGGAACTCGGATACCAGCGCATCGGCCTGGTGATGCCCGAGGACTCGGACCTGCGTCTCGGCGGCAATTTCATCGGCGGTTTTGCCTCGGCCCGGCAATTCCTCAAGCTGCCTGCGTTGCCGCCGTTCTTGGTGGACGAGCGCTGCTACATGGACAAGCCGGAAAAGTGCGCGATGCTCCTGCAAAAATGGCTGAAGCGTCACCGGCCTGACGCATTGCTCGTCTTCATCACGCAGGTTCCCGGCATGTTGCGGAAGCTTGGCTATCGCATTCCGCAAGACATTGCTGTGGCGGGCACGGGCATTGACGTGCCGGTGGATGCGGGACTAGATCAACATTCTGAGGCCATCGGTCGTATGGCGGTCGAGATGCTCGTTTCACAAATTAACCTTAACGAGCGCGGCGAACCGACCGACCCTTGCCGCATCCTTATCGAGAGCCGCTGGCGCGATGGTTCCTCCATGCCCCCGGCCAAACGACGGTAGCTTCTCCTGTTCCATCCGCGTCGATTTCGATAAAGCGCGAGCAAGGTTTACTGGGAAAACGGCGAAGCGCTTGGATTCATCGTCACCTCCTGCGATAGGTAACGCACAAGCCAATTGCAACACGCGCCGTGAGGTGTCGGTGCATTGGCTGGATTAAAATCAACCAAAACCCATGAAGACCCCACTCAACAAGCGACTTCAAGCAGCGCTATTCTCCGCCGCGCTCATCTCGGCCTTTGGCTTGGATGCCCGCGCGCAAAGTTCGGCCTGGACCAACAACATCGCCGGCAACGGCAGCGGCAGTTGGGCGACGGCCGCCAATTGGACGAACGGCGTCATCGCCAGTGGCGCGGATGCCATGGCGACGTTCGTGGCTGACATCACCACCAACAGCACCGTCACACTCGATGGCTCCCGCACCATCGGCAATCTCATCTTCGGCTCGGTGAATCCCGGCGGCACGAATGACTGGACGCTCGCCACGGGCTCAGCTGGTCCACTGGTGTTATCCGTGACTTCAGGCCAGCCGACGCTCACCGCCAACAATGGTTCCAACACCATTTCTGCAGTGTTGCAGAACACGTCCATCCCCAGCGGCATCACCAAGGTGGGGAACGGCGTGATCCGCTTGAACGGCGCGAACCTGATCACTAACGCAATCAACAACATCAACGCTGGCGCGCTTCTGGTCGGCAATAACAACGCGCTCGGGTTCACGAACGCATCCGCCGCTAACATCATCACTAACAACGTCAATTCCGGCGGCACGCTATGGATTGCGGCAGGCGCCCAGGTGGCGCACAACCGTGTGTTCCTTTCTGGCACAGGCGCGGGCGGCACGAACGGCGCCTTGCGCGCCGACGCCGGAACGGCGGCGAACCAGCAGAATACGCGTCTGAGTTTCACGCTCAACTCGGTGGCGAACCCGGCTTTCGTGCTGACCAGCGATGCCACGATCCGTGTGGATGGTAGCACCAACCAGTCCGGGTTTCTGGTCGGCGTCATCACCAACAATGCGTTGGGTTTGAACTACACGCTTACCAAGACCGGCCTGTCGGAACTGCGTGTGGATCCTGCCGTTAATATCGCCGTCTCGAACATCGTGATTGCAGAGGGCATCTTTGGCTTCAACGGCAGCGGCAACGTGTCCGGCGCCCAGGTCGTCACGGTGAATCCGGGCGCCATCGCCGGCGGCAGACGCAACACTTCCTTCAACTCCGCCTCTTCCATTCTCAATCTGAACGGCACTTTGGCGCTGTGCTACAACACCGGCGCGGCGAACGATGCGGTCGGCTTTGACCAGCGCGTTGGCGTGTTGACGGGCAACGGTGTGGTGAATAATTCCATCCAAAAGAACTACACTACACTCCGGGTCCAGAGCGCCACCAGCAACAGCGTGTTCGCCGGCACCTTCGATACGGGAACCAACGGCCCCATCGTTTTGCGCAAGAGCGGCGCGGGCACTTCGCTGCGTCTCACGGGGAGCAGCAGTTACCACGGAACCAATTTCGTCGAGGCGGGCTCGCTCATCATTGACGGCGTGATGAACCCGGACGGCGGCTACACCGTGAACAGCGGCGCAACGCTCGCCGGCGCGGGCAGCATTCTGGTGCCGATCACGCTCAACAGTGGTTCCACTTTGGCGGCGGGCAGTCCTGCAGGCACACTCACGGTCAGCAATATCGTCGGCGTCGGCGATGTTTACGTCACGAACGCCAACCTGGTTTCGGTCGGTCAATTGAACACGACGGTCAGCGGCGTTTTCTTGAACTCGCTGAACCTGACCAACAGCGTCATCACGGCTCCGTTGCAACAGGGCGGCACCGAGGCGTCCATCCATGCGACGACCTTGAACGTGGACGGCACGAACAACACCCTCGCCTTCACCACTGGCAATCCGGCGACGGGCGCGTTCCCGTTCATCAAGTGCAGCGCGCTCGGGGGGATCGATGGCTTTGCAGGATTGAAGTTGCAGCCGCCGGTGGGCATTGGTGCGGTTCTCTCCAACAATGTCGCCACCGACGGCACGATTTACGTCGTCATCACCAACATCCCGGCGCTCGTCTGGCGTGGCACGCCCACAGGCGACTGGACCATTGGCGGTTCGGCCAACTGGTTGAGCGGCGTCACGCCCACGGCCTATACGGAAACGGCGGGTCTCGGGCCGTTCACCATCTTCGACGATACGGCGGCGGGCACAGCTTCCGTAAATGTCGTCTCGAACGTCACGCCCAAGGGGATCACGGTTAGCAGCAGCTCGAAGAACTACACATACTCCGGTGTCGGACGCATCGGCGGAACGGGTGGCATCGTCAAGAGCGGTTCCAGCACGCTCACGTTCGCCAATTCCAACACGCTCTCCGGCTCCATCGCCATCAGTGGCGGCGCGGTTTCCGTCGGCAACGGCGGCGCGGCGGGTGACATCGGTTCTGCGGCGGTCATCAACAACAGCCTGTTGAACTTCAACCGCAGCGACAGCCCGACGTTCGCCAACGCGATCAGCGGCACTGGCTCGCTCACGAAGCAGGGCGCGGGCACCGTTACCCTCAGCGGCATCGGTAACGTGGGTGGCTCGGTCACGGTGAGCAACGGCGCGCTGGCACTGGCTCCGGCGGGCACCATCACTGTGACGGGCGACGTGACGGGCAGTGGCGCGTTCGGCATGAGCGGCGCGGGCACGGTCATTCTCGACAGCTTCACGGTGACATACGGCGGCGGCTCAATCATCACCAACGGCACGCTCCAGTTGAACAACGCCCTGCCGCCAGCGGGCGCCATCACGGACGATGGCACGCTCGCGGTGGGTGCGAGCGGCACGCTGGCCAACAACATCTCGGGTTTGGGCGGGCTTTCCATCATCAACGGTGCGGGTATCACGCTGAGTGGTGCGAACAGTTACGCAGGTGCGACAAAAGTGCTTGGCGGCGGCTCGCTCACCACGGATGCAGCGAATTATCCGGCAGGCAGCGCCCTGCAATTGGGGCTCACCACTGGCGCGGCGGACATCGGTTCTGCCACGTTCAACACGGGCAATCCCGTGCTCGGTGGTTTGATCGCCGGTGGCAACTCTAGTAGCCCGGGCAATCCCATCACGCTCGGCGGCTCAGGTCAGACGCTGACCATCAACGGCAACGTTTCCGTCGGCAACTCGGCGATCGGCGCTTCGGTTTATCTGCCGGTCAGCGGCACGGGGGCAACCGTCGCTGTCAACACCAACGGCGGCGTCATCCAGATCGGCTTGAGCACAGCGGGCTCGGGTGTGAATCCGGACAACGTGTTCGTGGACTTCTCAACCGTGGACCGCTTCATCGCGAACCTCGGCACGAACGGAGTGCTGAACATGGGCACAACTGACGGCAACCCCGGACCGCCCGCAGGTGCGACGGTCGTGAACTGGTTCAATCTTGCGGCGGTCTCCAACAACATCACCGCTGGAAGCATCAACATCGGCGCGGGCGGACGGCAGTTGATCCCGGAACTGCGCTTCGGCGCGGGTGCGAACGTGCTGAACGTGAACACGCTTGCCACCGGGCCGGGCGGACGCGATGGCGGCAACATCCACTTCCTCTCGGGCACGGGCACGTTGACGCTGCGCGGCAACGATGGTGTCTCGGGCGCGTTGTTCAACGTCGGTGTGAATCCTTCCACGGGCACGGGCGCGAGTATCACGAACACGGTGGACCTCACGGGCCACGCGTCCGATCTGCTCTTGAGTGGCTTGGTCATCGGCAATTACAACAACGCTGGCATCTATTACTGCACGATGGCGTTCGACACCGGCACGATCAACACGCCGTTCACGAGCCTCTCCGTTACGCGCAACAACAACGGCAACGCACCGCTGAGCGGCAGCGTGTTGAGCATTGGCGGTGGCACGGCGAACCTTGGTGCCGTCAGCCTCACCACGAGCACGGCGGCGGGCACGCTTAACATCAGCAATGCCACGGTCACCGTCAGCAACATCACTTCTGCCGGCAGCGCCACGGCGACGTTGACGCTCGACAGCAGCACGTTGCGAACAGCCATCGGTGCGGGCGGCAATCCAGTCACGGCTCCGATTGTCGTGGATTCGCTCACCACCGCTGGCGCAGTCACGCTCGGTGTGAGTGGCACGAACTTCACGGTTGGTCAGTTCCCGCTGATGAGTTACGCGGGCAGCATCGGTGGCAGCGGTTACTCCGCGTTCTCGCTGAGCCCCATCCCTGGCTACGGCGCGCACTTGTCCAACAACGTCGCGAACCTGTCCGTGGACGTCGTCATCACCAGCGTGCCGACCTCCATTGCCACCAACCCAACGAACATCACGTTCAGCGCCTCAAGCGGCAACGTGAATCTGTCCTGGCCCGCAGATCATCTGGGCTGGATCCTGCAGGTGCAGACGAACAGCCGGAGCATCGGTCTTTCGAACAACTGGATTGACGTGCCGGGCAGTGCGGCGTTGACGGCCACGAACTTCCCGGTCAATGCGGCCAGCCCGACGGTGTTCTATCGGTTGCGCATTCCTTGAGTTTAGGTTGGGTGAATTCCGTCGGTGCGGGCGGTGAGGGCCGTCCGCGCCGACGGAGAAAAATTGAAATGAAAATGAGCACAGAGTTGAGATTGAAACAGAGAGGGTCCGGCGGTTTTACGCTGATTGAATTGCTGGTGGTCATCGCCATCATCGCCATCCTGGCGGCGATGTTGTTGCCCGCGTTGGCGCAGGCGAAACGGCGCGCCCACAACATCAACTGCACCTCGAACCTCAAGCAGGTCGGCACCGCGATTCAACTTTTTGTCGATGACAACGAGGATGTGCTGCCGAATGGTCCGAGCGGTCGCACCAGCAACCGCGGCCTTAGCGTCGCGCAGAAGGCGACCTATTCGTCTGCTGACACCACGCCAGCGGACTGGTTGGTTTATGCAATCCAGCCCTACGTTGGCGCGCCGGCTCCCAGCTCTGGCGGTTTTGTGGTTGTGACGAACACCATGAAAGTCATGTCGTGCCCATCCAACGAACGTTACAACAAGAACAAGAATCCAGATTTTTTCTCGTATGAAATGGTGGAAGGCGGTGCGGCGGGCAGCGTGAGCCGCTATTGCGGACTGGAATGGATGCCGTTCGG
>JBEGQI010000019.1:0-6247 GCA_041181065.1 Verrucomicrobiota bacterium | reverse complement strand
GGTCGGCCACGCTCAACGTGGCCGCGGCGGATGTTGCGCTCGACGAATCGCACGCCACGCTGACGACGCAGCTATATTGCAAACCGTCCATCGCGAGTGTTGCGGCCGGAGTGGTGTAGCTCGCGCTCGTGGCGCCGGAAATGTTGACGCCGTTGGTCCGCCATTGATAAGTCGGGAGGCTGCTGCTGCCGGCGGAAACCGTGAAGGTCGCCGTGCTGCCCGTCGCCACCGTCTGGCTGCTCGGGTTGGAAACGGTCGCGGTGCCGCAGGTCACGGTGATGGTGCCGGAGTCGGTGGCCGTGAGCGCCCCCGAGGTGCAGCGAATGTTTGCCGTGCCCGATGCATTGCCCGTGAAGACCGCGCTCTTCGTATCGCCGGAGGGAACAAGGTTGCCGCTCACGACGCCGCCCGTGACGTTTTGGAGTGACCAGACAGCGGTGCTGTTGGAGACGAAGGAATTGTCCGCCGCGCGCGCGATGGCATAGACGGTGATCGAGTTGCCGGAGTTGACCGTTTGTGCCGAGACGAGCGAGCCGGTGCCGTCGGCTGCAGTTTCCGGTTGTATCTGAGTCGCCGGCGCAGCAGAGGAAACGAGCAGGTTCACAAAGCCACCACTCACCGATATGCTCGCAGTTGAGCCGCCGGTCACTCCACTGCCCGCGACCGTGACGCTGTGTGACCCTGATGAAGTGATGCTGCCCGCCGCCTGCTCGATGAGCCGGTAGGTGCCCGTGCCAAGCGGCGTGGCCGTGGTGTTGGTGACGGTGAAGGCGTTGCCGGACAATGACAGCGTGCCAGTCTCCAAAAAGAGCGACGGGTGTGTGGTGTCACCGCTGAATCCGGTCGGGGTGAAGTTGAGAACGATTGGCCGCGTGCCGACATCCACAGTGGTGCCGCCAGCAATGGTTGAGGCAGAGGCAGCGTTGGTGGCAGTGCCGCTGCCTTTCAGCGTGGCGCTGGAGCCGAGCGTCCACGTTGCCTGCGACGTCACATCGAACTTCGCACCTGCTGCGATGTTGACGCCGGAAGCGGCATTGAGCGCGCCGCTGGCTCCCAATACCAGGGTGCCAGAGCTGACGGTCGTATCGCCGGTGTAGGTTTCCGTGGCGTTGAGAATCATTTTACCACCGTTCGCGGAGGCAACTGCCAGACCACGGGCGGTCCCATCCTCGACAATGACCGAGTTGTTCGTCACGGTGATGGTATCCACCGTCACCGTGAATGTGCCACCATGCAGCCGAAAGGCACCCGTTCCGAAAGTAAGATTGCCGTTGCGCGGTGACGGAGCGCCCAGCGTGAAGTTGCCGCGCAGAGTCGTCGGCTTGGTGAACGCTCGCGCAACATTGTTATATGAGCCGAGGGTTCCGGAAGTCAGGTTGTTGGTGTTCGCAGCCACCGAATAACCCGCACCGACAAAAACTGACGCGCCTGAAACTGTCATGGGGCCGGTGAACGGGGTCGCGGTGCCCGTGTAAGTCAGGTTCATCGTGCCGCCCCCGGTGAAAATGATGCCATTGTTGCCGGCGCCCTCGCGCAAGTATGTGCCGCTGCCGCCGTAGTTGCCCAAATCTGCGATGACTCCGGAGCCGAGCGTGAATGTCACGACCTGGTTTGCGGAGCTGCCAATTCTCAGCGTGCTCGCGGTTAAAATATAATTACTCGACCCCACAGCATTGAAGGTGACGTTGTTCACCACCGGGTTTCCGGAGAGCGTAATTGTGCCAGGCGTCCCGCCGGCACCGATGATGGCGTCGTTGTTATTCGGCCAGACTACCGCCGTGCCAGCGTTGTTGAGCCGCCAGTTGGCGCTCGTCGTGACCCACGTTCCCGCACCGTCGGTAGTAGTGGTGCCGCCGGTGGTGGAGGTCCAAGTATAGACAGCCGCCTGCGCGACGAAGCCGCTGGCGAGGCCGACGAATAATAGCAGGAGCCATGCACCAATCCTTGGGAGCATGGAGGGGTGATTCTTACGGGTGGGGGTGTTCATGTTCATTGCTAGGGGGACACAAACGCATTCAGTCATTTGAAGCGGGTGCATCATTACGGGGTTCGCCAATGACCATAACAGCCCGCCCCGCCTTGTCACCTGCACCTGCGCAAGAATCTTTGCAGTCCGCTGTGAAAATTGCGCACTGCTGTGCCAGTTCGAAGAAACCCCGCCCGTATGAAGATGATCCCGCGCTTACCGGTGTGGGGTGGCCGCGATGCGCTGCACGCCGATGGTGCCGGAGAGGGTTGAGGGGTAATCGGTTTGCGACACACGCTTCAACTGTTCGCGTGCCTGCCACCGTTCCAGAACTGTTGTTCACGGGCAGGTTCAAAGATCCTGTGCGTGCGGAGGTGACTTCGATGGCTCCTACTTGCTGAATTCCAGCTGGGCTGGTGCTGCTCATGTTGATGCCGACCGCCGCCGTGCCACTGGTAGGATTGGCACCGAACTGGGCATTGTCACCCGTGCCGGGGACTGCGCCGCCCGTCCAGTTGGCGCCAGTCAACCAGGCGCTGCCGCCGGATGAAGACCACAGGATGTCCGCAGCTTGTGTAAGGTTAACGCTGACTATTCCGGCAAACATCAGCAGCCAAAAGCGAAGGCTGCGCCATTGAACGGACGCAGGGAACATGGTGGTGGTATGCATGGGTTTCATAAGTGTGGGTCGAAGGAATGCTACAACAAGGGCGTAATCCGCATCTGATTCAACATTGGGGTCGCCACAACCTATACCCGCTTCGGGTAGGGTGTCACTCAGCAGGAAGATATAGACTGTGCAGTCTGCAATGAAAAAAGAGCACCAAAAGCCCAGAGCTGTAGGGGCCAATCTGGTGCTTTGGTGCTAACCCCTGGGGGGGGGAAAGCTCAGTGGCGAGGCGTGGCGATCCGTTGCACGCCGAGCGTGCCAACAAGCGAGGGCACGTAAGCGGGCAATGAGACCCGGTTCAATTGCTCGCGTGCCTCTCTTAACCGGTCAGCAATTTTGAGGCGCGCGGCTTCATCTGAGTAATTGTGTTTACTCAGGAAGCCTTCCAGATAGTTGACGTGCCGCTTCCAAAGCAGGATGTCCACGTCCTGCTTGGCTTTCAGCCGGTCTGCATACCAGTCGCTTGCGAGCAGTGCTTCACGAGTGAAGAGATTGCGGATGTCGGGATGCTCGATGCCTTTGCCTTCGAACTGACCGTCCCGCATCACGTGCAGCACGGCGCGCAGAGGCGGACAGGCCATGTCAATCGAACCGTCGGCAAAATAACTCTCTGCCACGCGCCGGTGCGTTTCGATGATATTGTTCATGCCATCCACGAACACGTCCATGCCTTGCAGTTCGGGCTTGAGCATTTCTTCGGGAAACACCAGATGCGGACTGTTGAAGATGCGCCCGAAGTAATTCGTCGCAAAAGCCACCGTCATCCGGTAACCGAGCCGACTGGCGGAGATGCGTTGGCCGTTGTGTTCGAAGTCGCGGCACTTCTCAAAGTAGCCGTTCTCAATCAGGTAGGCCGGCGCGCGTTCGTTGGGCAGCAGGCGGCACCAGAGTTCCGGCACGAGCAGGCTAATGTCGTGATCCATGCGATACTTCGGCCCAACGTAACCGGCTGCGGACAGGAACACGGGATAATCCGTTAGAAGGAATGAAATGAGCGCGGCGTTCAGGTCAATGATCGGCGGCAGCGCGTTGAACGGTCCTTTGGTCAGCGCGCCTTCGGAGCCCGCACCGGTCGTGGAGGGCGACTTGCCTGTCATGCTGGAGATGAACTCCATGAAGGCCTCGGGAAGTTCTAGGTAGTGCAGCGGGTTGAACACCGCGAGCGGGCGCACGCCGGGCTCGGGCGGATTGTTGCGGCGTCCGGGCACGACGGCGTTCACGGGCGTGTAAAGATTTTCGCGCGACGGGATGCGGCGGGCGAGCCGGGTGCAAAGTTGCGCGAGATAAACTTCTCGCGGCATCGTAAAATCCGGGCGCACTTGGAGGTAACGCGGGTTTTTCGTCGGCTTGCCGTCCACGATGCGCGGGTGCGCGGAGGATACAAAATATCCGGGGCGACCGCCGCTGATGGCGGACTTGATGAGGTTCTGCATCGGCTCGGTGAACTGGCCGAAGCCGATGGAATCTTCGACGAGTTCCTGAGCGTTGAGCCACGTCAACGGTTCGAAGTTCGAGATGAAATTACCAGGTGCGGCGAGATCGGCTTCGGCTTGCTTGTCGTAGCCGCGATGGATGGCGTCGTCGGGTCGCTGGAACAGACGTGCTTCGGTATTGGCGCAAAACTTCACCGACGGATGCGGGTCGATCGGGTTCAAGTTCTTCAGCTTGTTTGAGGGCACCACCACCGACGCGGTGATGTCGTCCTCAGTCTGGATCTTGAACGACGGATAGAAATCTTTGCGCAAGCCAAACACGCGCCAGGAACCATCCGTGGGTGAAAAACCGACGCGCACGAAGTTGGACACCAGCCGGCGACCATCCAGTTTCAGTTCGTTGCCGGGGCGGCCGTCCCGAATATCCACGCTGAACCGCTCCCGCCACTTGCCATTCCAAGTCGGTTCGTAGAACCGTTTTACAACGAAGACGAGTTCCTTGACGTGCTGGGAGATCGAGTTGAGCCACGCGTTATATTCGGGCGTGTAATCGGCGTCCGAAGGGGAGAGCAACTTGATGACGGAGCCGAGCGAACGTTCCGCGCAGAGGATGGAGCGCTTGTCCTTGCCGTTCCGCGCCGTCTCCTTGAACCGGTTCGAATAATCGTGGTTGAGCAGCATCTCGACCTGATCGAAATCGCTTTTGAAATCCGCGACGAACACCGGCCCTTGAATGACCGCATCCGAGATGGGCTTCGAGATCTCCGATTTGCCGCCGCCGCTGACGGTGCAGGGCTTGTGACAGAATGTCGGTTCGGGTGACGTGCCGACCAGCCGCCAGGCGCGATTGCCGGGCGGTTTCTCCATCACGACGCGATAACCCGAGGGTCGGACATAGATTTTATCTGGCAGCAATTTGAGAAAATGTTCCTGCCCGTCCTGCATCCATGTCACGCGTTGCGTGTGCAAGTCGAACCGTGCGTCCTCGCGCACGAGCAACACTTCCGGGTAAAGGCGGTCCACGGCGTAGCCTTCTTCCTTCATTTCAAAATCAACGGCGCAAAGCTCCGCCGCTTCGTGGAAGGTATGGCCGCGGGCGCGCACGTGAGACGCGCCGTCGTAAACCTCGCCCAAGTCAAAGCGCGGATAAACCAGCGCTCCGCCGGCGTGTTCCTCCTCGGCCAAACCAAAAAGGTTCGTTGCAAAGCTGATCTGCGTTTTGACCTCTTTCTTGCAATAGCCGTAGTAGTTGTCGGCGATGAGTGTGACGATGACGCCCGTTTCGTCGCGGGCGGTGATCTTGAACGCAGAGCCGTCGTTGTAGCATTCGTCTTCCGACTTCCAGCACATCTTGTCCCGCCGCTGACGTTCGTTGGCTTTGTCCCAATGCGGCAGTCCAAGGTCCTTCTTCTTCAACTTGGTCAGGTGTGGTGCAAGGATGACGCAGCCGGTGTGGCCACTCCAACCCTCCACATCGAGCGCGGCGTCGTTCTCCGGCAGGAAGGGGTCGCCACCATTACCGAAGATGGTCTCCACAAAATCCAGATTGCTCACGAGGCTTGCGGGAGCGAAGAAGCGGATCTCCATGCGCTTCTCGCCGAGCAATCCGGGGACGGTCGGGCAAACCAGCGGACGCAACAGCAATGACACCCAGCAATGTGCGGGCTTGGGAAGTTTTGCCGTGTAGGGGAGCAAGGAGAATTCGTCCGGTGGCTGCAACGCGGCGGCGAGCAGCTTGGCGAATGTCACGCGCGGGACGGATTTCTTGTCGTCCGGAATGGGGAGGCCTCCTTCGGCGACATGGAAAACGCCTTGGGTCGTGCGGCGGTCTGCGGTTGGATTGTGCAGCACGCCCTGCCGCAGCCGATAAGACTTGAGCAACGGCGAAGTGAAATCATCACCGTCGCATGGCAGCGAGAGCAAGCGGCCGAGGCCCGGGCGGTCGAGCGTCAAGGTGAGCGCTGGCAATCGCGGCGTTTCGATCTCCTGCAAGTAATCGAACAAGAACGATTGGATGCGCTGGTCCGCCGGGTTGAGGTAATTCGCTAACAGGCGTGCCGTTTGGCGTTGGCGCGCGATGAGCGGTTCGGCGAGCTTCAACCAAGCGGCTGATTCCGTCGCACGAGGCGGTTCAAATCCCAACAGTGCAAGTTTGATTTGCGCGTGGGCATCGAGGCT
>JBEGQI010000018.1:0-6222 GCA_041181065.1 Verrucomicrobiota bacterium | reverse complement strand
GGGTTTCGGGCGTGCTTGAAGGTTTGAGACGCAAGCTTGGCCGAACCCGCTAAATCACGAATTCCAATTCCTGCCGGTGCGGGATGATGCCACGCTCGAAAGCGCGGCCTAGAAAACGGCGGATGGATTCACGGCCTTTTTCGCCGTAGTCGAGCGTCCAGTGGTTCACATACATTCCGACAAACTTGTCGGCGAGGTCGCGGCCCATGTCGCGGGCGTATTGCAACGCGTGTTGCACGGCTTCGGGCCGGTGATCGAGACTAAACTGGATGCTGGCGGTCAGGATGTCAGAAATCTGTCGACGCACTTCGGGTGCAAACCGCTTGTGGATGACATTGCCGCCGAGGGGCAGGGGAAGACCGTCGTTCTCGCGGCCCCACCACACGCCGAGGTCTTCGCACACGACGAGCCCTTCATTGCGATAAGTGAGTTGACCTTCATGGATGATGAGCCCCACGTCGGCCAAGCCGTTGCGCACGGCCTGAAAGATCTGGTCGAACGGGACTACCACGTAATTGAACTCCTTGGCTGGTTTGCCGAGCCAGAGTTGCAATGCAAGGAATGCGCTGGTCATGGTGCCGGGCACGGCAATCTTCTTCTTGGCGATCTCTTCGCGCGAAAATTTATGCTTGGCGACCAGCATCGGCCCATAGCCGTCGCCCATACTGGCGCCGCTGGGGAGCAGTGCGTATTTGTCGCTCACGAACGCGTAGGCGTGGATGCTCACTGCCGAGATGTCCAACTCCCCGCGCGTCGCGCGTTCGTTGAGAGTCTGGATGTCCTGCAGGATGTGTTCAAAACGGTAGCCGTGCGAAGGGATCAAATCCTTCGCCAGTCCGTAGAACATGAAAGCGTCATCCGGGTCCGGTGAATGTCCGAGCGTAAAAGTCTGCGCCATGCCGGGGAAATTAAAGGTGCGCGGTCCGTCTGTCACGACGAGAGCGAAGCCGATAGCGGAGCGAAACAGGCCATGGCTATTGCAGTGGCTTGAGAGAAGGTGAAGTCGAACTGTTTTCCAGCCGTCGTCCCTGGCAGCGCATTGCAATCCGCGTCATCCGTGGTAAAGAAGTGATGCATTGGTGTATTTCCCAGATTGGTAACATGAGAAAAATGATCTTCAGTGTCATCATCGTTGTCGGGGTGGTTGCTGTGGCATTGGTCGGTTGCAAGACGTCGCGCTCGGGCTATGAATCGGCCCCGTATCAAGTGGTGCGCACCGACGGAAAGTTCGAGTTGCGGGACTATCCCGCGTTGACGGTGGTGCAAACGCCGATGGCGAGGGGCGGCGACGGCGGCGACGGAAGTTTCATGCGCCTGTTCCGCTTCATCTCCGGAAGCAACGAGGCGAAACAGAAGATCGCGATGACGACGCCAGTGTTCATGTCGGCGGGTGAATCGAATGTGACGATGGCGTTTGTCTTGCCGACGAGGATGAAAGCCGGGGACGCGCCCAAACCCACGGATGCCTCGGTGAATGTGAGCGAAATGCCGGCGGGCCGCTTTGCCGTGCTTCGGTTCAAGGGCGGGCGGAATGCAAGGAGCGAGAAGGAGTCGCTGGCGAAGCTGCAGGAATGGCTGGCGAAGGAGAAATTGCAAAGCAAGTCGGCGCCGATCTATGGCTACTTTGATCCGCCGTGGACGCCGGGATTCTGGCGGCGAAACGAAGTGATGTTGATGGTCGAGAAATAGGCCAAAGAAAAACGCCCCGTCCGCCGGTTGCGACGGAAGCGAGGCGTTTGAATCCGTTGTTCGAGTGGCTCAGTTGTTGATCACGAGCACGGAGTTCTGACCGCCGAATGGGTTCGGGGTGAATTCCTTGGCGTTCGGGTCGGCGACCCATTGGCCGTCGACCACGAACATGTATTCGTAGCGGCCGGGGGCGATGGCAAGTTCCTTGGCGAAACTGCCGTTGCCGGCGGCTTTGATTTGCTCGGGCTGCCAGGCATTGAAGGTGCCAGCGACCGCGACGGATTGCGCGCCTGGGCGGGCGATCTCGAGGCGGATCTTGGGCAGAACGGGCGTGGCCGGTGTCGTGGGGGCGGCCGGTGCGGGAGCGACGGAACGTTGCGCGGTAACAGGTGTGGCCTTGGCTTGCGCAGGAGCCTTGGTTTTCGATGTCTTCTTGGTCTTGCTCATAACTCTTTCGGGGTTTATCCGACGGGAAATGTCGAACATCGACATCATATAGCAACGCACATGCCGGGGCAACGTTTGTATGCCTGTCGATGCAAAACGCCCTGTCTTTGTTGATGCCTTTCGCTTTGGTGGTGAAGTTGGCTGTTCGAATATTGGCAGGCTGCGCAAGAAGTTTCCGTCGTTTGGAATTTTTTCCGGAATGTCCCTTGCCTCGGTCGGGTCCGAATCTAAACTTCGCCCGCCGTGGTGAACCTGAACACGCTCAATCCTCAACAACGTCAAGCTGCGGAGACGATCCGCGGGCCGGTGTTGATCCTTGCGGGCGCGGGCACGGGCAAGACGCGCGTCATCACGTTCCGCATTGCGCACATGGTGGAGCGGGGCATTGCTCCGGGGAATATCCTGGCGGTGACGTTCACGAACAAGGCGGCGCGCGAGATGCAGGAGCGGGTGAGCAAGTTGATCCCGCGTAAGCGCAGTGCGGATCGCGAGAACAAGGAGGACCGGGCGACCATCTGCACCTTTCACTCGTTGTGCGTGCGCATCCTGCGGCAGCACATCGAGAAGCTCGGTTACAAGCGTAACTTCGTCATCTACGACGAATCAGAGACGTTAAGCGCAACGAAGAAGGTGCTGTCTCACATCAGCACGAAGGGCGAGAAGATCGACCCGGTGGCCATCCGCGGCGAGATCAGCAAGATCAAGAACGCTGGCGGCGCAGCCAACCCGAACCTCGGCAGCAGCATCATTGCGAAGCATATCCTGCCGCGTTATGACTCCGCCTTGCATGCCTGCAATGCCGTTGATTTCGACGACCTCATCCTGCTCACATTGAAGTTGTTCAAGGAACATCCCGATGCGCTTGAATCCTGCCGCGCGAAGTATCGCTACGTGATGGTGGACGAATATCAGGACACGAACGCCGCGCAATTCCAGCTCGTGCACAGCCTGACGAGCGAGCATCGCAACCTCTGCGTGGTCGGTGATGACGACCAGAGCATCTACGGCTGGCGCGGTGCAGAGATTTCCAACCTCCTCGACATGGAAAAACATTTCCCGGAGGTGAAGGTCGTCAAGCTGGAGCAGAATTACCGCTCGACGAACACGATCCTCGATGCCGCGAATGCTGTCATCAAGAACAACGCCCGTCGCCGCGGCAAACAACTCTGGTCGCAGAAGGGCGCGGGCACGAAGATTACGTTGCACACGTTCGAGAGCGATGAAGAAGAGGCGCGCACAGTCGTCGAGGAGATTGAATTTCATCGCATGGCCAAGCGCGTGCCGTGGGGCTCGCAGGCCATTCTATTCCGAACGAACATGCAGTCCCGGCCGCTGGAAATGGCGCTCCGCCAGGCCCGTGTGCGCTATCATTTGATCGGCGGCCAAAGCTATTTTGACCGGCGCGAGATCCGCGACTTCCTGGCGTTTCTCAAGGTGATGCTGAACCCGCACGACGATGTGAGCCTGCTGCGTATCGCGAATGTTCCTGCCCGTGGCTTGAGCGACATGACGATGGAGCGTTTGCTGGCGGCGAGCCATGAACGCAAAGGGTCGGTCTTCGCTGCGATGCACAACCCGGTCGTGCAGGCGACGTTCCAACTTAAGACGCGTCAGGCCATTGAGGGATTTGTGGGTTTGATTGAGCGCACGCGTGCCGGCTTGCAGAATGCCGAGTTCGCGCAAGACCCGCAGGCTTTGCAGAAGTGGGCGGACCGGTTCCTGAATGAAATCGGATACTTCGATGATTTGCGCCGAAGCGAAAAGAATGTGGAGGCGGCAGATGCTCGCGTGCGCAGCGTGAAGGACTTGATGGTCGACTTGGATGCCCACATGGAACATGGCGCGGCGCTGCACGATCGTTTGCAAGGATTCCTGGAAGAGGTGACGTTGGACAACGACCGCGAAGAGGAGGAGGAAAAGGTTGGCGACGCTGTCACGCTCATCACGATGCATTCCTGCAAGGGACTTGAGTATCCGCATGTCTTTGTCGTCGGCCTGGAGGATGGTTTGTTGCCACACTCGCGCTCGAAGCTGGAAGGCACGATGGATGAGGAGCGTCGCCTGTTCTATGTCGCGATTACGCGCGCGCAAGAACGCTTAACGCTAAGCCATTGTGAATCACGGAAGAAATACGGTCAGTCCATGCCGTGCCAACCTTCGCCGTTCTTGAAGGAGCTTCCCGAGCACTTGGTTGAGCATTCGGATGAGAAATCGAAGGTTCCTGTGACGGTTGAAACGGGCAAAAGCATGTTTGATATGATGCGGGCGGCGATCGAGTGATTCAGATCCTCGGCTAGGTTCCATGCTGGTTGGTTGTTGGAGAATAGGTTTCAGCACGATTTGATGTTTTTTGGAGCTTTTCCTTTTGGGTGATCTGGCAGGAAGTCCGATTGGCACTTAATTTAGTTTGGTTGCTAATTAATTCTTGCGCCGTTTTGGATGTTCAGCGAGATTCGCCATGTAACACACAGAAACCACCACCATGAAGTCCAACAATCTCCCCGCTGGACTGCGCTTACCCCAGCGCGGTTTCACCCTGATTGAACTCCTTGTCGTCATTGCCATCATTGCAATTTTGGCGGCGATGCTTTTGCCGGCATTAGGCAAAGCGAAGGAACGGGCTCGGCGTATCCAGTGTCTCAACAACCTGCATCAGTTTGCAATCGCAACGACGGTTTATGCTGGTGATAACAAGGAGAAGTTGCCTGAGATTACCAGTCCGAATAACGGTTGGGCATGGGATTTACCCCCCGAAGTTGCGGATTCAATGATCGGCAGTGGGGTGCAGATGAAGACGTTCTATTGTCCGGGAACCTCCCCCAGGTTTAGTGACGCAGACAACTTTGGAAATACTGCAGCGGGCCAGAGTTTGTGGACCTTCTTCGCGCAATACGGTTCACAGTATCATGTGATTGGATATGTCATGGCATTCACCGGCCCCAAGGCAAACCCAACTGCTTTTCAATTGGATATGACGAACCAGAACACAACCATTTTGCAGGAGGATGTTCGAACAGGTGTCAATTCGACGCTTGCTGGAGCTGTGACATCTGTTTCTGAGCGTCCGTTACTAGCCGATGCCTCTATCAGTGAGAACAAAGCAGGCACGGCGTCTAATCCAACTGCGGCTGGAAGTTTTGTGAACGTAAGTGGTGGTTTTAAGATTGCGCATATCAGCCCGCATCTCAAGGGCGCCTTGCCTGATGGTGGACACATCGCTTACAAAGATGGTCACGTTGCTTGGCGCAAATTCAAAGATATGAGCCAACGTGCAAGTGGCAGCAGTCGAGGTTTTTGGTGGTGATCTCTTCCTCCTTCTTACGGGCATCCAACTTTGGTTGGGTGCCCGTTTTGCTTTCACTTCTCAATTGGTTCTCAAATCGAGAATGAATTTCTCCCACCGCTTTTGGAACTTGATCATGTCCTTTTCCCCGAGCACCTGCTGGAGAGTCTTGAATCCGGTTGAGTCAATCTTCGCGTTGATGCTGAACTCGCGGTAGAATTTCACCAGCAGCCCTTTCTCTTGTAGATAGAAACACAGGTAGCGCGACTGCCCGTAATGCTGGTCATAGCCGGGGTTGCCCTTGCCGCCGTAGAAATCCTCCTCGTCCAGCGCCATCAACTTCTCGAACGGGATGAGTTTGTCTTCCTTGATCGCCTTTTCCAGTCCGGTGTAACGCCAGTTGATGAGGCCGTGGATGTGCCCGTTCCTTTCCGTCGAATGCTCGTAGAGCGATGCGAGCCCTTCATTGAACCACGGCGGGCATTGCGGAAAGTTCGCGCGCATGAACGGATGCACGATCTCATGCACCAACGTGCCGCCACCGGTCGAGATATTCATCACCAGCGCGTGGTGCCGGGCGGAGTAGTAACCGAACGGCGTCGTTGGTTCATCGTCGAACAATAGTTTGGCATGCTTGCGGTAACTCGTGTTGTCCTTGAACAGCCAGATGTCGATGATCTCCTCCGGGTCGCGTTGAAAATAATCCTTTTTCAATCGCTCGACGACCAGCTTCACCGTCCCGCCCGCATGCTGCTTCACGATGTCCGGCGACTCGTCACCCACGACCACGAACGGTTCCGCCA
>JBEGQI010000017.1:0-5047 GCA_041181065.1 Verrucomicrobiota bacterium | reverse complement strand
ATGTGCGCCTGCTCGTGACTGATCTGGTATCCGTTCCGCCGGATGGTGTCTTCGTGAAAACGCCAGAAGTAAACGCCAGTTCCGCCACCGTCAGTGCCGCTGTGGAAGTGAAAAATCATTCTGGTGCGGGCGCAGAAGTGGAAGTGCAGATCGAAGTGATTGATCCCAATGGCCGGCGTGTTGGCCAGTCAACGGTCAAAGCCACCATCGCGGCGGGTGAAATGCAGACCTTGAAACAGGAGTTGAAAGTTGCCAAACCTGAGCTGTGGTCCGTCGAGACGCCGCAGCTCTACACGCTCAAGACGCGTGTGGTTCGCGCGGGGAAAACAGTGGATGAAGTCAGCGCGCCGTTCGGCATCCGCAGTCTGCGCTTCGATGCCGATGAAGGATTCTTCCTCAATGGAAAAGCCATGAAGCTCCAAGGCGTTTGCGAGCATCAGGGCGGCAGTCCGGTGGGCGCGGCCATGCCCGAGGCGTTGCTCGAACGCCGCCTGCAACAGCTCAAGGACATGGGCTGTAATTCCATCCGCACCGCGCACAACCCGCAGTTGCCCGCGTTTTACGATTTGTGCGACCGGATGGGCATTCTGGTGATGGACGAAATTTTCGACGGCTGGCACAAGAAGGCTGAGCAGGATTACGGTGGGCGTTTCTTCAAGGACTGGTGGCAGCGCGATGTCGCCGACTGGGTGCGCCGCGATCGCAATCATCCGTGCGTAATCTTCTGGAGCATTGGTAACGAGACCGGCAAGACCGACGACTTCGACATCACCAAGCTGCTCCACCAGCTAGACGATTCCCGGCCCACCACCGGCGGTGCGGTGATTTACGGCGTGGATGTGGCGGGCTTCAACGGCGGCATTGTGCCCAATGACAAAACGCTGGAGGACTTTCACCGCGAGAATCCGGCGCGGCCCATCGTGATGACGGAAGAGCCGCACACGTTTCAGACGCGCGGCTTTTATCGCACGGTGAATTCAGTTTTCAAAGCCATTGACCCGCTGCCGGATTACGCCAGCCCGGAAGTATTCAGCGGCGGCCATTCCGCCTATCGCTCGGCTTACGACAACTGCGGACGTCGCCTGATGGCGCGCAATTGTTGGCGGCGCACACTGGACCGCCCGTGGGTCATGGGCGAATATCGCTGGACCGGTTTCGATTATCTCGGCGAGGCAGCGTGGTCGGGCAACGAATCGCTGGCGCGCGAATTCAACTTTGGCGTGCTCGACCTCGCCGGGTTTCCCAAGGATCAATACTGCTTTTATCAAAGCGTCTGGACGGACAAACCGATGGTGCATCTGCTGCCGCACTGGACGCATCCGGGGCTGGAAGGAGAAATCATCCCGGTCGTCGCCTACGCCAATGCGCACGAAGTGGAACTGTTTCAGGATGGAAAATCCCTGGGCCGCCAGCCCCGTTCAAAACTGTTTGAGTGCGTGTGGCAAGTGCCGTATCGCCCGGGTGAACTCAAGGCCATCGCCTATCGCGGCGCCAAGGCCGTGGCCGAAACCACGGAGCGCACTGCGGGCGTGCCAGCGAAACTGGAACTTACCACCGACAATGCCAACCTGAAACCCGATCGCAATGATCTCGCCCTCGTCTCGCTCGCCGTGTGTGACGCGCTCGGCACACTCG
Organism: Verrucomicrobiota bacterium; assembly: GCA_041181065.1. Lineage (GTDB taxonomy): Bacteria > Verrucomicrobiota > Verrucomicrobiia > Limisphaerales > DSYF01 > DSYF01. Next base: position 3,412 of record JBEGQI010000017.1, on the reverse strand, counting down.
TGCCGGAGGCGGATCAGCAAATCGCGCTGGCCGCCACCGGCCCGGTGCGTTGGCTCGGCGGCGAGAACGGCGATCCGGTGGATATCACCCCGCAGCGGGAAACCACCCGCAAAGTGTTCAACGGGTTGTCGCGTGGTTTCTACGCCGGCAAGGATGGCGAGAACGGTCCGATTGAGGTGACGGCGCTCGGCATTTTGGGCGCGCCTTATTTTGACAAAACGGTCACGGTCACGATTGCCTGTGAACGCCAGGCCTTGCGTGGTTCATTGAATCGGACGCCGCTGGAAATTCGTTATACCACGGATGGTTCTGCCCCGACCATTGACTCCGCAAAATACATTGGGCCGTTGACCCTCAGTGCCACCACCATCCGGGCCGCCGTGTTCCGCGCCGGCCAGCTCTTGGTCGCAACCACCGGCGTCTTCACGAAAGGGCCGAAACCCGTCCACCAACTGCGTGTCGGGTCGGGTGACGACATGGGTGCGGCCGAAGATCCCACACAGGTCAAATCCGGCGGCAAACAGAAAATCAAGAAATAGGAAGCTCATGCGAATTAGCAAATATTACATCGGCAGCGTTTGCCTTCTGTCCGCGCTCACGCTGTGCGCCGCCCCGGAACAAAATCTTGAACCGCCGCAGGCCGGCAAACCGGCTGCAAAACCCAACATCCTGCTCATCCTCGTGGACGATGTCGGCTACGCTGATGTCGGTGCTTTCGCGGCGCGGATACAAAACACGTCCACCGACAAATTGTTCTACGAGACGCCGCGGCTGGACCGGCTGGCGCGCGAGGGGACGATGTTCACACAGTTCTACGCTTGCACAGTCTGCACGCCCACGCGGGCCAGCTTGCTGACGGGCAAGATGAGCAATCGCTTCGGCATGTGGGACGCCTACGCCACGGTCAGCACCACCCTCGAGAAAACAGGCAAACCCGTTCCGCCCGGCGCGCACTTCCTGGATTATGAACCGTGGGATGTATCCGGGTTGAGCAGGTCCAATCGCGCGATGACGGTTCCGCTCTCTGCAACCGCCCTGCATGATGTTAAGACGATTCCCCAAGGGCTGACGGGTTACCACACGGCGTTCATCGGCAAATGGCATCTCGGAAGTCACAATCACGAAGGCTACCGCCCGCAGGATTGCGGATTCAAGGAGGTGCTCGCTTACTTCGACGGTGGCGGCTCGGGTTACTTCCGCCCGTTTCAAGCCAACGCTGCGCGCACGAAGCAATGGGACATGCCCGGCGAACCGCTGAACCCGCCGCAGGATTACCTGAGCGACGACATCGCGGCGCGGGTAAATCGCTTCCTGACGGAGCGGGCGACGAAGCACTTGGACGAGCCGTTTTTCCTCTACGTGGCGCACCCTGCGGCGCATCAGCCGATTCAGTCACGCGCGGACGACCTGGCTTACTTCAAACAAAAGGCCGCGAACGGCGACTGGGGCGGTTTCAAGAATCCGGTTTACGCCGGCGTGCTCAAGGGCATGGACCGCAGCATCGGCCAGATGCTCGACAAGCTGGACGAGCTCGGCCTCAGCGAGAACACTGCCGTCGTCTTCATCTCCGACAACGGCGGACACCCGAAGGAGACGCGCAACACACCGTTGCGCGGGGGCAAATCCATGCTCTACGAGGGCGGCATTCGCGTGCCGATGATCGTGCGTTGGCCCGGCAAGACCCAGCCCGGCACCACTTGCGATGTCATCACCGACGTCGCCGACATTTATCCGACGCTCACGGAAATCGCGGGCGTGGATTATGGCGATTTCAAGGCGGACCGGACCACCGACGGCAAGTCGCTGCTGCCGCTGCTCAACGATTTGAGCAACACGCAGCAGCTTTATCCGCGCGAGTCGTTCTATTGGTTCTATGGCAAGCTGGGCTACGGCGGCTTTCATAACTTCTCCTCCTGGGCGGCGCTTCGCCAAGGCGACTTCAAGTTGCACTACGACTATCAGGGCAAGATCGAGCTTTACAACATTGCCGAGGATATTTCCGAGACAAACAACCTGGTCCAAACCCAACCTGAGCGAGCCCGTGAAATGCTCGACCAATTGACTGGTTGGCTGAAGACCAACTGCAGTCCCGTTCATCTGCCCGGGCCGAATCCCGATTTTGATCCGAACGTGCCGTCACCTTACGGGCCTTATGTGCCGCTCGAGAAACTTCGCGCTGAACTTCAGGCTTTGGCCTCCACCGCGGCAGCTCCGGCCGCCGGTTTCACCAGCGAAACGCTCGTCTACAAGAACGTCGGCGACCGTGAACTGCACCTCTACGTCGAGAAACCGGCCGATTGGAAGGCAACCGACCAACGACCCGCGATTGTTTTCTTTTTCGGCGGTGGTTGGGTCAGCGGCAAGCCGACGCAATTTCAATCGCAAAGCGAATATCTCACCACGCGCGGGATGGTGGGCGTGCGCGTGGAGTATCGCGTCCTCCCAAAAGATGATAAAGGTCCACCGGTGATTTGCTGCCAGGATGCCAAGTCCGCGATGCGTTGGGTGCGCAGTCACGCGGCGGAGTTGGGGATTGATCCACACCTCATCGCGGCGGCGGGCGGCTCGGCGGGCGGCCATCTCGCAGCGTTCACCAGCATGGTCGGCGGCATGGATGATCCGGTGGATGACTTGAGCATCTCACCGAGGGCGGACGCGCTTGTGCTGTTCAATCCCGTCTTCGATAACGGCCCGGACGGCGGCTATGGCAACACCCGCCTCGGTGGTCGTTACCGGGAATTTTCACCGGCACATAACATCACCTCCAACACGCCGCCGACCATCGTGTTCCTCGGCGATAGCGACAAGCTGATCAGCACAAACGTTCTGGAGCGCTTCAAGGCGCACATGACCAAGGTGGGGGGCCGGTGTGACACGCATGTTTATGAGGCTCAACCCCACGGTTTCTTCAACCAAGAACCCTACAAGACTGCCACCCTCATCGAGGCGGACAAATTTCTCGCATCGTTGGGCTGGCTGAAGGGCGAGCCGACGTTAAACGTGCCACGAATGGAGACCCCTCCCTCAGGCGCTGCGCAGATCAAACCGGCCAGTCGCAAGTCCACGCCAAACGAATGACTCTGCAATTGATTTATCATTCAGCAAACGCGGTGCAGACAGACCAAAACGTGAGCCGGGCGCGATGCTTCATCGCCTGGGGACTAGCGCTGTTAGCTTTGCTCGGCAGCGGCTTCGCTTCCGGCGCGCAGTCTTCGTCGGACATGATTCCGCTGGGGCTCAGATGTGAATATGCGGTGGACCCCATTGCGGTGGACACCGTTTACCCACGACTTTCATGGCGATTGGAAAGCCCGAAGCGCAACGCGGTGCAAACCGCTTATCAGATCGTCGCGGCTTCGTCGCGCGAACTACTGGCCCGCAACCACGGCGACCTTTGGGACAGCGGAAAAAT
>JBEGQI010000016.1:0-8229 GCA_041181065.1 Verrucomicrobiota bacterium | reverse complement strand
GTCCATTGGCAGGCACAGTGATGCTCTGCGTGGCATTGGTGCTGGTGAAGTTTTGCACCGGCAACCAACTGGTCAGATTCGTTGAACCTTCGACAAATCCGTTCAGTCCGATGGGCACGTTGATCACATTGAACTGGTTGCTTCCACCCGCCGCCACGCCTGACGTGAACTTCGTCGGGGACAACATCTGCTGCGCGGTGTCCGCAAGAATCTCCTGCGCTTTTGCCGTGGGATGATACTGATCCCAAAACAGGAAGTTCGTGCCAGGGCCGGTAAAGGATGTGTAGGAGTAATCGTAAACCGCCGATTCGGCGGTGTTTGTCATCCCGTAGCCGACAGGCTGAGCGATGATCTGATCTATCAACCGGAAAAAGTCCGGGCTGACCACATTCAGATCCGGGTAAGAAGTTCGAATCTGTTGCAGCAGATTGGAAAAGCCGGCGTTGAAATCAACCACCCGCTGCCGGACAAAGTTCTTGTTCGTCTGGGGCATGTAGAAGTAGTAGGGAATCTTCGCCACGTCCACACCGTTCGGCATCAGCAGATTTCGAATGCCCAGATTGTAGAGAAGTCGAACCGTGCCGAGATGGTTTGAGAGGGCTTGATTGATCCCGTTGGTCCATACAGTCATGTTCGTGGGGTAGAAAGGATTCGGATGTTTCAGATTGATGATGTCCACGAAGTCCGCGTCACAGACCCAAATCACGACAAGTGTCGTGTTGGAATCCGCTGGTGCGGAGAAGTTCATGACGTTGGTCAGCATCAACGCACTCTCGTGCCCGAAGTAGGATATATTCTGGTTGGTAAGGAGGGTGAGCGCCTGACGTTCCGCCAAGACTTCGGCCCAGACACGCCCATTGCAATAGCGCTTGCCGTAGAACAACTCGGTCTGGGAAGTGACGTTTGACGTCGTGGTGCTCACCCCGTCGCCAAAGACATATAGCGACGTGAACGCCGTAGCAGATACACTTCCGATGAGGCCCAATAGCAAGGTGAGCAGCCACCTGATTCCGTTCATGAAAGGCAGCTTGCCGTGTCCGTGAGGCTTGTAAAGCCGGGAACACACGGCCCGCAAACAGACTTGCTCAAGCTACAAACGGCGTGTAACACGCCGGTCGGTCATCATCCGCGAGCATATTTCACCTGAATGAATCCATCACGCACCGTCAGTCTATGGGCGATTGCCGCCATTGGTTGCGCACCGCTCGCACTGCTGGCCAACGGCATGCGGCTCGTGAGCCAGGATGGCTACGCCAGCGCCCGCGGCGAAGCGTTCACAGCCACTGCAGATAATCCCTCGGCGGTTTACTACAATCCGGCGGGCATCACCCAGATCGACGGCGAAAGTCTGCGCACAGGCCTTTACAGCTTGTATCTCGATCCAACGTTCACGCCACCGGACAACGCCCCCAACGCCGGCAACACTTACGAAATCAACAAACATTTTGCTTTTGCACCACAGACTTTCTTCACCTACCACCCGGATGATTCCCAGTGGAGTTTTGGCGCAGGCCTTTACGCGCCCTACGGAGCCAGCATCAGTTGGCCACAAGACACCGGTTTTCGCGCGGTCGCCATCAAGGGACGCCTCACCTACGTGCGCATCAATCCCGTCGCGGCGGTGGAACTGGCGCCGAACTTGTCGCTGGGCGCAGGTGTGATGGCCGATTACGGAGACATCAACCTCGAACAAGGACTGCTCCGGCGCGAGACACCGTTCAACAACTCTTTCCGGTTCGCGGGCAGCGGTTTTGCGTTTGGTTACAACCTCGGCCTCTTGTGGAAGCCGGTGGAAAAACTGTCGTTGGGAGCGACGTTCCGCAGCTCCACCACGGTTGATTTCGACGGCCGAACTGAGTTTGAACAGCAACCCATCATCCAGCCCACGCGCGCCGATGCGAACCTGAAGATGCAATTCCCCTTCACGGCGGTGTTTGGCATCTCCTATCACCCCACGCCAAAATGGAACGTTGAATTCGATGCGGATTTCACGGACTGGCGCAGCATGAAAGATCTGACCATAAAGCAGCACGACCCGGTCCCGTTCCCGGTGCAGCAGAACATCCCGGTGACGATGCGCTGGCGTGAGAGCTGGCTGTTTGCTACGGGCGTCACGCGCGAACTGAATGACGGCTGGCATGTCAGTGCTGGCTACGTCTTCAATCAGAACTCTGTCCCCGATGACTACTATTCGCCGCTCGCCGCCGACTTGGATCGGCACTTCATAACCGTTGGAGTTGGTCACAAGGGCCGGCGCTACGACTTCGATGTCGCCTACCAGTTTGGTTACGGCCCCGCGCACACTGTTTCCGGCAGCACTCCACCGTCGCAACCCGGCTTGTTCGCTGGACAAAATGCCGACGGCACCTACAAGTTCATCAGCCACGCCATCTTCGTCAGCGTGGGCAGGCACTTCTAGTTCGCCACGATTTCCATTTCGTTGGCGAGCCGCTTATGATTTAAGTCTCGTATGCCAGCTGGACGCCTATTGGGAATCGCAGCGTGCTGCCTTGCCGTCACGTGCGCGGCGGAACGTTTGGCATTGCCAGAACGCAAGGCAAACGCTGCGACCGGCACCGCACTGGCGCAACGCCTCGCGCCCCTCGACTTGCCCGATCGCGAGGCTGAAATCTTCGCGCAAGTTCAATCCGGCAATGTCCCAGAGCCATCACGCACGTTCGCCCCGATTTGGATCACGAACGAAACCGCTGGCACCCGCAACATCCTCAAGTTGCTCGTCGTGCGCGACTATCTTGCGATCGGCGCGGACACGAATTCGCTTCGCATTCCCTTGACACCAATCACCGCGCAACGTGTCGCCGATTTTCTGGATTGCTCGCTGCCCACGCCCAAGCTGGTGGATGCGATTTGGGCAGCGGCGGAAACCAAATTGATTCCTGAGCCCATGACGCCCGGCGCAGCGATGACCACGGTGCCGATGTTCGCCCAGCATCAGACGTTGATTGAACAGCAGCTCGGCGACGGTGAGCACAATCGGCTGACGGCCGGCCATAAGAAAGATCTGGTGCTGGCGGCAGTGCTCGCCAAGAAAACAAACTCCGTCGCCATCTACGGCTGGCACAAGCCTGACGGCAAACCCATTCAGCCGCTTTACGCCGGACACGCCTCGACCTGGGCCGATTACAGCCACGGCATCCGTCTCATTGCTAATAATGCCGAGTTGGATGGCACGCCGGTTCGTCTGCCTGAGTTGCTCGCCAACACCAATCTCGCCGCAATGGTTTCATCTGAAGCGGCGCTGACGGTGACGCGCTACTCAACGAATTGGCCGTCAACCAAGGCCGAGAAGCCAGCGCCCCACCCGACATCGCCAACATTCAAACCGGGTGAATCGTTAAAACTTCAATTCAAACCGACGGGAAAATTTGGAGAGACAGAGGCAGAGTTTCGATTCGACCCCGAGGTGCGCAGCGTGATCAACAGACCAAAAACCACCGCGACCAACACCCTGCTGGTCATCTACACCCTACCGAACGGAAACACGATCGAGCAAACCGCTGGCCATCGCACCACCACTAACGAAGACTGGCATTTCAACATCCAACACATCGCCGCCCAAACACGCTTCGTGCGGGAACGATTGCCCGAACAGAACATCATCGTCGCCTATCTCGAAGCGGGGGGATTGACCTGGCCGAACTGGCGCAAGAAGCACGGTGATGAAGCGATCCCGAAGCTGGTTGAGTCGCTCCAATCAGTTTGCGGCGGAGCGCAGACGCGAACATTTCTCGCCAGTCACAGCGGCGGCGGAAGTTTCATCTTCGGCTACCTGAACAGCGTCGAACATGTTCCAACCCACATCGAACGGATCGCCTTTCTTGACTCGAACTACGGCTACACCGAGAAGCACAAGCCGAAGTTGCTGGAATGGCTGCGGGCGCAAGACTCTCACCGCCTGATCATCCTCGCCTACAACGACGCCGCTGGCCTGCTCAATGGCAAACCCTTCGTGAGCGCCGAGGGTGGCACGTGGGGAAGGAGCCAGCAAATGTTACAGCAGTTTGGCAGCGAACTTTCATTCTCCGCGAGCACGAACGGCCCTTTGCACACACACATCGCTGCGGACGGGCGCATTGAATTTTTGTTGCGCGAAAATCCTGAACGAAAGATCTGGCACACCGTGCAAGTGGAACGCAACGGCTTCATCCACGTCATGCTCACCGGCACACCCGCGGCAAACCAGGGCTACGCATACCTCGGCGAACGCGCCTACGAAAAGTTCATCGCATCACCGTAGCCAAGCTTCCTCGCCCACGCTCCGCCTCTTTCACGTCTGCGGCGACAACGTCAAGCCAGCTTCAAGAATGCGACCTCGACGATCAAATCAGACGCAATCTTCTCCAACTCCGCCTTGAGCAACGCGACGTTTGCTGATGCTGGCACCAACACCTTGGCTTTAGCCTTGAACAAAGTTTCGCCCGACATCGCCGCGCTGACGCATTCGGTCTCCAACTCCTCGACGTTGACGTTGTGCTGCGCGAGTGCCCGGGTGATTTGTTGCACAATGCCCGGCCGATCCTGCCCGACGATCTCCAACAGTCGCAATTCAGCCTTGGCAGTTGGCGTGGCCGCCTTGTCGCTGTGGATGACGATGGCCAACCCCTTTCCTCCGAGTTCCTTCAAGGCAGCCGTGAGCGCGGCTTCCCGATCGGCTGGAACTTGCACGCGCAAGATGCCGGCGAACTGTCCGCCAAGCCGCGACATCCGGCTTTCGAGCCAGTTGCCGCCATGATTCGCTATCAGCGTCGCCACAGACTCCACCAACCCAGGCCGGTCTGCGCCGATGACCGTCATGACAAGAGTGCTTTGCATGGTTTCGTGTTACGCACTGGGATGAGGACTGGCAAGAGCGGAAAGAATCATCACCCGCACTTCGCGGGAACAGCTGCCGCCGAAATTTTTCCCGCTTTCCTTGCAACAGCACACTTCCTAGGTTGACCTCAGGCCAGCGTGGCGAAATGGCAGACGCACGGGACTTAAAATCCCGGGACCTTAAAAAGTCGTGTGGGTTCGAGTCCCACCGCTGGCACCAACTACCGTCAACTCACGCCCCCATCCCATCCTCGAACGAGCCACCGGCGATGGGAAAGCAGAGATTCTCGCGCACCCACGCAATGCCATTCGCGCTACAGGCATCGAGGTCGCGATACGCGCTCTCAGCTTCGACGACCAACGGCGCAGTCTTCTTGCCGGTGATCTGGCAGTAGCGTTGCGGATAACCGACGTCGATGAGCATCTCCGCGTAGCGCGTGAGGTTCAGGTCGCCGGTGCCAAGGTCGGTGAATTGCATGCCGCGACCGGGCCACTCCGGTTCCATCTTGCGCACCGCGACGCCGGGACGGATGACGAAGTTCTTCACGTGGCACGCATAGATGCGCTCGCCCACGGAGCGAAAACGGCTCTCCCAAGATTCCCCTTCCCAGCAATGTGAAGGATCGGCATTCACGCCGAGACATTTGTCACCATCGCAAGCGGCGACAAGCACCTTGAAATCATCCGCGGTCATAGCCGCCGTGCCGCCGTGGATCTCGTGCGCGAGATAGATGCCGAGCTTGTTGGCGTGCGCGCGGATCTTGGCGGTCTTCTTGGCAAAACGTTCCTTGCCCTCGGCGATGAGGTCGTAATCGCCGCCCTTCCAGAAGCCCCACGGATAACCCGTGGCCACTTCCCAACCGAACGTGACGCCCCAGAACATCGGCACGATGCGCACGCCAAGTTCAGCGCAAAGGTCGAGCAAGCTCAGGATGTAATCCTCTGCCCATTGCTCGATCTGCGCGGGCGATTTCTTGGCGACGTCTGCCGGGATGAACGGGCGGATGGTGGGACTGCCGGTCCATGCGGTGGTGTGCACCCAGAACGGGCAATGCGCCGAGATGCCGTCGAGGCCGACGTTGGCCTTGATGAAAGTCGTGCGGACTTCCTTGGCGGTCATGAAACCCTTGCCGCTTTGGAGCATGAAGTTCGACGGCTGCGCGCCTTCCGCCCCGGAGCGAGCGGCGTAGGCAAGAAATTCGGCGAGGGACTTGGCGCCGTGCTGCGCGCCTTCAATGCTGGGATGATAGACGATGTTGGCCATAGGTTATGAAAAGGTTTTCCGGGTGAACGTCCGAGAAGGATTTAATCGTCCGGGTGCGTTGAAGCAAACTGAATCTAACAAGTTCGCGGCGACGTTTCCACGCTTGCCCCGCACCGGCGGGAAGCCGCATCGTTGCCGCGCCCGACCATGGCCAACTTTTACGACACTCACGCGCATCTGGATTACAAGGATTTTGCAGCTGACTTCGCAGCCGTGCTGGAGCGCGCTCAAGCCGCCGGCATCACGCGGCTGATTTCCATCGGCACGGATCTGGATAGCTCCCGGCGCGCCATCGCTCTAGCGGAAGCGCATGAGTGTATCTATGCCGTGGTCGGCTGGCATCCGAACGACGCGCCCGACGCGCCCGAGGACATCCGCCCTGCCCTGCGCGATCTGGCGCAGCATCCCAAGGTGGTTGCGCTCGGCGAAACGGGGCTTGATTACTACCGCTTGCCAAGCACAAAAGGCGGAACGGTCGCCGAAGACGAACCCATCAAACGCAAACAAGCCGCCATCTTCATGCAACATCTGGAAGTCGCCGCGGAGACGGGTTTGAACTGCGTCATCCACCAGCGCGGGGATTGCTTCGCGGACACGCTGGCGTTGATGCAACCGTTTGCCGACCGCGTGCGCGGGCAGTTCCATTGCTTCGCCGGAACGGTGGCGGAAGCGCAACAAGTGCTGGCGATGAATTCGCTCGTGAGCTTCACGGGCATCGCCACCTTCAAGAACGGCCAGAACGTGCGCGACGTCATCGGCGCGACGCCGCTCGGGAAGTTCATGCTAGAAACGGATTGCCCGTTCCTCGCGCCGGTGCCGTATCGCGGCAAACGCTGCGAGCCAGCCTTCGTGAAGGAGATCGCGGCGACTGTCGCGGAAGTGAAAGGTTGCTCGTTGGAGGAACTGAGCCGCGCCACCTGCGCGACGGCGCACGCGTTCTTCCCGAAGCTGCGTTAACTCTTCGGCAGCGCCAGCGACTCCGACAGCAGCTCCGCCATGTGGCGAATCTTCACGTTTGCCAGATGCCCGATCTGATGCCGGCAGCTCGTGCCAGAGGCGACGACCGTGGTGTTGAACGGCTGCGCCTTGACGAGGTTCATCAGCGGCTCCGCCACTTTCATGGAGAGTTCGTATTTCGATTCCTGCATGCCGAACCCGCCCGCCATGCCGCAACAGCCGGTGTCGAGCATGGCCACGTTCCGATTCGGCAAACGCGACGCCAGCCGCTTCATATAATCCGTCTGCGTGAGCGACTTCGCATGGCAATGCGCATGGATGACAACATTGCCCGCACGATGATCGAACGTCAGCGCCTCCGGTTCGCGTTGCAACAAGTCGTCCAGGAACTGTTCGAAGAGAAAGCACCGCGCTGCCACGGAGTCGGCATTCGGGATGTTCATCTCCGCGTAATCTTCCGTGAACATGGACCAACACGACGCCTCGAGGAAAATCACCGGTGCCTGATCGACCTGCGCGTGCAGGAGATTCACGTTGTGCAGACCGAGATGCTTGGCCTCGTCGAGATTGCCCTGACTGAACGCCGGGCGACCACAGCACTTGCGACCGTTCAGCAACGTCACTTCAAAGCCCGCTTCCTCCAAAACTTGAACCGCCGCGACGCCGATGTGCGGATCGTAGTAACGCGCATAGCTATCGTCCCAAAGGATGACGCGCCCCCGAGTGGCCACTTTGCTCGAACCCGGCCGCTGCGCGAACCATTTGTCGAAGCGATGCTTCGTGTAGCGCGGCAAAGTTCGTTCCGAAGCAAGCCCGAGAAAGCGGCGCATCAGGCTGTGCGTGAGCGGCAGGTCCAGCGCCCAGTTCGCCACGCCCGGCATCGCGGTGCCGAGGCGCCCGAGAAAATCCACGTGGCTGAACGCGCGTTCGCGCAGATTCAAACCGTCACGTTTGATGCGTGCGTGCTGCACCTCCGCCTTCAGCAACGCGAGATTCACATTCGACGGACATTCCGTCGTGCACGCCTTGCAAGAGAGGCAATTCGCCAACGCATATTCCATCTCGGCGGCGGTGAGCGGATCGCCCGCCGCACTGCCGCGCAGTTCGAGCGCCGCCCGGATGAGATTCGCCCGCCCACGCGTGGACATCCCCTCTTCGCCGGTCGCGATGTAAGT
>JBEGQI010000015.1:0-4704 GCA_041181065.1 Verrucomicrobiota bacterium | reverse complement strand
TAGTGATTATCAATGGCCAGATCGCCAAAGGTCTTGCGGAAATCGTTCAGGAAACGGTCGCTCTCGTCGCGGCTGTTGAGGATGCTTCCGGTGATGACCGGCAGCCACGGAAGCAAATCATAGCCGCGCCGATTGCGAAATTCCTCGCGCAACGTCGGCGTCCAGTTGGCGACCTCCACCTCCCAACTGTCCGTGTGCAGGTATTTCAGCGACTTGCCCGCCAGCGGCCCGGCGTCGGCAATGAGCGGCTCAACCACCGCCTCCCAGTAGCGGCGGAACGCGCCGTCATCGAAGGGATCAAGCGCATAACCCTCCCAGCCTTCGCTGCACGTCGAGACGCGGCAATGATCATTCAAGGTGAAGCCGAAGCGGATGATCCGCCACTCACCAGTTGGCGCATTCCAGTTTAGCATGCCGTCCGCAGTGAGCTTGCCTGTGAGATCGACGACATCTTTGGCGCGGGCATCCTGTTCATTCGGTGCGGCCGGATGTTCTTGAAACAGTGGCGCACTGTCCGGCGCGGAAAACGGCTTGAGTGGTTGCAACAGAGCTTTTTCCGGCAGGTTCTTGATTGGTTTGCGCACCGATGGATTCGCTCGCGCGGGAACGGCGAGCACAAACAGGTCGCGATAGAATCCGTCGCGGCCCTCCGCCTGCGCCAGCTTCACACTCAGATTCGTTTGCCCGGTAACGAGGGTTTCCGTCCAGACCAGCTTCTTGGGTGCGTCCTCGGGTTTGACCATCGGGCCGCCGAGATTCCAGCCGCTCTGGATGTTCAAACTCATTTCCAGTCCCAGCCGGTCCGCCTCGCGCAAGGCGTGCTTGTAAAGCTCGCGCCACTCCGGCGAAAAGAAATCCGGTCCATGCGGCGCGCGATCGTTGCCCTGATGGGCCGAGCCGTCGGCATCGCAAATCAGCGCGCCGCCGAAGCCCTTGGCCTTCATCTGTTCCAAGTCGCGGGTGATGGCTTCCTTGGTGACATTCCCGTTGAGCCACCACCAGTAGGCGCGCAGACGCGGCTCGGGCGGCGGCGGCGTGAAATTCTTTTCCAAATCGCCAGCCAAAGTCAGCGTCACCCCCGCGCCCAGCCAGAGCCGAAGCAGCACCGCGATCATCCGGACTGAACTGTGATAGCAAAGGTGGAAGTCACTGCCAGGACCTGCGTGCAAGCGTCGAGGCCGGTGCGCGAAGTGCCGACCTCGAGGGCAGTGCTGACCGTCAGTTTCGCGATTCGGACTGTGCGACGTTGATTCAACCTCAATGCTGCCGATCGGTTGGGGACTGGAATTAACCACAGGGCCGGAGCGGGAATTACAGGGCTGGAGCAGGACGGCCCTTTGGGGGGAAGCCCGCAGGGTGGCTCAACTTGGCTACGGCCTGGCCGCGGGAATTGACGTGCAGCTTTTCGTAGATCCGGCGGATGAAGTTGTTGACGGTAAACACGCTGATATCCATGCGCGAGGATATCTCCTTGTAAAGCAACCCTTGAGCGAGCAGGCCAAGCACCTCGTTCTCACGCGGGGAAAGCTCCTCCAATCCGCTCGGGCCAGCCGGGCCGGACGGCGGTGCCGCACCGCGAAATTGATCCACCACCTTGCGCGCAATGTGCCCGCTCATGGGCGAAGCCCCGGCATGCACATCCCGGATGGCCGCCAGCAATTCCTTCCGGGGCGTGCGCTTGAGCATGTAGCCCGTCGCCCCCGCCGTCAGCGCGGTGAAAATGTGGTCGGTGTCGTCATAAACGGTGAGGATTATGAACTGCGTTTCTGGTGCCATCACCTTGGCACGGCGCACAAACTCGATACCGTTCATCACGGGCAGGTTGATATCCACCAGCATCGCGTCCACGGGTGATTTAACGAGAGATTCCAACGCCGCTTCCCCATCAGGTTTCTGCCAACGCAGCTTGATGTCATCCGCCGCGCCCAGCCACCCCGCGAGTATGGCGCGGATTTCGGGATCATCCTCAAGCATGCCAACGCGAATGATGGGCATGCCCGAGGATTCCAGTTTTTGAGCGCCTTTCATAGTAGTTAGTTCTCACTACAAGCCGCCGTGAGGAGACACCGCCACCGTGAAGCGAATGGTGGTGCCGACCTGTGGCGCAGTGGAAATGTCGCACTCACCACCAATTGCCGCCAGCCGGGCGCGCATGTTCTCCAAACCGTGACCGTTTCGGGGGCGGACTGGTGCCCCAACCGGAAATCCGATGCCGTCATCGCTGATGATGAGAGTAAAACCGCCCGGCTGTATCTTCAACGCAATGCTGATAACCCGGGCCTTGCCATGACGCACCGCATTGTGAATCGCCTCTTTCGCCGCGAGGAAGACGTTGTGCCGGACCTCTGCGGAAAGTGGCACCGCCGGCATGCGATCGGGCAGGTCCAGGCGACAGGCGACACTCGCAGCGGCGGTAATTTCCTGGGCGAATGCCGTCAAGTAACTGGTCAAACCTTCAAGCGTATCCTGCCGCGGGTTCACAGCCCAGACCACTTCATCCATGGTGTGGGTGAGGTTGCGCGCCGTCTCATAGATCCGTTTCATTTCCGGGTGAGAACTGGCACTGTCGTCGTCCTCGGGCTGGCTCAACATGACGATCCGGGTGAGGCTGGAACCAAGCTCGTCATGAATGTCGCGGGCGATCCGGGTGCGTTCCTGTTCCAAAGCGCGCCGCGCCTCCAAGCGGCGAAGCCGGTGCCGATAGCGCGCCCGGGAGATGCCAAGAGTGATGACCCCGGCGGCGAAAACGGTGATAACACCACCACCAAGCCTGAACCAGAGGGTTTCATGAAAAAACGGCGCCACGGTGATCGCAAGTTCTGTCTCGTTGGTGTTCCAGACCCCGCTGTTGTTGCAGGCAATGACGTGGAATTCGTAGTCCCCTCCCGGCAGGCGTGGATACGTCGCACTGTGACGGGTGCCCGCCTCCACCCAACCCGCGTCAAAACCGGTGAGCCGGTAGCGGAACTGGACATTCTCCGGCGAAGTATAACTCAACGCGGCAAAGTGAATTTCCAATTTGCGATGGCCCGGGCCGAGGTGCAGTTGGGAACCCGCATGTTGCAGATTCATCAAGTTGCTGCCCGATTGAGTCTGCCTGGGTGAGCCGCCGTTGTAGAGCGCTACCAATTGATCGTCCACGATGACCCGCTCCAATTGAACCGCCGGGGGAACCGGGTTCTGACTGACGGCATCAGGCGTGGCGACCAACAGTCCGTTGCGCAGCGTGAACCAAAGCGCTCCATCACTGCCGCGCCATGCAGAAGGCCAATAGTCGCGATTCGGCTGCACTCCCGTCACCCCATCCGCACTGCCAAACCGCCGCGCATTGACCCGCCCCGCCCGCCCAGCAATCACTGCCTCCAAATCCGCAAGGCTAACCCGCGCCAACCCCCGATTGCCGGCAATCCAAAGGTTCCCCTGATCATCCGCGAGAAGCTGAGAAATAAAATCATCCGGCACCCCGGCCGCAGTGGTCAGTCGCCGATAACGTCCGTCCTTAAAATGCCCAAGGCCTTCCCCTGCATAGCCGATCCACAGACTGCCATCGGCTGTCACGAGCAGGGAGCGGACCGACAAAGGGGTCGGCTCGCGGATGGCTGGTTCGCTTGCCAATGTCATGTCTTGAACCTTCCGGATTTGACCTTCGGCTGTGCCCACCCAGATCGTGCCGTCTGGGGCTTCCGCCAAGGCGCGGATGGCGCCCACGGAAGTTCCCCTCAAAGTCTGAACTGCTTCCGGCGAAAGCGTATTGTTGACGGCCTGCACCTGCCGACCGCGAACCCGCCAGAGTTGGTTGCCATAGAGCGAAGCCACCCAAAGGTCACCGTTGGAGGCAATGAACAGGGAGCGAATGCCCACGCTGGCCATGCCCGCCCCTTTGGGCGCGTCCTGCCACACGCCATCCCGAAAACATCGCAGGCCCCGGTCACTCGTGCCCACCCACACACCACCGTTCCGATCCGCCGCCACACAGGTCGCGCGAGTGCCGGGCCAGTCCGCACCCGCTTTGAATAATTCCCAGCGCCCCTCCCGCTGGCGAGCCAGATGGCCATCCAAAGAGGCAGCCCAAATCGAGCCCTGTGCATCCTCGGTCACTGAAATTACCGACCCGAAAGGGAGACCCGCCTGGCGGCCAACCAGAACCACCATTCGCGGCCGGATCAAATTCAAGCCGCCACCAGCGGTCGCCGCCCAAATGTTTCCTTCCGCATCCTCAAACAGACTGGTTATCTCCAAGTCCGAGGTGGCCACGCGCTCGAACTTTCCTGCGTCTCCCCGGAGCAATCCATCGGCGAAGGTCCCGACCCAGACGGCCCCAGATCGGTCCTCAAGAATCTCCATGGCCTCAGATTTGACCGGCAGCGCCCCCACCTCCGTCACCGAATGATCGTCATCGAGCCTGTAAATGCGCCCACCGGAGGCAACACACACACCCGATGCTCCGGCGGCATTGATGGCGGACACGGAAGCATCGAGGGTGGCAACGGTTTGCCAGCCTTCATTTTGCCAGAGGCCAATGTGGGATCCGGCAGCACACCAAATCTTTCCCCCGCGGTCACGAGCCACCAACAAGCGGTTGGATTCCTGCCACGACTCGGGGACTGCAATCAACTCGGCCTGCTCATCCACCACGCGGAAGATCTTGTTATCTGGGTAAACCACAAAGATGGCCCCCTGATTATCCTCGGCCATCATCAGCAC
>JBEGQI010000014.1:0-4579 GCA_041181065.1 Verrucomicrobiota bacterium | reverse complement strand
GGGCGCTCGCGCGGTTTTCAAGGCGGGAGAACGCGTATTGCGGTAAATCGTTTTTGACACTCCCGCCGCGCATTGGCAAGCTATAGGACAATTTTATCCGGTTTTGACGGAGCTAAACGTGGCGCAAGCAGGACCGGAAACGAGAGAAAAATTATGGCTGAACTGAATGGAAATCTTCTGGTCGGACAATCGGGCGGCCCCACCGCCGTCATCAACGCCAGCGTCGCCGGCGTGATCACTGAGGCGGGCAAGCACGAGCAAATCGAAGAGATCTACGGCGGCCTCAACGGCATCCTGGGCATCCTCAACGAGGAGATCATCGACATCAACGATGAGAAGTCCAAGGCGATCGAGGGTCTGAAATACACGCCCGCCGCCGCGCTCGGCACCTGCCGCTACAAGATCAATTTCCAGAAGAAGCCCGAACAGGCCGCGAAAGACATGGACCGCTTGTTCGAAGTCTTCGCCGCGCACAACATTCGCTATTTCTTCTACGCGGGCGGCAACGACTCGCAAGATACGTCGCACAAGATCCACGAGGAAGCCGTGAAGCGCGGCTATGATATGCGCGTCATCGGCGTGCCGAAGACCATTGATAACGACCTCCCGCATACCGACAGCTGCCCCGGCTACGGCTCGGTCATCAAATATAATGCCACCACCGTCATGGAAGTCGGCTTCGACGTCGCCAGTATGGCCACCGATGCCGGCTCCTGCTGCATCATCGAAGTGATGGGCCGCAGCGCTGGCTGGATCGCCGCCGGCACCGCTCTCGCGAAACGCGGCAACCCCGCGAACCCGCCCCACATCATTCTTCTGCCTGAAGTTCCTTTCGAGGAAGAAAAGTTCCTCGCCAAGGTAAAGGAAACCGTCGCGGCTCACGGCTATTGCGTCGTGGTGGTTGGCGAAGGTTTGCAAGACAAGGACGGCAAGGAAGTCGGCGCAGACCACACCAAGCTGGACGCGTTCGGTCATCCTGTGCTCGCCGGCGCAGCCGAAGAGCTCAAGGAAATCATCCAAGGCAAGATGAACATCAAGACGCGCACCGTGTTGCTCGGCTACACGCAACGCGCGGCCTCGCACTTTGCCAGTTTGACGGACATCACGAACGCCTTCGCCTGCGGTGAAGCCGCTGTGCGCGCGGCCATCGACGGCAAGAGCGGCTACATGGTCAAGATCGTCCGCGGCCAGAACGGCAACGGCTCCATCAAGTGGGGCACGGACATCCATCCGCTCTCCGAAGTCGCGAACGTCGAGCACTTCATCCCGCGCGACTGGATCAGCGAAGACGGCTACATGGTGAACGAACAATTCATCGCCTACGCCGCGCCGTTGATCGAAGGCGAAGTGAAGTTCCCGACCGAAGGCGGCCTCCCGAAATACGTCGTCCTCGAAAAGAACAAGATCGAGAAGAAGCTTGCGCCCCGCGCGTAAGCGTGGAGTTGTTTTTCCAGCCGGAGCAATCGCAAGGTTGCTCCGGTTTTTTCTTTTCCGCGTGCATTCCAAACTCGACATTCCCGCCTCGCCACGGCTTACTTTGCCCGCTTTTTACGCGCCATGCCCTTGACTCCTGAAAAACTCGCCCAAGCCAAGTCGCTCGGCTTTTCCGACCGCCAGATCGCTCATTTGACCGGCACAACCGAAGACGCCGTCCGAGCCGAACGCAAGCAATTCGGGCTCGTCCCCAGCTACCGGCTCGTGGACACCTGCGCCGCCGAGTTCGAGGCTTACACGCCTTACTACTATTCGACCTACGACCGTGGCGACGACGAGGTCAAAGGCAACACGGCGAAGAAGGTGATGATCCTTGGCGGCGGCCCGAACCGCATCGGTCAGGGCATTGAATTTGATTACTGCTGCGTGCACGCCGCGTTCGCGCTCAAGGGCGACGGCTTCGAAACCATCATGGTGAACTCGAATCCCGAGACGGTCTCCACCGACTACGACACCAGCGACAAACTGTTCTTCGAGCCGCTGACGCTCGAAGATGTGCTGCATATTTACGAACGCGAGAAGTGCTGGGGCGCCATTGCACAGTTCGGCGGCCAGACGCCGCTCAACCTCGCGCTCGGCCTTCAGAAGAACGGCGTCAACATCATCGGCACCTCGCCGCAAAGCATCGAGATCGCCGAAGACCGCAAGTTGTTCGCCGCGATGTTGAACAAGCTCAACATCCCGCAGCCGCCCAATGGCCTCGCAACCAATGAAGCCGAAGCGCTCGAAGCTTCGAAGCGGCTTGGCTATCCCGTGCTCGTGCGCCCGAGTTTCGTGCTCGGTGGCCGCGCGATGCAGATCGTTTACTCCGACGCCGAACTGTCGCACTACATGCGCTTCGCCGTCGAAGCTTCGCCTGACCGCCCCGTGCTCGTGGACAAGTTCCTCGAGGACGCCACCGAAGTGGATGTCGATTGCATCGCGGACGTGGGGCTGCCGAATGGCGGCACCATCGTCATCGGCGGCATGCTCGAACACGTCGAGTTCGCGGGCGTTCACTCCGGTGACGCCGCCATGGTTCTCCCGCCGCATTCGCTCTCGCAGAAAGTCATCCAGACCATCCGTGAATACACGCACGCGATGGCGAAGGAACTGAAAGTCGTCGGTCTGATGAACGTGCAATACGCTGTGAAGGGCGAGACGGTTTACGTTCTCGAAGTGAATCCACGCGCCTCGCGCACGGTGCCTTTCGTCAGCAAAGCTATCGGCTTCCCGCTCGCGAAACTTGCCGCGCGCGTCATGGCCGGCAAGACGCTGAAGGAACTCGGATTCACCCAGGAAGTCTGGCCGAAGTATTGGGCCGTGAAGGAATCCGTCTTCCCGTTCAACCGCTTTCACGGTCAGGACATTTTGCTGTCGCCGGAGATGCGTTCCACCGGCGAAGTCATGGGTCTCGATGCCGACCTTGGCGTCGCTTATGCGAAGTCGCAGATGGCCGCGGGCGATCCGTTGCCGCTCAGTGGCCGCGTGTTCATCAGCGTCAGCAGCATGCACAAGGCGCACGTCGTGGAAGTTGCCAAACTTTACGCCGACCTCGGCTTCGAACTCGTCGCGACCAGCGGCACGGCGGACACGCTCGAACAGGCCGGGCTCAAGGTGCAGCGCATCTTCAAACTCGCCGAAGGCCGTCCGAACGCGCTCGACCTGCTCAAGAACCGCGAGCTTCATCTCGTCATCAACACGCCCTCCGGCGCTTCGCCGCGCGCGGACGAGATCAAGATCCGCACGACCGCCGTCTACACCGACACGCCCATCATGACGACGCTCAGCGGCGCTAAAGCCGCCGCGCTCGGCATCGCCGCCTTAAAGAAGAGCGGATACGCGGTGAAGACGGTGCAGGAATATCACTGAGCGCGCCGGCCCTCCGCTCGTAGTCCCGGCTTTAGCCGGTCAGCCGGACGCAACGGGTAAGTTGGGAACCGGCTAAAGCCGGGACTACCAGCCGGGAAGGTTTTACGCGCACGACTTGGCAAGAGGACTTTAAGAATCCGCATAATTTTTCTCTTCACGTCGCCTCTCGGCTAGCTACGCTTCCCGCCCGATGAGTTCTGCTCCTCCACTCTTGCCGTTGCTGAAGCAATATTTTGGCTTCAGCACGTTCCGGCCGTTGCAGGAGGAGATCATCCGCGACTCGCTGCTGGGCCGAGATGTGTTCGCATTGCTGCCGACCGGCGGTGGCAAATCACTCTGCTTCCAACTCCCCGCGCTCGCCCGTGATGGACTTACCGTCGTGGTTTCGCCGCTCGTGGCCTTGATGAAGGATCAAGTGGACGCGATGCAAGCAAGCGGCATCGCGGCGACGTGCCTCAACAACACGGTGCCTGCCGAGGAATCGCGCCAACGTTTTCGCGGTCTGCACAACGGCGAATATCGCCTGCTCTACCTCGCGCCCGAACGTCTCATGCTCGACGGCACGCTCGACGCGTTGCGCCGCTGGAACGTCCGCTTGATCGCGGTGGACGAAGCGCACTGCATCAGCGAATGGGGCCACGACTTCCGCCCCGAGTATCGCCAACTCGCGCAACTGCGGCCCATGTTTCCCGACGTGCCGCTGATGGCGCTAACGGCTACGGCCACCGAACGCGTCCGATCCGACATCGTCACGCAACTCAAGCTCCGCGATCCACGTTGCTACGTCGCCAGTTTCAATCGCCCCAACCTCACCTACCGCGTCGTCCCCAAGAGCAAAGGCTACGATCAGTTGCTGGATTTCGTTCGTGCGCGGCCACGCGAGGCCGGCATCGTCTATTGCGCCTCGCGCGCGGCGACCGAGAAGTTGGCCGAACGCCTGAATCGCGACAGCGTCAAAGCCCGCGCGTATCATGCCGGCCTTTCGCCGAAGGAACGCAACGAGAACCAGGAATTGTTTCTGCGCGATGAAGTTCGCGTGGTCGCGGCAACCATTGCGTTCGGCATGGGCATCAACAAGCCCAACGTGCGCTTCGTCATCCACTACGATCTGCCTAAGAATATCGAGGGCTATTATCAAGAGACCGGCCGCGCCGGTCGCGACGGATTGCCGAGCGAATGCTTGTTGCTCTTCAATGCAGGCGACGCAGTAAAGCAGATGCGCTTCATCGACGAG
>JBEGQI010000013.1:0-5164 GCA_041181065.1 Verrucomicrobiota bacterium | reverse complement strand
CGCAGGCTCATCCTCGCCCACCATGCCGAAGCTTGATTTGGTCCTACTCGGCATGGGCGAAGACGCCCATGTGGCGTCACTTTTTCCAGGACACAGTTCTGAGAGTGACCAAACTTCGGTATTTCTCGCGGTCGCGAATTCCCCGAAACCCCCGCCAAATCGCGTGTCTCTGGGCCATGGAGCCATTGCCGCCGCCCGCGAAGTCTGGGTTCTGGCATCTGGTCTGGGGAAGGAAGCTGCGTTACGGGAATCCCTTTCCTCGGGGGCGCGCACGCCGCTGGCGCTGGTGATCAAAAACCGTGCTTTCACCAAGATCTTCACGGACATTCCAACACCTTGAACCACGACGGTTCAGACCAAGGTTTGACTCGACCCTTTGACAAAATCCGATTCGCGTTGAGATTCATCGTGAAGACGGTCGGTTTGGGGATATTGAACAGATTTGAGAAATATTTGAACAGGCAAGGGTCCTGCTAAGTCAATATGTCAGTTCTTTATGACTTCGCTGTTCGTTTAGGGTTGGCAGAGAGGTTTTGCTCGTAGTGCGGTCGAACAGCGTCCCCCAAGTTGCCGCACTACCCTTCTGAGCGCCGAGGCGACGGCGTTTAAACCTCATCGTCCTGAGGGCCGGATGCAAATCCGGCCCTCTGCCTTTTTATAGGGTGGAAGTTTCCAGCGTTGCTTGCTTTCCGGTCAGAAGCTACCCTTCCGGCCATGAAACACGTTCTCGACTTCGAGAAGCCGCTGGTTGAACTCCAGAACAAACTCGATGACCTCAAGGCCCACCCCGAGAAACACGCCATCGGAATCGAATTTGAGGAAGAAATCGCCCTAATCCAGCGCAAGATCGAAGAGACGCGGAAGGAAATCTTCACGAACCTCACACCTTGGCAGCGCGTCCAACTCGCCCGGCATCCAAAGCGGCCCTTCGCGTTGGACTACATCAACCACACTTTCTCCGATTTCCAAGAATTGCACGGCGACCGGCTTTACGCAGATGACCGCGCCGTCGTGGGTGGATTTGCCAAACTCGGCGATCAGCGCGTGATGGTTCTCGGAACACAAAAGGGCCGGGACACCAAGGAAAACATCCTGCGCAACTTTGGTTCTGCGCATCCTGAAGGTTACCGCAAGGCGATGCGCCTGATGAAAATGGCCGACAAGTTTGGCCTGCCCATCGTTACGCTCATCGACACCGCTGGCGCTTATCCGGGCATCGGCGCCGAAGAACGGCACATTGCCGAAGCGATCGCTGTGAACCTGCGGGAAATGACTTTACTGGAAGTGCCGATCATTGCTGCGGTAATCGGAGAAGGTGGTTCGGGTGGTGCTCTCGGCATCGGCGTGGCCAACCGTGTTCTGATTTTGGAGAACGCTTACTACTCAGTCATCAGCCCGGAGGGTTGTGCCGCGATTCTCTGGAAAGATCGCAAAGCAGCGGCCACCGCTGCTGAAGCGCTGCGTATCACCGCGAAGGACTTGCTCGAACTGGGATTGGTGGACGACATCATCCCGGAGCCGTTGGGCGGCGCCCATACAGATACGAAGGCGACTGCGGAAAATCTGAAACAGAGCTTGCTCAAGAATCTGGAAGCGTTGAACCAAATGTCCCCGGCCGATCGCTTGAAGGATCGTTACGCAAAATTCCGCGCTTTCGGACGTTTTAACGAACCCAAACCTGTTGCGGCCGCAGCTGCCTGATTGGGCCGATGCTCTATCCATTCAAATTCCGCCCCATCTTCAAGGAACGTGTTTGGGGCGCGCGCAATCTCGAACGGCTCTACCGCAAGCCGTTGCCCGAAGGTGTTCCCATCGGCGAATCGTGGGAGATCACAGATCGTCCGGGTGACATCAGTGTGATCGCGAATGGTCCGCTGGCGGGACGCGACTTGCGCTGGCTCATTGAGAACCATTTGCCTGAACTCCTTGGCAAAGCTGCGTCGTTGAACGGGCGATTCCCGCTCCTGATCAAGATCCTCGACGCGCAAGACACGCTTTCGCTCCAAGTTCACCCGCCCGCAGCCAAAGCCGCAGAACTCAAGGGCGAACCCAAGACCGAGATGTGGTTCATCACGGAAACCCAGCCTGATGCCGCCTTGTTCGTTGGCCTCCGGCCTGGCGTGACGCGCGCCGCTTTCGAACGGATGATCGTTGAAGGCACCGTCGCCGAATGTTTCCATCGCCACGATGTGCGCGCCGGCGACGCCATGTTCCTCCCGAGCGGACGCGTCCATGCCATCGGTGCCGGCAACGTGATTTTCGAGATCCAGCAGAACTCCGACACGACCTACCGCGTCTTCGATTGGAACCGGCTGGGACTCGACGGTAAACCGCGCGAGTTGCACATCCCGCAATCACTCGCCAGCATCGACTTCAACGACTTCCAACCGCCGCTGCAATCGCACTCCACCGTTCAGCGCGGTGATGCCACCGTGCGCTCCGTCGCGGAGTGTCCTCTGTTCACCGTTGAACAAATCGGCCTTGCTTCCGGCAAATCTACGTCCCTTGCACCCGGCACCATGCACATCCTCGGCGTCGTTTCTGGAGCGGTGACGTTGACCTCTGGGGAAAACAAGTTGCCCTTGGAACCCGGTGAATTCGCGCTCGTGCCCGCCAGCGTTGTGGCGGAAGTCCGCGCGGGCACCCATGCTTCCTTCCTCCGCGCTGAGGCTGGGCGAGGCGCGTAAAGCTTCCTTAGGCTTGTTTTGACTTCTCGCCTGCCGCATCGTGCCGTCAGCAATGGAACCGAAATCCGGAGGCACGATTAAGCGATTCCTGCAGGGCTGGGCCATCACGACCTTCGCCGTGCTGGTGGCGGATTTTCTATTGCCCGGCATCGAGCACAAGACGTGGCAGGATTTGCTCCTCGCGTCGCTGATCCTCGGCGTTCTCAATGCTGTCGTCCGGCCAATCCTGCTACTCGTCGCGCTCCCTTTGCTCATCCTGACGCTCGGACTGTTCATGCTCGTCATCAATGCGCTGCTCCTGCAACTCGTTGGCCACATCGTCCACGGGTTCGAGGTGAAGAGCTTTGGCACTGCGGTGCTGGGCGCGCTGATCATCAGCGTCATCACGCTTCTGCTCAACACGCTCACCGGCACCGGCAAATCGCGCATCCACATCCACCGCGGCAAAAATCCTGACGAACGTCGGGGTAACGATGACGATGGCGGTCCGGTGATAGATGTCTGAACTCAGCCCACCCGTTCGTAGGCAGCGTGAAGCGTCGGGATGCCGCGCGCGTTGAACTCCACCTCGAAGTCGGTCTTGATCGCCAGCAACTCCGCAGGCGTTGCCACTGGCTTGAATTTTTTGTCGCCAGCGAAGACCGCCTCCATCTGCTTGAAGTAATCCAAGTCGTCCGTGCGGAGAAAGACCTTGCCGCTGGTAACCAGCGCTTGCATCGCCAGTCTAGGAAAGTGTTCGTTGATGAATCGATGCCGACGATGTTTCAACTTCGGCCAAGGATCGGGAAAGTAAACGTGCAACGCCTCGGCACAATGCCGCGGCAGCAGATACTCCAAAAAATAACCCGACTCGATCCGCACGCCCCGCAAATTCGTCAACCCCAGACGCCGGCCTTTGCGGTCGATCTTGTTCACGCGCCCGAGTAACCGCTCCACCCCGATGAAGTTGCGCTGGGGATTCACCTTCGCGTAGGCCAACAAAAATGAAGCATCGCCGCAGCCAAGTTCGACCTCAAGCGGTCTGGCTTTCTCGAACAGTTGCGTAAGTTGGACTGGCTTCAGGATAGTGGGCAACTCGTAGATTAAGCAGCCCGCCGGATCCAGCTTTGAACGCGATGGTTTTGATTTTTGCAAAGCGCGCGCAAGCTGCCGGTTTGGTCGCAGGGAAGCAAGCCGGTCAATTCAGTTTGGTGTGCCCCGGGTTTTGCCCACGATTCGCGCCGTGACGAGCGAAGTGCTCAACGGCAATTTTTGAAGTCTGATCAGTGCTTTCAGTCGCACCTCGATTAGACGTTCTAGTTTGCTCCAATCATTTAGCCCATCGAGCGTCCTGACGGGAGCGTCGGTTGTATACTGGCCGCTCCAATGTCTTTCGTTTGCCCGGCGTGTCCTGCGAGATGAGGATGGTGCTCCGCAGTTTTGGTGAGACATGGTTACGCAAACTCATCTTCTTGCGTCAGATGTCGCGGGCAGGCCACCACTGGCAATTCTACTGATCGGGCTCAACTTTCTGGACCACTGATGTGTTAGTCCAAGCATTGGTTTGAGTTTAGGTTTTCCTGCTCCCCTTGGACTTGGCGAACGTCGCACGCCAAGCCTGATGGCGCTTGCCCGAGGCGGTGTATTCGCAACGGTAGTAGGTCGTCTCTCCTTTCGCGACGGGGCGAATCGTCACGGTGACACCCTTCTTCGTGTGCTCGTAGGGAATGTCCGGAAGCTTTTCTACACAGGCGCTCTTTTCATACGGTTAAAGTGTAGAAAAGTGTGTAGAAGATTGCCAGAGCCTTGAAATTCTTAGGAAAAATGGTCGGGGCGGTGAGATTCGAACTCACGACCTCTTGTACCCGAAACAAGCGCGCTAGCCAGGCTACGCTACGCCCCGAGTGCAAAACATCAGCATTTACAGACCTTTTCTGACACCGGCTATTTGGTGTTGAATTCAAATTCTGCCGAAGAGTTAGAAAACAGGAAGGAAAAAGTTAGAACTCGTTCGCTGCCACTTTTCCAAGATCATCCGATTCTTGTTTTCGGCTAAAAACCATGAGGAGTATCTGGCAACCGACCGAATTCCTCGCTTAGCTTGTCCTTCTCGTCACTCTTCTCCATCTTCAATTGGCAACCGGAAATCCAAATAATATGGCCCGCGAATTCGATGTTCAGAAAGATCGCAAAATCGAGAAGGATCTTTTTCCTGATCAACAAACACCGAAGAAGTCCGCGACGAAGTCACCCTCGATCAGCTTTCTTTTAGGTCCAAAACAGCCACAACAACGCCATCAGTATAAGCCCGTCGGATTAAACCTCGATCTGGACGGCTCCTTGAAGTGGGCCAAGTTTGTGGAGAACCCGAAGATCCTGAAATCCAAGAATCGCAAGGAACTCAAAGAATATCTCAAGAAACTCTTGGCCGGGCTTGAGGAGCGCTACACTGCACCAACTGATTGGGCCCCCCTGAACTAGGCCATTGAGGGTGAGAT
>JBEGQI010000012.1:0-9597 GCA_041181065.1 Verrucomicrobiota bacterium | reverse complement strand
TAACTCCTTTTGCCACTGCTCATTCCAAAGGGCTTCGAGCTCAAGCGAAGCAGGATCGACAATCCGTTCCACCGTGGCGGTGCGTTCAGGATCATCGCTGCCTTGACTATGGATTGAGGTTGGGGCTGACGACTTCTTGCGAATCTGGTCCAGAATCCGCCAGCGGGCCATTTGCATCAACCAGCTCTTGAACGAACCGCGCTCTGGTTCGGGCACGAAGTTGCGAATATTTTCGCAAACATGACGCATTGTCTCTTGAACCACGTCTTGAGCCACGTGGTGGCTCAAGCCGGACCGGCACGCCAGGCCGTAGATCAACTTTTGATATATTCCGTAGAACTCATTCCAGCTTTTTTCATCACAATCGATTTCGCGCACTTTGCGAATCAGGGTCCATCTGGTTTGGAGGTCCTGCTCATCTGCTTTGTTTGAATCCATAGAAATAGCACGCACCATGGCCCGAATTCTTTCAAGTTGTTTTACGGACTTTCCCGAATTCAGGCTGACAGACCAAAACGGTTGGCCTAGCATTTGCCCCTAGGAATGAATCCGGAACCGGGAAACGCTCCCCAGACGCCAACACAACCCGTTCAAAGTAGTGCATCCGGCATCACACTGGACGGAAGTCTGGATTTTGAAGTTCTACCCCCTGCAATAAGCCGGGGCGCATACGGAGAAGTTTTTCTAGCACGCAAGCGCAACCTTGAATACTGCGCAGTAAAGGTCGTTTACCGAGCTACCTTCAACGAATCACGCCCCTACGAACGAGAATACGAGGGAATCCTGAAATATGAGCCCGTCTCCCGACTATCCGATAGCCAATTAAGAATTCTAGCGGTAGGGCGGCGGGAATCTTCGGGCTATTTTTTTATGTCATGGAACTGGCTGACGATGCCAGTGGAAGGGATGTTATCCACCCGGACACATACATTCCCCATACCCTGCTAACGGAAAAGCAACGCTCAGGCGGACGAATTTCTGCACAAAGGTGTTGCGAGATCGGGCTTACCCTCGCGATTGCGCTGGAAAATCTTCACAAACGCCAGCTCGTTCATCGTGATGTAAAGCCGGCAAACATTATCTTTGTGGGGGGACAACCCAAATTGGCCGACCCGGGACTCGTGACTGATTCAGACAAAACGATGACTTGTGTTGGCACCGAAGGTTACATTCCACCAGAGGGTCCAGGATCAGCCAGAGCTGACATTTTCGCCTTGGGAATGGTGCTCTACGAGTCGTTTAGTGGATTCCATCGTCGCGAATTCCCAAAACTTCCAACCAACTTGGAGGACCTCTCAGATCACGGGTTGCTGGTTGGATTGAACCGCGCGATCACGAAAGCCTGTCAATCCACACCGGCCAGGCGAACGCCGTGCTTGAGCGGATGCTCGGGCTCAACGGAGAGCTTGGGAGCGACGAAGCGATTGCCGCATGCAATCTAGTCCGGGATCACGAGTATGCTAGAGAACGGGCCACCAGAAAGGAGCGCCAGGAAGAAAGCGTGTTAATGGAATCTTACCGGCGTCGACGACGCGCCCTGATCTACACGAACAACCAGTTGCCGTCGATCGTGATCACCGCGCCGTGCGTCGTAGTTCTCAATGCCAAAGAATTTGCGTTTTGCTGACAGGTTGTGCTTTGCAGGAAAAGGAGCCGACAATTAAGTCTATCATGCTCCTTATCTTTGATGCCAGTATCTGTGCCGGTTGCCGAGTGCCTCCTTTGCCAGCCACGACCGACTTATTTGTTGCTCGTCGTTTCTGCTGCCTGTTTGCTGCGCGCAGCCGGTGAAGATCGCTTGAGCTAACTTTAAGAGTCCATGCAGGTTGACGGCCCTGAGGAGGTTGTCCGTTAGCGGCAGTTGGTGCCGGAAGTGTGGCGCGACACTGAATAAAATCATTGTCCTCGCCACGCGCTGCCAAAGTCATCATCTTCGTCGCGACGTGCTATGAAACGTGTTAAACGCATCGGAGTCCTCACTTCTGGTGGCGACGCCCCTGGTCTCAACGCCGCCATCCGTGCCGTCGGCAAAGCCTGCATCTTGCGTTACGGCATCGAAGTCGTAGGTATCCGCGATGGCTTTCTCGGCTTGATCGAGAACCGCACCATGCCGCTCGACAAGGCAACCCTCGCTGGCATTCTCACGGTGGGCGGAACCATCCTTGGCACCAGTCGAATCAAACCACACCGGATGGATGAAGGCGGCAAATTCCATGATCGTCGCGATGACATCGTGGCCACCTACCGGAAGCTGAAACTGGATGGCCTTGTTTGCATTGGCGGAGGCGGCACGCATAAAAATTCTCTGCGTCTGATCGAAAGAGGGCTCAATATCATCACGATGCCCAAGACCATTGATAATGACGTGGCGCTGACCGACACGAGTTTCGGGTTCGATACGGCGCTCGGCATTGCCTCTGAAGCGGTGGACCGCCTGCACAGCACGGCGCACAGCCATCATCGCATCATCGTCGCTGAAATCATGGGACATCGAGCTGGTTGGTTGGCGCTTGGTGCGGGCGTGGCTGGCGGTGCGGACGTGATTTTGATTCCCGAAATTCCTTACGATGTGCAGAAGATCGCCGGCGCGATTCGCCGCCGAAGCGAGCATGGAACGAATTTTAGCATCGTGGCTGTGGCGGAGGGCGCCCTGTCGAAGCAGAACGCCGCGCTTTTTCAATCGGCCAAGAAACGCAAGGCTGCTGCGACCTCAAAGACGGCGAAGGTCAAGGCCAAGGCTGAACTGGCCCAACTGGATCGTGCGCACGATGGCAATACACTTCGTCTCGCGCACGAATTGGAGGAACTTACCGGGTTGGAGTCACGTCTTTCGATTCTTGGCTACGTGCAACGCGGCGGCGCTCCCTCCTGCGCAGACCGCTTGCTCGCTACCAAGCTTGGCTCGGCGTGTGCCGATCTCATCAATCAAGGTGTCTTCGGCGTCATGGTCGCGTCTCGCGGCGACTCCACGCATCCTGTTCCGATCCGCGACGTGGCCGGCAACCGCAAGGAAGTCCCGCCCGACCATGCGTGGATACGCGCCGCGCGTGCGGTAGGAACTTGTCTGGGGGATTAGCCGTCTAGGGCATGCGATGGGCGCAGGAATGGGTCACTTCGAGGGTTTTGCGGGCTGTGAGTCTGGCGGCGAGGCTTTTCGTCGCACCGGCTTCGATCTTTTGCTTCAGGCCCGCAACGGGAACTATAAAGCACTCCTCGCGGTCGGAACTGGAGATATGAGTAGCGGCGCAGCACAATCCAAGTCGTGGAATTGAACCATGCTGACGGCAGGCTCAGTTGTAATCCCGATGAGCCGACGCAGATTAACTTACTGCCGAACTGAGCCTAAAAATGTTTAACCGTAGCGAATGCAAAAAGCGCAGAGATGGAAGTCGGGTGGCGTTCAGCCTCGTCCTTCTGCTCATCCTCTCTCTGCATTGCTTTGCGCACGATCCGCTCGAGATCACCTCGACGATCCGACTTGAAACCAATCGCACGGCAGTGGAAATCGAAATGGAATTCAACACTGCGATCCTGTTGGTCGGTGCGCCGCGTGCACGCGACGAAGCGGAGCAGACCGCATTGTTCCAATCTTTGCTTCCGCGATTGCGCCAAGAGGCGGGGCGCTTTTTTGAACTTGGTAGTGGCCCGGGCACGTTCATTGCCACTACCACGAACGTGACGCTCGGCGCTGAAGACCATGTGAAATTCAATCTGGAGTTTCCGAGCACGCACGATGGCCTGAGGTTGAACGCAAGCGCTGTGAAATCACTGGGCCAGCATGGGCCTTACGGCGTCGGCGTAACGGTTCTCGACATGGTGAATCTGAAAGTGCTGGGGCAGTCGGTCCTGTTTTCAAACACTCCGTCGGCGGAATTCGGCCCTCTGTTGGAGAAGCGAAGCGTGACGAACCTCGCTCCAACTAACACTGCGTCCCCCCGGAGTCCCACAGTTGCAGCGGCAAAGAGCGGACCGGTGGCGAAGTCAGTTGCGTGGCTTTGGCAAGTCATCGGTGTCGTGTTGATGCTTCTGGCGGCTGCGGGCTGGTGGCTGCGTCGGCGTCGAAATTGAACACGGCTCCGGCGGGCTGTGGCCTACTCCTCGCCAGCTTCGATGCTCAACACCTCGCCGAGTTCGCACTCGACGTGCACGGAAAACGGACGGCAACACACCTCACAGTCCGTCGTGAAGCGTTGGTTCGTGACGGTGGCGTCCAGTTCGATCTCAGAATTCTGGCCGCAGTATGGACATTGGACAGTGGCGGTTTCTTGCATACAATTCCTGCGTTACACCGAAACTGTCGTTCCAAACAATCCAAATGTCGAATCCCATGAAATTCGAGACCCTCTGCCTCCACGGTGGCTACAAGCCCGAACCCACGACCCTCTCACGCGCGGTGCCGATCTATCGCACCTCATCCTACGTGTTCCGCAACACCGAACACGCGGCGAATCTTTTTGCGCTGAAGGAACTCGGCAACGTTTACACGCGTCTGATGAATCCCACCACCGACGTGTTGGAGAAGCGCGTCGCGCTCCTCGAAGGCGCACCGGAGATGGGCGGGCTCGGCATCGCGTCGGGCACGAGCGCGATCTTCTACTCCATCATCAACCTCGCGTCGGCGGGCGACAACATCGTGAGCGCGCGGAATCTTTACGGCGGCACCTATACACAGTTTGCCGACATCCTGCCTGCGCTCGGCATCACGGTGAAGTTCGTGGATTCGAACCACCCGGAAAACTTCGCGAAGGCGATTGATTCCAAGACGCGCGCGTTGTTCTGCGAAACGGTCTCCAATCCGGCGTCGGAAATCACCGACCTCGAAGCCGTGGCCAAGGTTGGCAAAGCGCATGGCTTGCCGCTCATCGTGGACTCCACCTTCTCCACTCCTTATCTGACCCGGCCTCTTGATTTCGGCGCAGATATTGTGGTTCATTCGCTGACGAAATGGCTCGGCGGGCACGGCGTGGGACTGGGCGGCATCGTCATCGACAGCGGGCGCTTCAATTGGGCGGCTGGTAAGCATCCGCTCTACACGCAGCCGGACAACAGCTATCACGGATTGCGCTGGGCGATTGATTTGCCGGAACCGCTCAAGCCGTTGGCGTTCATCCTTCGCATGCGCACCGGCCCGCTCCGCAACCTTGGCGCGTGCATCTCGCCGGATAATTCCTGGATGTTTCTGCAAGGCATCGAGACGTTGCCGTTGCGCATGGATCGGCATTGCGACAACGCGCTGGCTGTGGCGAAGCATCTCAAGTCGCACAAGCGCGTCGAGTGGGTGAAGTTCCCCGGCCTGCCGGACGATCCGCAGTTTGAGAAGAACAAGAAGTATCTCCGCGGCAAGGGCGGCTCGATGGTCATCTTCGGCATCAAGGGCGGTGCGACCGCGGGCAAGAACTTCATCGATCATCTCAGGTTGTTCTCGCATCTCGCGAACGTGGGCGACGCGAAGAGCCTCGCGATTCATCCTGCAACCACGACGCATTCGCAACTCAGCGAAGCGGCCCAGAAGGCCGGCGGCATCACGCCGGAGTTGGTGCGCCTCAGCATCGGGCTGGAGAACATCGACGACATCATCGCTGATTTGGATCAGGCGCTCGAGCAGGCGTGAACCCCAAAAATCCTTCGTGACGCGCCGCTGATTGCGCGTAGATTACGCGGCATTGTCGCAACGGGCTTTGGCCCGGCAACGGAAGTCGTTCAATCATGGTAAGCATTGGAAAAGTCAAAACGCAGTTCTTCGAGTTCAACAACACGAAGAACCCGCTCAAGCTACGCGTTGGCGCCAAGCTGGCGCAGTTCACGTTGGCCTACGAGATGTATGGCCGCATGAACGCGGACCGTTCCAACGTCATCCTCGTCTATCACGCGATGACCGGCAGCCAGCACGCCGCCGGCATGAACGGACGGGTGCAGGGCGTGGACCATCGCTGGACGGAGGAATTGCATGAGGGCTGGTGGGAAGGATTCATCGGACCGGGCAAGGCCATCGACACGAAAAAGTTTTGCGTCATCTGCGCGAATTATCTCGGCGGCTGTTATGGCTCAACTGGACCATCGTCGTTGAACCCGGAGACTGGTCGGCCGTGGGGGCCGACGTTCCCGGTGTTGCGCATGAGCGACATCGTGGATTCGCAGATGAAGCTGCTGGATCAGCTCGGCGTTAAGAAATTGCACGCCGTGGTCGGCGCCTCCATCGGCGGCTTCCTGACGCAACTCACCGCGACGCGTTACCCCGATCGCGTGAAGATTGTCGTGCCCATCGGCACCGGCGTGGAGACGACCATCTACCAACGCATCATCAACTTCGAACAAGTCACCGCCATCGAAGCCGACCCGCATTTCCGGGGCGGTGATTATTATCATGCGGCGCATCCCGACACCGGCCTCGCGCTGGCGCGGCGCATCGCACACAAGACCTTTGTCTCGCTCGACACGCTTCGCGAACGTGCGCGCGGGCAGGTGGTCAGCCACAAGCCGCCGCATGGCTGGTATGAGATGAATCATCCCGTCGAGAGTTACATGCATCATCAGGGCGAGAAGTTCGTTCGCCGTTTCGACGCGAATTCCTACCTGCGCATCCTTGATGCCTGGCAATGGTTCGACCTCGTTGCCGAGGCTGGTGCGACGGATTTTCACGACCTGTTCGCCCGCTGTCAGAAGCAGGAGTGGCTGGTGTTCAGCATGGACTCAGACCTGATGTTCCATCCACACGAACAAGCGAAGCTGGTGCAACTGCTCAAGAAGTCCGGCGTGGAATCCATGTGGATCACTGTCCACACGGACAAGGGGCACGATTCATTCCTGCTGGAGCCGCGCCTTTACGCGCCGCACTTGGCGCATGTGCTCGTGAACGGCGAGAAGTGAGCCGGGGTTGGCTTACTTCGGCCCGGTCCAGTCCGGCAGGCTTGCGAGAAACGGTTTCCCTGCGCCTTTGAAGCGCACGATATTGTTCTCGATCTTCGAGACGCTAATGACCTGCGCGCGAACCGCGGCGAGGATGATACCCCCGATCATCAGGAGCACACCGACGACGGCAAAGAAGCCATTGTCAAACGCGGCCCCAACGCAGAGCCCGGCGATGCCGAGGACGAAACCGGAGAGGCCGAGAATGATGTCACGTTTGCGTGCGCTGCGATGCTTCTCGCACATGCCGACCAGCACCGTGGATTGCTTGCGCTGGTTGCGGGTCATGATCGCGTAGATCAACACGCCGACGAGCAAAGCCATGTGCGGGTTCGGAGTGTAAGTCAGCTTGCGTTTCAGCCGGTAGCCGTTCGCAGGTTCGTTGCAACAGATGCAGCGATCGGGCAGGGGAGTGCCATCGCCCAGCACCACTTCCTTTTTACTCTTCCAAACCTGCTTCGCGATGCTTGGGTTCGCGATGCCCTCCGCCATGCGTTGGATGAACTTCGGCTTGCACGTTGCGCAAACGAAGCAGTTGTTCAATTTGATCAGGTCTCCGGGCGCATAAACCAAGCCGCATTCGACGCAGACCGTTTCTGGGGCGACGGGTAATGGTGAAAGAATTGGCGGCAACACCGGCGGCAACTGGCTGACGGCGCTGGGCCGGACGGCTGAGAGCGGTTGCCAATCCGCCATGCCATCACACCAGACCAACGTGGCTTCGTTGATGGTGCCGTTCTGGGCCAGTGCATCCAATTGCGCTTCCGGCATCGGACCGACCTGTTGCCCATTTTCCACGTAATACCAGTTCATGCTTCAGCCTTCTTCAATTTGTTCCCATAGGGCAAGCCGATTTGAGCCTCATTGCGGTGGACCGTGACAGCCTCGCTTGATCGGCAAACTAATTTAACTGTCTCATTCGAGGCTGATCTTGCGTTTGGCGGGGTCGGTGTGCTGGCGGTAAAGCACAGCTACGTTGCCGACGCGCATGACGAGGCGGCTGCCAGTGAGTTCAGCAAGCTTGGGGGAGAGTTCCTTCTTCTGGTCTTTGAAGTCGGCGAACTTGACCTTCACGAGTTCGTGATCGTCGAGGGCTTGATTGAGGCTGGCGATGAAGGCGTCGCTCAGGCCCGCATGGCCCACGCGCACCACGGGCTCGAGCAATTGCCCCATGCCCTTGAGCTGGCTGATCTGTTTGTTGGTCAGTTCCATCATGGCCGCAGGCTAACAGGGAATCCGGCGCGGGAAAGCTCAACTCAACTCGCCCGGCCGAGTTCTTCCGCCAGTTCCTCCACGATCCAGTTCGGTCGTTGCGCTGACAACCGCTCCGCTGCCGCACCGTGTTGCCAGACGGCGTAACGCAACGTGCGGGCGACATCGCGTTGTAACGCAGGCTGCGCGAGCAATCCAGCGATGAAGCCTGCCAGCACGTCGCCGCTGCCGCCTTGGGCCAGCCGAGGATCGCCGGCGCTGTTCACCGCCATGACGCCGCCGCTGCGACCGATGAGGGTCTGATGTCCCTTGAGCACGACCCAGCAGTTGCCGAAGCGCGTGGAGATTTCCCGCACGGCTCGCGTTCGGTCGGCTTGGATTTGTGCGACCGAAAGTTTGAGCAGCCGCGCCGCTTCACCAGGATGTGGCGTGAGCACACGGACGGCGCCCTTCGGCACCGGGTCCATCGGCACCCAGTCGAGCGCGCTGGCATCGACAACGACGGGGATCGATTCATCGCGCCACAATTTTCGCGTGAGCTTGTTGAACTCCTCGTTGGCCTCGGGCGCGGCCAGTCCTGGCCCGATGAGCAACGCGTCGCGCTTCGCCACGAGTGGCGCCTCGGCATTCCAGAGGCGCACCATGGGCCCGGCCAATTGCGACGCGATGGCGTGATACACATCGGGCAACGTATGCACGGTGACCAAGCCCGTGCCAGCTCGTTGAGCGCCGCGCGCCGCCAACACTGCCGCGCCGTGATAACCGAGACTGCCCGCGATGATGGCCAGATGACCAAAGTCGCCTTTGTGCGCTGCCGCTGGTCGCGCGGGCGGGTAGCCGATGAAGTCCTGGGGCTGAACCCATTCGAGTTCGGTTGAAAGTTCGCGAGGTGGCGCGTTCAAGCCGACGTCGTGGGCGACTTCCAGCCGACCGACATGCGGCAATGCAGGCTGCGTGAGCAACCCAACCTTGGGCGCACCGACAGCGAGCGTCATGGTTGCTTGCACTGCCGTCCCGAAGTTCGCGCCCGTATCTGCATTCAAACCGGACGGCACGTCCACCGACAACACCCGAACCTGCGCCGCGTTGAGCGCGTTCAAAAAGTTTTGCCATGCAGCGTCCAACGGGCGGTTCAAACCAATCCCGAACAACGCATCGATGACGAGCGCGGGCTGGGCGGCCAACGCTGCCGACAGCTCGGCGAGTTGTGCGGCGGGATCAGTGACGTTGAGGCATTGCGTTCTGCGTTCTGCCAAGTGCGGTAAAGCAGCGCGGGCGTCGTCGCCATTGTGGCCTTTGCCCGCGAGGATGAGGATGGCGTCATTTGGCTGCGTGTAACGTCGGGCACATTGCGCCACGGCCTGACCCACGCGACGGATGACTTCGGCTTCCGTTTGGCCGGTGGCCCACGTGGCGGATTCCCAATCGCGCATCTGCGCGACGTTCAAGATTGGAAGGGGCATGCGTTGGTTTGGCTGG
>JBEGQI010000011.1:0-4251 GCA_041181065.1 Verrucomicrobiota bacterium | reverse complement strand
GCCTATGCGCTTGGATGCTGCGAATACGACGAATGGCTTGGTGATGCAATGGCCTGCTTACGGTGCGGGCTTCAATGTGCAAGGGGTCAGTCGGCTGGGCGTGGACCCGTGGGTTTTGCTCGGTGGCAGCACCACCATCAGCAACGGCTTCTATTGGCTGACGGCGCCGCTGACGAACTCGGCGCAGACTTTCCGTTTGCGGCGTTGAGTCTCAAGCGACCGGCGGACGTTCGCGATGCCACGGCGTGGCCTGCTCGTAAGCGTGGGCGATGCGGAGGATGGTTTCTTCGCCGAAGGGTTTGCCGAGGAGTTGCAGGCCGATGGGCAGTTTCGGGTTCGCCGTGAAGCCGCACGGCACGCTGATGCCGCAGATGCCTGCGAGGTTGCAGGAAATGGTGTAGATGTCTTGCAGATACATCTGCAACGGGTCGTCGGAATTTTCTCCCGCCTTGAACGCGACCGACGGCGTGGTCGGCGTGACGATGGCGTCCACTTTCTCGTAGGCGTTCAGGAAATCCTGCCGGATGAGCGTGCGGACCTTCTGGGCGCGCAGGTAATAAGCGTCGTAGTAACCGCTGCTCAGCACGTAGGTGCCAAGGATGATGCGGCGTTTCACTTCCGCGCCGAAACCGGCTCCGCGCGTGTTGGAATAAAGTTCGATCGGATCCGCGCCGGGCACGCGCACGCCGTAACGGATGCCGTCAAAGCGCGCGAGGTTCGCCGACGCTTCGGCGGTGGCGATGATGTAGTAGGTCGCGATGGCGTATTCGGTGTTCGGCAGCGAGACCTCGACGACTTCCGCGCCGAGCTTTGTGAGTTGGGCGACGGCAGCTTCCACCGCGTGCTTCACCTCCGCGTTCAAACCGCCGACCATGTATTCCTTCGCGAGACCGATCTTCAAGCCCTTCAAATCGCCGGTGAGCGCGGCGCGATAATCCGGCACCGCTTGTGGAACGCTCGTCGAGTCGCGTTGATCGTAACCTGCGATGGCCTGCAACACGGTCGCGGCATCGCGCGTGTCGCGGGCGAAGCAGCCGATCTGGTCGAGCGACGACGCGTAAGCCACGAGGCCGAAACGCGAGACGCGTCCGTAAGTGGGCTTCAAGCCGACACAACCGCAGAACGCCGCGGGTTGGCGGATCGAACCGCCGGTGTCGGAGCCGAGCGCGGCGGGCGTCATGCTCGCGGCCACGGCCACGGCGGAACCGCCTGACGAACCACCGGGCACGCGTGTGGGATCCCACGGATTACTGGAGCGACCGAACGCGGAGTTTTCCGTCGAGCTGCCCATCGCGTATTCGTCGGTGTTGCAACGGCCAAGCAAAATGGCGCCGGCGGCGCGGAGCTTTTCCGTGACGGTGGCGTCGTAGGGTGAAACGAAATTTTCCAGGATCTTTGAACCACACGTCAGCGACTGGCCTTTGACGGCGATGACGTCCTTGATGCCGATGGGCACGCCGAGCAAAGGCTTTTGCGCATGCGTGGTGCCGGCGGCGATGGCTTTGTCTGCGGCGTCGGCCTGCGCGAGCGCATCGGCGGCATCGTGCTTCAGGAACGCGTGGAGCTGGCCGTCGCGCTTTTGGATCTGCTCGAGGCAGGCTTGTGTGACGGCACGGGCGGACGTCTCGCGCTGGGCGAGCTTCGCGGTGAGTTCGGCGATGGAAAGCGTGTTGAGCATGTCGGGAAAAATTAACCACGGATGAACACCGATGGACACGGATGCCCCGGCGCATAATGCCCGCCGGCCGAAGTCCAACCTTCAGCTTGTTGGCGGCGCGCAGTCGGGGACAGGCTAAAGCCTGAACTCCAACGGAGCAGGCTTTCGCATCCGTGTTTATCTGTGTTCATCCGTGGTAAAAAATCATTCGACGATCTTCGGCACGGCGAAGAGGCCGGCGGTCTGTTGCGGGGCGTTGCGGAGCGCTTCGTCGTGGGGCAGGGAAGGGCGCGCTTCGTCGGGGCGCGTGACGTTCACGAGCGGGAACGGATGCGCCGTCGGCTCCACGCCGCTGACGTCCACTTGCTTGAGCTTCTCGATGTAGCCGAGGATGTCGCCGAGCTGCGTGCCGAGTTTCTGTTCCTCTTCAGGTGAAAGCTTCAGCCGCGCGAGGTGCGCGACGTATTTGACTTTGAAATCACCGGTTGCCATGCGGGGAGACTAGGCACGAAGAGGCGCGGTTCAAGGCGGAACGTGCGTTCCCTGTCTTGTGAAACGATTCCAATCCGGCATAGTATCCGCATGTTCCACCGGAATCGCCTGCTGCAACTGCTGCCCGGTCTCATGGCGACCGCGGTGCTTGCGCTTTCGACCGTTATGGCGCGGGCCGAAGTGCTTTGGAAAGACCCCGATGCGCGCGTGGTCCATCATGCCGAGGGCGGTTCGGATATTCTCGGCGGATTGTTGAAACGCGATGGCAACGCCAGCGACACACTCTACTTCAAGTTTCACGTCGACCCGCTCTCCGATGTGGCAACCGAGGAATACTTTGCCGCGTTCCAATTGTATGAAGGCGATGAGCCGCGACTCGCGATCGGCAACTCGCCGGAGGCGTGGGGTTACTCGGCGTTCTACACGGCGGAGACCGGCCCATCCAACAAGGTCGCCGGCGATTTCAACCTCAAGTCATCCCGGCCCGAGGCATCCGGGCTGGGCACCTTTTTCCCCTACGAACTGGTGCGCCACGACAGCCCGCGCACGCTGGTCTTCAAGGTCCAGTTCGTCCCCGGCGGCGACGATCTAGTGACGGTGTGGCTGAATCCGAAACTCACGCGCGGCGCCAGCGAACTCAACCAGCCCGAATCGCTCACCACCCGGTTCCGCGCCAATGCCCGGTTCGA
The DNA here is from genome assembly GCA_041181065.1 of Verrucomicrobiota bacterium. Taxonomy (GTDB): domain Bacteria; phylum Verrucomicrobiota; class Verrucomicrobiia; order Limisphaerales; family DSYF01; genus DSYF01. The sequence goes on along the minus strand of JBEGQI010000011.1, from coordinate 1,413 downwards.
TCAAATCCGCCTGCGCCACGGCGGCAACGGCAACGGCTGGATCTTCAGCGACATGGCGGTGGCCACGTCGTTCAACGACTTCATCGTGCTGCGGTTCTGGCAGACGCTGTGGTTCAACGCCCTCCTCCTGACGTTGCTGCTTGCCGGCGTCGGCGGCTCGGTGTGGTTCGTCGAGCGGCAGAAATACCAGCGGCGCCTGCGGCTTGCCGAACAGGAACGTGCGCTCGAACGCGAGCGGGCGCGCATCGCCCAGGATTTGCACGACGACCTCGGCTCGTCGCTCACGCGCATCTCACTGCTCGGCGGCCTGCTGCGCGCGGACAAGGCCAGCCCCGAACAGGTCGAGGCCCATGCCGCCAAGCTCACTCAGGCCGCCGACCAGACCGTGCGCGCGCTCGAGGAAATCGTCTGGGCCGTGCGCCCCGGCAGCGACACGGTGCAAAGCCTCGTGGAATACATCGCGCACTTCTCGAAGGAGCTGTTCGACGGCGACGCCACACGGTGCCGGCTGGACCTGCCGGACACCATTCCGGACCGCCACCTGCCGCCGGAGATGCGGCACAACACGTTTCTCATCGTGAAGGAGGCGCTGACCAACGCCTACAAGCACGCCCGCGCGAAAGAGGTGGTCGTGCAGGCGGAAGTCACCGGTGAACGGATGCACTTCGTGGTGGTGGACGACGGCGCGGGCTGCCAGTTGCCGAAGTCGCCGGAGGCCGGGACGCGCAACGGGCTGCGCAACATGCAGCGCCGCGCCGAAACGATGGGCGGCCGGCTCGAAATCGAAAGCAGCCCCGGCCAGGGAACCCGCGTGAGCATCACCGTATGCCTGCCGCGTGACAATTCAGCGAAACCAAAGTAAACCGGTCCCGAACCATGGCTGAAGCACCGATCAAAATCTCCATCGTGGACGACGACGAGGGCATCCGCTCCAGTCTCGCCACCCTCATCAGCCGCGCGCCCGCGTTCCGGCTCGTCGGCGAATACCCCAACGCCGAGATGGCCTTGAAGGAAATCCCGAAGCATCCGCCGGACGTGGTGTTGATGGACATCAATATGCCGGGCATGAAGGGCGTGGAGTGCGTGCAGAAGCTGAAGGTGCTGACGCCGCAGGTCCAGGTGCTCATGCTCACGGTGTATGAGGACAGCGATTCGCTCTTCAACTCGCTCAAGGCCGGCGCGAGCGGCTACCTGCTCAAGCGCACCGCGTCGAAGAACCTGCTCGACGCCATCCGGGAAGTTCACGCCGGCGGCTCGCCGCTTTCGCCGCAGCTCGCACGGCGCGTGGTGATGTTCTTCAACCAGCCGGCAAAGGAATCTTCCGAGATGTCACAGCTCACCGAAGGCGAAAAGGAATTCCTCGAACAGCTCGCCAAGGGTTACGCCTACAAGGAAATTGCCGACCGCATGGGC
>JBEGQI010000010.1:0-2778 GCA_041181065.1 Verrucomicrobiota bacterium | reverse complement strand
TTCGGCTCATGGCGCCGTCCGCAGTGCTAGTCATTGATGCGGTGCGCGAGCAGCTCGCCCGGGTAGGATGGACGCTGGAAATCCACGTGAACCAATCCTGCTACTCCGCACGACCGGTCCGAGCGCTGGAAAACCTTGTGCGCCGGTCCTCAGCTGCAGCGTGGCTCTTGAGCGGAACGATCCGTCCGATGCAGCTTTGGTTTCAGCGCTGCGCGGTTCCATGCCTGGTGCTCGGCACCTGTCCGGAAGACATCGAACTTCCCTTTGTCGACGCAGATCATCGCGCGACCTGCCGCCATGCCGGCACGCTCTTTCTGCAAAAGGGACACCGTCGCATCGCGCTGGTGTTGGCCGATGGTGCTACGGGCGGCGACCGCGATAGCGAACGCGGTCTGCGCGAAGTTATAGAACGCCATTTTGACGCCAGTCTTGTCATGCTGCGCCATCGCGACAAAACGCATCTTTGCAGGCTGCTCGACCGCGCGCTGCAATCATCCTCTCCGCCGACCGCCTACCTGGTGGCACGCGCCGCCCATGCGCTCACCGTCGCCATGCACCTTATGCGACGCGGCGTGCGCTTGCCACAGGATGTCGCCGTGCTCTCGCGCGACGACGAAAACTTTCTTGCTCACACCAGTCCGTCCATCAGTCGCTACAGCGTGAACAACGACAGCTTTGCACGTAAAGTTTCCCAGGCCGTACGCAAACTCGCCGACAACGGCATGCTTCCTTCACGCGCGATTCAGTTGATGCCGGGTCCCATCATCGGCGAAACGTTGTGACATTATTACAATAACAAGATTTTTGTTTTCGCCCTGTTTCTTTGCCTCGCGCGCGTGGTCCTAAAAAAGGCTGAATGGGAGTTTGTTTGTCCATGGCGTGGGTGCCTTCGGATACGGTTTAAAACCCTGGCCCGATAAATTTAAGATCCTAGCTGCCGGAATCCGGAGGGGACAGACAAACGGCAGAGCCTCCCCGTCATTGCTCGGGGCTGCGGCGTTCGGAGAGCGCATCGGCGATCCGCTGCTGGAGACTGGCAGCGGGCTTGAGAGCCTCCGGAGTGAAAGGGCTTTCAAAAACTCAGATCCATGGCGACATCTTTCAGCGGAACCAGTCTGGAGATCGAATCGCGGCGGCGCTTGCGCGTCTGGAAGAGATGGGACTGGCGCGGAAGATTCCGAAGGAAGGCGAGTCCAGGGAAGGCGTCGCATGGGTCGCGTCGTCCCCGTTTGAAATGAACGAATTTTACGAACAGGGCGAGGCGGGGGATGGATGCGGAGACGGAAATTCATAAAATTCGTTCTTGGTAGTCGCTGGAGCTTGGTGGAGCGGTTTCAGCGGCGGTTAACCCCTTTTTGGTCCGTCAAAACAATAGGGATGGGGCACACTCATTTTTGAGGTGAAAATTCTGAGGATTCTCAGAGGCAACTTCTTCGTTTGACTTGGGGCGCAGCCGCACCCCGCAAGCTTTCCTAAAAGGAGGCGAAAAAGGATCATCCCATGACGCCACATTTGTTCACTACAGTTAAACACCTGTGTTTTTCGTGATAACTCACCTTCATGTTGCTTCGGGAAACACTGCAAGCCGTTCTGGCCACGCCGGGCGCTGGGGAAGTTGCCGAACATGAGGTGCGGCGGCTTTTTCAGCCGGCATGGAAGGCGGAGGCTGCTTCCCATGCGCTCGTGCTCAGCGGGGTGCGGCGGTGTGCGAAAAGCACGCTGCAAGGCCAGATCCGGCGTAGGATCAGGGGTGCATCCGTCACCATAAACTTGGAAGATACACGCCTGTATGGGTTGGGACCTGAGGACTTCGCTACCATGATGTCGATCCTAGATGCCGACCATCCGAGGGCGGCGATATATCTCGATGAGGTGCAGGAGGTGCCCGAATGGCAAAGGCTTGTGCGTGCGCTTCTGGACTCGGGCCGACGCGTCTGCCTGACGGGATCGAACGCAAGTCTGCTGGGCCGTGAGATGGGCTCGAAACTGACCGGACGGCACTTGCCCCACGAGGTGTATCCCTTTTCCTTTCGCGAGTTTTTGACGTTCACCGGAGAAAAGCCGGGTGCGGCGTCGCTCGAAGATTATCTTAGGCGCGGCGGTTTTGCGGCTGCATTGCGGGTCGAACCGGAGTACGGAGCCGTCTTGCTTCGCGAGTTGCTGCGCGACGTGGTGCATCGCGACATTGTTACGAGGCATTCGCTGCGCTCGGCTCGGCCATTGATGACGCTCGCGCTGCATCTGCTGGCGCATCCTGGGCAGCCACTATCGTTGCAGGCGCTTTCAAAAGGACTAGGGTTGCCGTCGGTTGCGCAGACGGGTCGCATGGTCGAGTATCTCCAGGATGCATGGTTGATGCTGTCGCTTCCGCGCTTTAGTGCGTCCTTCAAGCAACGCGTCACCAGCCCGCCAAAGTACTATGCGGTGGATACGGGGCTCGCCGCTGCCAACAGCCCGAACTCCACTCCGGACCTTGGCCGTAAGCTGGAGAATGCCGTGCTCATCGCAGTGCGTCGCATGGGCGCCGCCCCCACCTTTGCCACTGCACTGCATGAGTGGGAATGCGACTTTGTGACCAGTGATCACGCCATTCAGTGCTGTGCGAGGCTTACTCCTGAAAATCGCCAACGCGAACTGCGCGGCTTGCTGCAAGCAGCGAAGCTTCCCGGCAGCTCTAAGAAGGGGGGGCGCAAACTGTGCGTCATCACGCTTGACCAGGAAGATGCGCTGACGGAGGAGGGCCGCGACGTCCTTGTGATTCCTGCGTGGAAGTGGCTG
>JBEGQI010000009.1:0-12887 GCA_041181065.1 Verrucomicrobiota bacterium | reverse complement strand
GGCGGAGGGAATTGGCCACAGAGGCGCAGAGGGCACCGAGGGAAAAGCGGAAGTCTCATTCCACGCGTCCGTTTGCCGCGATGCGTGACCTGCCAGATCACGTCCGGAGACGGGGGGTGCGTAGGGCAGACATTCCTGTCTGCCGGTTCCCCGGACTTTCCAGTCCGGGTTTGGGTTCGGGAACGGGAACTGGGGACAGGTATGTCCCCAGCACCGGCAGGCTGGAAAGCTGCTTTGTAGAAATCATTTTTCCGTCGCGCCGCGACGACGGAAATTAGCCAGACACGAAGTGTCTGGTGATATCCGTCATTATTTTTCCGTCCCGGCGGGACGGCGGATGGCTTTGCGTCGCCACCAAGATTCACGTTTCCACCGTCCTTTCAGGACGGATTTCTTTTTTCGTTGCTACCAGACACTTCGTGTCTGGCTAATTTCCGGTTGTGCCTCTGGCACAAAAGCATGATTTCTACAAAGCAGCTGGAAAGCCTGCCCTACCAAGGCCAGCCGGTTGCCACTTGCTTTAAGGCGCAAAATAAAAGCGCCCCGCTTTCGCGGGGCGCCTGGCGTGGGCTGCTTCTGAGTCGTGCGCTGCTTTACTGCGCCATCGGACGGTCTGCCGGGAGCGCGAAGTCCTTGCGAGTGCCGGCATTTTCCGCGTCGGTGTGCGGCCACTCGGCATCTACCGCGGTCTGGATCGCGAGGCGGCGTTCATCGATGCTCTTGAGCAGGGTCTTGAATTCCCGCCGGGCGGTATAGGCGGCGAAGCGGGCATCCGCCTGTTTGGTGTTGGCATCGATCCAGATCTGCCGGGCCGCCTTCAACCGGGTCTTTTTCGCAGCGGTGATCCCGGGCAGGGTCTCCGTGGCCACCTTGTCGATGATGCTCTGGGAGGTTTGCAGCAGGTTCGGTCGGCTGCCGTTGAGTTTCTTGCCCACGAAGTAGGCTTCCAGGACCGCGCGGTTGCCGCGTCCGTATTTCTGTTTCACCGCCTTCTGCACTTCCTTCAAGCCGGCGATGAGTTTGCGGTCGCCATCCTTTTCTTCCTTGGTGGCAGCCTTGGCGGCCATGGTCTCATCCACCGCGGTGTTGGCCTTGGCCCGCGCGGCGGCGATGTCGTCCACGAAGGTGGCGACAAAGGCGTCGCTGATGTCGCGGGCGGCGATGCTGGCCTTGTGCGCGTCCTTTTTGGCGGCGGTGGCCACGGTGTCGGCCTTGGCGAGGTTGCGCAGTTGCGCCTGGTTGAACATCCCGCGCGGGGATTTCTTTTTGGCCACCGGGGCGGTTGTGCCCGCGGCGGCGGTGCTGTCAGTTGTCGTTGTCATTGGTGCTGTCCTTTCTGATCGTGCGGTGGATTTTCCACCGCGATTGTTTTCTGATTGAGAACGGCGGCTGCCGTTCGTGTCGGAAGGGAGTGCTGCATCAGGGATGCCAACGAAATTTCGGGCGGGGCGCACGTCAGAATGGCTTACTTTAACCATAAGGCCGCGAACATTGTCTCGCGTGCAGTCCTGAATCAGAATTGACAGTCTCGTTTTAGAACACGGCGGACCTTGCACAGACCCTGGCGGATCAAATTTAGCGCCGCGCAAAGATCTTTCAGGGGTGTGCGGAGCTTTGGCGCTGGGAGCGAAACTTTTTTATGGGTTGGCGGAGCCGCTTCAGGTTTTGGCGGCGGTGCCACAGGCGCGGGCGGAGCATTTTTGCCCGCTCGCGGAGCAAATTTTTTATCGCGCGAGGCTTCATCAGGGAGTGGCGGAGGAGATCGGGAGTTTGGCGGCGGTGAGTTGGGGTGTGGCGGAGTGAGTTGCGCGTTGTCCGCTGCCGGTGCAAAAGATTTTTGGTTCGACATTTACGGTCGTTCTGGCCAACTGACGGCGCCATGTTTTCCTTCCAACAACTCTTCGGCAAAGGCGATAAATTCCAGGCCCTTCTTGAGGAAGCTGCCAGCGAGGCAAACGCAAGCGCCAAGCATGTCATCCAACTGATCTCCAATCCGGCGAACAAAAGTTCCCTGGACGACCTGGTGCTGGCCCGGCGCAAGGAGAAGAAGATCGCCGAGCAGATCAGCGAGGAGCTGGTGAAGACGTTCGTCACCGGTCTCGAACGCGAGGACATCGAGGCGTTGTCGCTCTCGTTGAAGAAGATCCCGAAGACGGCGGAGAAGTTCGCCGAGCGCTGGTTGCTGGCCGCGCCGCACTTGAAGGACGTCAACTTCACCAAGCAGGGCGAGATGATGGTCAAGGCGACCGAGGTCGTGCTCTCCATGGTCAAGCAGCTGCGCGACATGGATCACCTCGAGAAGGCCAAGGAGATGAATGACAAGTTGCAATATCTCGAAGGGGAGGCCGACCGCTTGATGCTGGAGCTGCTCAAGGAACTTTACAGCGGCAAATACGAAGCGCTCAGCGCCATCGTCATCCGCGACCTTTACGAACTGATGGAAAAGGTCATCGACCGCTGCCGCGACGCCGGCAACGTGGTGATGCACATCGTCCTGAAAAACTCCTGACCCCCGCGATGACCCTCATCCTGATCGTCATCCTCGTGGCGTTGGTGTTTGAATACATCAACGGCTTTCACGACACGGCGAACTCCATCGCCACCGTCGTCTCGACCAAGGTGCTGTCGCCGCGCCAGGCGGTGATGCTGGCGGCCGTGTTCAATCTGCTCGGGGCATTGTGGGGCACGGCGGTGGCCAAGACCATCGCCTCAGGTATCGTGGACACGCAGATCGTGAGTTCCGAGGTGTTGGTCTGCGCGTTGCTCGGAGCCATCGTCTGGAATCTGCTCACGTGGTGGTTCGGGTTGCCGTCCAGTTCCTCGCATGCGCTCGTTGGCGGGTTGTGCGGCGCGGCGCTGGCGGCGGCGCATAACAAGTGGAGCGTCATCGTCTGGTCCGTCCCCGGCAAAGCCCACTGGTGGGAGGGCAAGGGCGTGCTCTGGAAAGTGCTCGTCCCGATGGTGACTTCGCCGGTGTGCGGGTTTCTCATCGGGTGGCTGTTGATGGGGCTGCTTTATTTCCTGCTGCGCAACTGGCGGCCGATGACGGTGTCCCGCGTGTTCGGCAAGGCGCAGTTGTTCAGCGCGGCTTACATGGGATTCAGCCACGGCACGAACGACGCTCAGAAAACGATGGGCATCATCGCGCTGGCGCTCGCGGCTGCGACGGGCGCCGGAACCTTTGACCACCTGCCCGCGTGGCTCGACTTCCTGAGGATCACGCCGCCGGAAGCCGGCAAATCCCTCGACATCAAGTTGTGGATCAAGGTCACGTGCGCGCTCACCATGTGCGCGGGCACCGCTGCGGGCGGCTGGCGCATCATCAAGACGCTCGGTCACAAGATGGTCCGGCTTTATCCCGTGCACGGATTCGCGGCGGAGACCACGAGTGCGACCGTGTTGTCCGTGGCGGCGATGCTGGGCATGCCGGTCTCGACCACGCACGCGATCACGACGTCCATCATGGGTGTGGGCTGCGCCAAGGGTTGGAATCACCTCCGATTGAACGTCGTGGAGCGCATCGTGTGGGCGTGGCTCCTGACGATTCCCGCGAGCGGCATCGTTGCCTACCTTTGCGTGCGACTGGCCCAAGTCGTCGGGTGGATCAGTTGATTCACGTCGGCGTGCTCGGGAGCGAAAAGAAGAAGCGGCTCCCCTTCCCGGCCTCGCTCTCGACCCAGACTTTGCCGCCGTGGCTTTGCACGATGTGCTTCACGATGGACAAACCCAAGCCCGTCCCGCCCTGCTCGCGCGAACGCGCCTTGTCCACGCGATAGAATCGCTCGAACACGCGCTCGCGCGCCTCTTCCGGGATGCCCGGGCCGTTGTCGGCGACGCAGAACTCCAATCGGCCATCACCCAACGACCGGCCGGACACCGTCACCGTGCCCTCGTTGCGGCCATACTTGATGGCGTTGTCCACCAAGTTGCTCAGCACCTGCTGCACGCGGTTGGGGTCGGCGTTCACGCTCAGCTCGGGCACTTCGTTCACGAGCGTGACGTTGCGCGCCGTCGACCGCGGCTTGAAATCATCCAGCAACTTCGCCACGAGGGGACGCATCGCCACGGCCTGCAATTGCAACCGCATCCGGCCGGATTCGAGTTCCGAGATGGTCAGCAGATCTTCAATGAGCAACTTGAGCCGTTCGGCATTGCGATCGATCGTCTGCAAAAATTTCTGCGCCACCTCCGGATTGTCCTTCGCGCCGTCGAGCAGCGTCTCGGTGTAACCTTTGATGAGCGAGAGCGGCGTGCGCAATTCATGGCTCACGTTCGCCACGAACTCCTCGCGCGTGCGCTCGAGCTGCTTGAGCCGCGTCAGGTCATGGAAGACCACCACCGTGCCGCGTCGTGCATGGGTGCTGTCGAAGACCGCCGCCGCATTCACCTCCAGCCACCGTTCCGCGAGGCCTGAAGGGCGCAACTCGCCGTCGCGGACCGGCCGCTCCGCGCTGAGGCCCGCCACCAGATCCGCAAGCTGGTGCATCCGCGTGGCTTCCATCAAGGTCTGCCCACGCAAATCCTTGGTCAGCGCAAAAAGCTCGGTGAACTGACGGTTGGCCAGCTGGATGCGCCCTTCGCGGTCGAGCAGGACCACCCCTTCCACCATGCTATCGAAAACCGCAGCTTGCTGGGCTTCTGCCTGCGCCCGGGCATTCTCCTCCGAACGCGCCAGAGCATCCAGCTGCGTCCGTGCGGCATTTTCAAAGACACGCAGCCGGCGCGACCACCAGAAATGGATGGCGAGGCCGAAGCCACAGGCGATGAGAGTTGTGATTTGCCAGAGCACGAAAAACAGTTGCGCCAAAGCATCCCCGGCAGGCGGGACAAGTCAAAGCGGAAAGCAGTCCGCCCGCCCGGTGATTTAATCCTCCACGAACCGATAACCCACACCCCGCAACGTATCGAGGTGCTTCGCCGCCGCGCCCAGCTTCTCGCGCAGCCGCCGCATGTGCGTATCCACCGTGCGCGTATCGATCATGCTCTCGTAGCCCCACACATCGCGCAGCAACGTGTCCCGCGATTGCACGCGCCCCTTCCGTTGCGCCAACGTCACGAGCAACTTGAACTCCGTCGCCGTCAGGTCGATCCCCCGCCCCTTCCACAACACCGCATGATGCGGCACATCGATGACCAGGTCGCCGAAGATCATCTTTTCCCTGGCGGATTCCACGGGCTTGTTGCGTTCCAGCAGTTTCTTCACGCGCAACGTCAGCTCCCGCGGACTGAACGGCTTCACCACATAATCATCCGCGCCGAGTTCCAGGCCCAACACGCGGTCCACCTCCGACGCTTTCGCCGTCAGCATGATGATGGGAATGCCGCTCGTCACCGGATCGCGCCGCAGCAGCTTGCAGACCTCCATGCCGTCGATCTCCGGCATCATGACATCGAGGATGATGAGATTGGGCTGGATACGCCGCGCCTTGTTCAAAGCCTCGGCGCCATCGCTGGCCGTGCTGACCTCATAGCCCGCGGCCTTGAGATTGAACTCCACGAGTTCAACCGCCTCTGGCTCATCGTCCACTACGAGAATCTTCTGTTTCACGCGCCCATGGAATAACACGCCCCGCGCCAGCACTCAACGACAGTCCAGCAACGCCCGTGTGACGTTCAGGTGACAACCCCCCTCGCGTTGCTCCCACTCCGTCCTTGTTGCGGACCTAGGCGATCTAATCGCTCAAGCAACCATCAGGTGATGGGTCCCACATTTCCAACATGTATCAAAAGCTCCGGACAACTGCGTATGGCACTTCGGGCAGTCCCAATTGCTGGCGTGATGCGCGGCAGGATGCGACCAGACATGGAAGAGATCCCGCGCACGGACGTAATCTGCGTCTTCCATGACCCACAATCCCGCGCTGAACGGCTCCGCCCCGAGGGCATCCAGGGGAGTCGAACTGCGGAGTTCACACTTCACGCCAATGCGCTCGAGCATGTCCTGAATGATGTTGAGTTCCGGCACTTCGGTGGAGGTAAAAACGAGTTTCATAATAATCCTTTCGTTGCTTCAATTTACCACAGGCTGAGGTTCCCGCCGAATGGTGGTTGGAAACAGGCGGGGTCATTCGTTGATGCCGCCATGCCGGTGGCCCCCATCAACCAACATTTCGACGAGCACGGCCGTAACGGTGGCAACCCGCTCGGTGGTATGACTCAGCAGGCCAGAGGGTGGGAAGGTAAGCAGTCGCGGCCCGGTCCAGACTGAATGCGGAGGTTTGACGGCTATGGGCGGTCGTATGGCGATGGATTTTTTTAGGGAGAGCATCCTTCAGGCTACCCCATCTCAGGGGCGCTGCACGGTATATTCGCATTTATTATTCGATCCGTGAAGGGTAGTCGAAATGCCCCATGCGGGCGGGGGCGCGCCTGGGCCAACAGTCATCGCCCCGGAGGCAGGGCCAGGGCGATGACAGTGTGTTACCCAAACGTAACTTGTCTCCCGGCGTCTTGTTCTTAGCCTCAGCAGATGAATCCAGCGGATTTATTTTCTCGTGAGGCCAATCCCGTCAAATTGGCTCCCGGCGACGTTCTGTTCAACGCGGGCGACGCGCCCGATGGCATGTTCGTGCTGCTGGAGGGTGCCTTGGAGATCCGGGTCGGTGAGGTCGTGGTGGAAAGCTCCACGCGGGGCGCGATCATCGGTGAGATGGCGATCATTGACGCATCGCCCCGGGCGGCCACAGTGGTGGCGAGCCAGTCTTCAAGCCTGGCCAAGATTGATGCGCTGCGGTTTCAGCGGCTCATCCAACAAAACCCGTTCTTCGCGACGCACGTGATGAAGGTGCTGGTGGATCGCATCCGCCAAATCAATCGGCTGGTGTCCGCCAAGGGTTCAAACTGAAGCCGCAGCGCGGCGCAGCTCACTTGCCAGCGGCGTGCCGGATGTCGTTGGCTTCGCAGAGATAGACCACGTCTTCAGCGACGTTCTTCGCGTGGTCAGCGATGCGTTCGAGGCTCTTGGTCACGACGGTGAGCCACATGCAACGGCGGATGTTCGCCGGGTCGCGGGTCATCAGTTCCATCAACTCCTTCTGGAATTGTTTGTTGAGCGCGTTGACTTCCTTGTCGCGCGGGATGAGCGCCCGGGCCGTCGCGGCGTCGCGGCGCACGAAGGCATCGAGCGAGGACTTCAACATACCGAGGGCGATCTGCGCCATCTTGGGGATGTCGATGTTGGCCTTGAGCGGCGGTTCGCCCGCGAGGTCGCGCGCGCGTTTGGCGATCTTGTTCGCCTCGTCACCGACGCGTTCAAGGTTCTGCGAGATCTTCATGACCATCAGCACGAACCGCAGGTCGCTCGCAAGCGGCGCCTTGGCCAGCAACGCCACGGACATCTCGTCCACGGTGACTTCGAACCGGTCGAGGATGTTGTCGTCGGCACGGACCTGAACGGCGAGTTTTTCGTCGCGGTTGACGACCGCCTCGACGGCACGCGTGACCGCCGTTTCGGCGTGGCTGGCCATCGTGAGCAGCTTGTCCTTCAACTCCGCGAGTTCCTTTTCGTGATGTGTCTGCATGGTGCGAAATGGGTTCAGCCAAACCGGCCGGTGACGTAATCCTCGGTCTGGCGCTCCTTGGGTGCAGTGAAGATCTTGCTCGTGACGTCGAACTCGACCAACGTGCCAAGGTAGAAGAACGCCGTATAATCGGAGATGCGCGCGGCCTGCTGCATGTTGTGCGTCACGATGACGATGGTGAACTGCTCTTTCAACTCCAGAATCAATTCCTCGATGCGCGCGGTGGCGATGGGGTCGAGCGCGCTGGCGGGCTCGTCCATCAGGATGATCTCGGGCTTGATGGCGATGGTGCGGGCGATGCAGAGGCGTTGCTGCTGGCCGCCGGACAAACCCAGCGCGCTCGCGTTGAGCCGCTCCTTCACTTCGTCCCACAACGCCGCGCCCTTGAGGCTGTGTTCCACGATGCCGTCGAGCTCGGACTTGGCCTTGATGCCGTGGAGCCGCAGGCCGTAGGCGATGTTCTCGTAGATGCTCTTCGGAAACGGGTTCGACTTCTGGAACACCATGCCCACGCGTTTACGCAGTTCGATGACGTCCACGTCGTCGCCGTAGATGTCGTGCCCACCGATATTGATCTGGCCCTCGATGCGCACGCCGTCGATGAGGTCGTTCATCCGGTTGAAGCAACGGAGGAAGGTGGATTTGCCACAGCCCGACGGCCCGATGAACGCCGTCACCAGCTTCTCGGGGATCGTGAGCGAGATCTCCTTCAATGCCTTCGACTGTCCGTAATACAGCGACAGTTTGTCGGCCTCGATCAACGGGACTGTTCCCGTCGTCGGTTGAGCCGGCGCCTCAGGCATCGCGATTTTTTGGAGGACGGGTTCAGGCATAAATCAATGTCCCGCGCGCATCGCCTTGCGCATCCGGGAACGGACCACGATGGCAACGGCGTTGAGCGCGAAGGTCAAAAGCAAGAGCACCAGCACGGTCGCGTAAAGGATGGGCCGCGTCTTCTCGATGTCCGGCGATTGCGTGGAAAGGACGTAGATGTGGTAGCCGAGGTCCATGAACTGGTCCGTGGGCGACTTCGGCAAATCGGCCATGTAATACGCCGCGCCGGTGAACATGATGGGCGCGACTTCGCCCGCCGCGCGGCTGATGGCGAGGATGGCGCCGGTCATGATGCCAGGGAGCGCATTCGGCAGGACGATCTTCCAAATGGTTTGCAGCTTGGTGGCGCCGAGCGCGAGGCTGGCTTCGCGCAAGCCGGGCGCGATGGCCTTCAACGATTCTTCCGTCGCGACAATGACGACAGGCAACGTCATCACCGCCAGCGTGAGCGACGCCCAGAGCACGGCAGGTTGACCGAAGTGCGGGCCGGAGGCGTTCATCATCTGGTCGAGATTCTTGCCGATGAAGTTGATGAAGAACCCGAGGCCGAACAGACCGAACACGATGCTCGGCACGCCGGCGAGATTGTTGACCGCGGCGCGGATGATGCGCGTGTAAAGCGACGTGGTGCTGGCGTATTCCGTCAGGTAGATCGCCGTGATGACGCCGACGGGGATGACGAAGAGCGTCATCACAAAGACGCGGATGGTCGTGCCCACGATCATCGGCAACACCGCAGCGGAACCGGGCTCGAAGAAATCCTTCTTCGGGATCGTGGATACGAAGCGCCACGACAAACCTTCCCAGCCGTTCAGGAAGATGTTGCCAAGGATGATGACGAGGAAGACGAGGATGAGCGCCGTCGCCAATCCCGTGAGCCCCGTGAAGAACGCAGAGCCGAAGTTGAAGCCCTGTGATTGAAAGCGATGCTTCATCGGGCCACCTCCGGGTTCTTAATCTTACTCGTAATCTTAATCATAATCTCTTGGACCAATACGGAAGAGATTAAGATTACGAGTAAGATTATGATTAAGAAACTGAGGTTCATCGCTTGCCCTCCAGCTTCGCCTTGCAGTGATGGATGACCACGTCGCCGATGAGGTTGGTGATGAACGTCACCGCGAACAGCAGCGCGCCGAGCAGAAACAGGATGCGGTAATGATGCCCGCCGGCGACGGCCTCAGCCATCTCAGCCGCAATCGTCGTCGTGATGCTGCGCGCGGAATCGAAGACGCTCCACGACATCACGCTCGCGGAGCAGACGAGCAGCACAATCATCGTCTCGCCGATCGCGCGACCGAAACCGAGCACGACCGCCGCGAATACACCGGGCAAGGCCGACGGCAGCACCACTTGATACGCCGCCTGCCATTTCGAGGCGCCGAGCGCCAGCGCGGCTTGCGAGTAACTGCGCGGCACAGACGTCAGCGCATCTTCCGCGATGGAGAACACGAGCGGGATCACCGCCAGCCCGAGCGCGATGCCCGCGACGAAAGCGTTCAGGCGCACTTCGTAGCCGAAAACTTTTTGCAGGAACGTCGCCATCACGAGCAACGCGAACGTGCCCATGACCACGGACGGGATTCCGGAGAGCAGTTCGATGCCGGGCTTGATCCACTCTTTCAAACGCGGCCGGGCGAGTTGCGAAACGTAGATCGCCGCGCCCAACGCCAGTGGCACCGCGAACAACAGCCCCACGAGCGTGGTCTTCAACGTGCCGACGATGAGCGGGATGACATTGTATTTATGGATGTTGCCGACCGGCTGCCAGATATATTCCGGTTTGTCGTAGCCGGTCCATTGGTGCGGGCCGACGAGATAGCGCCATTGTGCGGTGTTCAGGCGCGCGTCCTTGTCGTTGCGGACGTTCTCCGGCAATTCCGCCAGCGCTTCCTCGCGCACCTGCATCAACGACACGAGCGTTTCCTTGTCCATCTCCTTGAACTGCGTCGAGGTCAGGCCAAGGTAAGCGCGCAACTGCTCGGGCGCGATCTTGTCGATGTCCGCCGCCGGGAGGACTTCCTTGATGGCCGCGGAGTTTTCCCGGCCGAAGACAACGGGCAACGCCTCTTTGCCGACAAAGACGAAGATCAGGAAGACGATGCCGATGGTCGAAAACGAAACGCCGAAGATGAGCCACTCAAAGATGCGCTCCACTGGACGCGCTTGATGGCCGCGATGGATGCCCATCCAGCCGTGGGATCGTTTTGTGTTGGTCGAGTTCTGAGGCATCGCGCGGGCGGAGAATAGTTTGGGCGGCTGGTGTCTGACAATTTACAATTACGTCACAACACCAGCCGCCCGTGATTCACCGGAGGAACCGGGTGAAATCATTTCTGCCGCAGGTTCGCGGGCAGCGGGTAATAACCCACGTCCTTCACGATCTTCTGGCCTTCATCGCTGCGGATCCAGTTCAGGTAGGCGGCGATCTCGCCCTTGTCCTGCGCGGGATTCACATAGACGTAGAGGTAGCGCCAGATGGGATACTTCTGGCTCAACACGTTTTCTTCGGTCGGGTCGATGCCGGGCGTGGCGTCATCAGGCTTCACGCTCAGATGCTTCGCACCCGCGCCGTAAGCCGCGCCGCCGTAGCCGATGCCGTTCTTGTCCTTCGCCACAGCCTGCAACACCGCCGCCGTTCCGGGCATCGTCTGCGCGCTCGAAACGAAGTCCTTGCCCTTAAGCACATGCTCCTTGAAGAACTCGTAGGTGCCCGAGCTGTTCTCGCGGCTGTAAACCGTGATGGGCGCATCGCTGCCGCCGAGTTCCTTCCAATTCTTAATCTTGCCGGTGAAGATGCCTTCCAACTGCGCGAGCGAGAGTTCCTTCACCGGATTGCTCTCGGCTACGTAGATGGAGAGACCGTCCACGGCCACCTTGTATTCCGTCGGGCGCTTGCCGAACGCCTTGATGCAGGCTTCGATTTCCTTTGCCTTGATCTTGCGTGAGGCGTCGCAGAGGTCGGTGGTCTGGTTCTGCAACGCGGCGAAGCCGGTGCCGGAACCGCCGCCCGTGACCTGGATCTTCACGCCGGAATTCTTGCCCATGTAAACCTCCGCCCATTTCTGGGCGAGGATGACGAGGGTGTCGGAGCCTTTGACGGTGATGGAACCGGCGGAGGCGGAAAGCCCACCCAATGCTACGCTGGCGGCCAATGTAAGGAGCAATTTTTTCATGTTTGTTTTCAAGTTCGAGGATTTGACCACGATTGTTTCAGATTCTTGGTTACGATTCGGTGACATCAGAACTTGATCGCCGCGTCCACCTGCAACCGGCCTGCGCCGCTCTGGGAGCCCGCCGGGCTTTCGTTGATGAGGTCGGTGATCCAGTAGGTGATGCCAAGGGTCAATGAGTCGTAGGGCGAGTATTGCGCCTTGATGATGTGACCACGGACATTGGTGCCACTGCGGTAACCGGTGTTGCCGCCCGCCGGAGCGGTCAGGTAATTCCCGCCGAAGTCGGACTCGGTGAATTCTTCATACACCGCGTCAGCTTCGAGATTGCGATACTGGTAGGAAAGGTCCCAGAGGCCCTTCTTGCCGGACTTGCCGATCGTCACACCGAACGCATAGCCGACGTCGTTGGCGCTGGCGCTCGTGTTCTGGATGTATTCGCCGAACGCCGTGATGGGGCACGCCGCCGGATAGAGCGGGAACTTGTCCATCGTGTAGGTCAGCGACGCGTCGGCCTGGAGCGGCGTGTAGTCATACACCAAAGCGCCGCCGGCAGTGCGGGTGTTGCCGCTGTTGATGTTCGGCACTGCGCCATTGCCGAGATTACCCGAGGCCGTGATGCCGAAATACGACACGCCGAGGGACGAGGACCAGTGCGAACTCCATGCCGAGTCGAGGCGCAGTTGCGCGCCCGCGAGGAACGGGTCGTTGCTGTCGCCGCTCAATTCATCGAGCACGAAGCCGCCGCCGGTGAACTTCAACGTGTGCTCGGGATTGAGGCGGTAAGTCAGTTCAACCGCCCCGCCTTCAGGCGTGTAATCCTTGTCGAACATCATCGTGGACGGGAACACGAACGGGTTCTCCATCTTGCCGACGGTCAGCACACCGGACCAATCGGGCGTGTTCAGCGGCGACCACTTGGCATACGCGAGGTCGAGGAAGATGCCCTTCTTGGAGGCGTTGTTCTGCAAAGTCTGGTTGTTGGAGATGGGATCGATGCCGCCGGTGGGCACGCCGCCGTCCAAGTCACCCGAGCCAAGCCGCAGCCCGACTTCGAGCTGGTCCCGGATGGCCGCCGTGAAACCAAAACGCGCGCGGTAACGGAAACGATCGCGACCGACCGCGCCGTTCTCGTAATTGAACGATTCATAGCGACCACGGAAGTCGCCATTGAACTTGAGTGCCGTCACCCATTCGGGCATGCCGTTCTTCGAGGAGAGGGCGGTGGTGAAGCCTTTGTCGCTTTCCTCGCGCAGGTCGTTGGCTTCCTTGACGGAGAGGATGCCCTTGTCCACGAGCTTGTCGATGAGCGCATCGGCGGATTGCGCGAGCGCGGTGGAACTGGTGCAGGCGATGGCAG
>JBEGQI010000008.1:0-3439 GCA_041181065.1 Verrucomicrobiota bacterium | reverse complement strand
CGGGTTTGGGCTCGTCGTTTTCGGAAATGTAAATGGCGTTCTCCCCAACACGGTTGGTAAGCGTGTAACCGGGCCAGAACCAGACCGCATTCTTTGGCTGCGGTTCACGATACATCTTGATGAGCGAATCGCCCGCGACAAATGGCCGCGCCTCGGGAAGATAGAAACTGAGTTCCCCCGTGCGGCTGTAATGATCGGCGATGATGAACACGGGCTTTCCTTCACCCTGAAGTTTAGTTCGTTGCTCGCTGACGAGGCGCGCCATCTCGTCGTAGCCGCGCAACCGGTGCAACGGATCGATCCGGCCCGGAAAAGGTTTTCCAAAAACTTTCTCTACCAAGTCCGTGTTGTGGGCAAACACGATCAACGGCAGCCCTAAACTGAGCCCAAGGCACAGGATCCAGACAGGCGCACGACTACCCGCCTGCCAGCGGCGATGCCACCAAAGGGTGGCGAACAAGAACAGCGGTATGACGCTCGAAGCAGCCCAATTCAACTGAACGCGTGAATGGAACGTGTAAATCGTGTAGAATCCCATCACAACCATACCCTGACTAAGCAGGAACAACTGCAAGGGCACGCCGGACTCTGTCTCCCGCCGTTTAAGATCATGCCGGATGAATCCCACAACTGCCCAGAAAATCGCGATTGCAAAGACGATGTTGAGCAAACCCAACTGACCGCCTGCAAATTCGAAAAAGTATTTGAGTGTGGGATGCCAGGCTTTTTCGAGACTGCCGCGCTCTTTCAAGTGTGTGAGGGTGATCCAGCCGTTTTGATTGTTCCAGAGGATCACTGGCAACGTCGCGAGCAGGTTGATGCCGAGGGCAAGCCAAGGTCCGGGGCGACGAAGTTGCGACCGCGCCGGTGGATACAGGAGGAAGAACAGCGCAAATGAAGCCCACTGAAACGGCGAGATGTATTTGCACAGGAACACGCAGCCCATGCACACACCCGTCACCACCCACCAACGCGTTGAATCCTGTGTGATCGCACGCCACGCCGCCAGCATCGCCAGCGTCCAGAAGAACACGGACAGCGGATCGATCATCATCAAGACACTGCCGCCTGCCAGCAGTGGAGTGGCCGCGCAGGCCAAGATGAAGAAGAAAGCCGTTCGCCCATCGGCGTAACCCGCAAGGAAACGGAGAAACACCACGCCAAGGATCCCGGCGAAGAGCGGGGAGAGAAAGCGCACCCCTAGCTCCGTGTCACCCCAGATTTGCGTGCCGATCCACTGTGCCACGGCAATGCCGAAAGGTTTGCTGTAATAGGAGAGGGCGAGGTGTTTGGACCAGAGCCATTGATAAGCCTCGTCTTCGCTCAACTGAATCGTGCCGCTCGCGATATAAAGCAACCGGGCAATGAAAAGGCCAGCAACCACGATGTAACCCAGCCGCACCCATTGTGCGTCGCGCACGCTTTGCGCCGGGAGTTCGTCGGGTTCCAATTGGGGTTGAGCGAGATTGGGCAGCCGACTGTGCCAGTATGGAAATATTTTTTTACCAAATGAGTTCCAGAAAGCACACAAAGCAACAACCCCAGAGAAAGTGTATGCCGCCCCAAGCAGCAACCCCGTGGCAACATCACTTGGGTAATGAACTCCGTTGTAGATGCGCGAGTAGGCGACTGCGAGCGCGAGCGGCACCATGAATCGCCAACTCCGGCGATAATAAATGAAGGTGAGCATCGCCAACGCCCCCCAGTTGAAAGCATGAGCGGAAGGAAAACTGTAACTGGTCCGGCGCAGCACACCCGCCGGCTGCGGCGCATCCACCATCTTGTCGCTCTTGGGAATGTTGCGCTTGTAGGCTTCAGGTTGACGCACATCCGGCAGTGAAACGAATGGCCGCGGGCGTTGGAAGTGGTGCTTGATTTGATTGCAGACGAGCGGGTCGCCAAGACTCAGAAGTATGGCCACCATGAGAACATAAACCCGACCTTTTGTGCCGCCCCGCCACAACAACAACAAAACAACGAGCACCACCGCGGGGATGAAAAGCTTGTTGCCGCTTAGGAACGGCATCAGCACATCAAAGACCGGATTCGCGACCTTGGCGTTAAGGAAGCGGAATAAACTCTCGTCGATGGACTGACACGCGTTCATGGCGCGTCACCCTCAGTAAACAACAACCGAACGGATTGGCACACCCTTTAACTTCTCCCGACCGTTGAGAAAGCTCAGTTCAATGAGGAAGGAAAACTCCAGGATTTCGGCGCCAAGCCTCTTCACAAGCGCAGCAGCAGCAGCAGCGGTGCCGCCTGTGGCGAGCAAATCGTCGATCAAAATAACCCGTGCACCAGGTTTGAGAGCGTCCGTGTGGACCGCGACAGTAGCGGTGCCGTATTCAAGATCGTAAGCCTGTTCCAGCGTGCTGTAAGGCAGCTTGCCCTTTTTGCGAACAGGGATGAAACCAGCCCTCAATTGAACCGCGGCAGCAGCGGCAAAGATGAATCCACGCGCATCGATCCCAACCACGGCATCCACCGAGCCGGGCTTGAACGGTTTGCACAACTCAGCAATGGCCCCATTGAAGAGCCGCGGGTCGGCAAGAACAGGCGTGATGTCCTTAAACTGGATGCCCGGCTTCGGAAAGTCGGGCACGTTACGAATGGCCTGCTCGATCTCAGCTGACGTGGGAACGGATGAATTCATGCGGCGCAGATGTTGGGCCTAGAGCTTCGCCGCCTCAAGCTTTTCAATCATTCGGCGCAACTTTCTCAGCGCGATGTTCTGGATCTGACGGACACGCTCACGCGTGACCCCAAACTTTTGTCCGACTTCTTCCAGCGTCTTTTCCGTGCCACCGTCCAAGCCGAACCGGTAATTCAAGATGGTCGCCTCGCGCGGCGGCAGCGTTTTCACCATTTCACGCAGCATTCCAGTAACGGTTTTCTCTTCCAGGTTCTCGTAGGGTGAAGTGGCGTTTTCATCCTGCACAATCTCGGAGAAATTATTTGAATCGTCGTCGCCGATCGGAGCGTCCAGCGACGCCGGACGAATTGATGCCTGTCGCATTTGCGCCACGCGCGATGCAGTGATGCCAAGTTCGCCGCCCAACTCCTCGTCCGTCGGTTCGCGTCCAAGCTCCTCCTGCAATCTCATCGCCACGCGCCGCATCTTGGAAATCTTGTCCACCAGATGCACCGGCAAGCGGATGGTCTTAGACTGGTTCGCGAGCGCTCGTTTGATGGATTGCTTGATCCACCATGAACCGTAGGTGGAAAGCTTGCCGCCTTTCGCTGGGTCAAAGCGCTCGACCGCTTTCATCAGACCGATGTTCCCCTCGCTGATGAGGTCCAGCAACGGCAGCCCGATGCCTTCATAATCACGAGCAATCTTCACGACCAAGCGAAGGTTCGCCTTGATCATGTGTTCACGAGCCTTTTTGTCGCCCTTCTTGATGCGCGCCGCCAGATCGTTCTCCTCCTGAATCGT
>JBEGQI010000007.1:0-5788 GCA_041181065.1 Verrucomicrobiota bacterium | reverse complement strand
AACGGCATAGTCAAATTGGTGGATGCGGTAAAGGCCGCTGCTCTTGACGTTCCAATGCGTTTCATCCGGCAGCCAGTTGAGAATGTTCTTGAAGTGGGCCGTGTATTGGCCCGAGATGCTGCTGCTGCCCATCAAGTCGAACAGGTTGCCGTATTCGAGGTTGTTGCCCGGCCCGATGAGGCTCGGGGGCGTGGTGCGCCAGTAGTTCGCGTGCCAGACCCCGAGATTGTGGCCGAGCTCATGGCAAAAAGTCGTGACGCCACTCGTCTTCAATCGCATCCCGCGCGCGCCGACAGATGCCGAGCCGCCGTAGCTGCCGACGGAGCCATTCCAACGCACCGCGTCGAGATCGTAGCTCGTGTAATCGTAGCCCATGGCTTTCGCGATCGTGCGTGCCTGGCTTTGGATCAAGGTGTCCGCCCCCGCGCCGTCGGCTTGATACTGCACATACCACGATTCGGGATGGGGCAGCACCACGAGCGGCGCGACCGCATAAGTGAAGTAGCAACGCCCATAGCTCGACTGCGTGATGAAATCCGCCATCTGCCGTAATGAGTCCTGACATTCCGCCTCCGACTGCGGATCGATGAGATGATCGGGGAACGTCGCGCGGATGTAGAGGAACTTGCGCTGCCCGGTCGTCCAACCTCCAGGAATGGTTCCAACCGGGCTGGGGCCGGAGCCCGAACCCGCACCGGCATTCAGATAAACACCCTGCGATTCCCAGTGTTGCCGATATTCCTCTTCCGTCAGTTGTTCGGCCACCTGTGAGATATGTCCGCCTGAACACACATAAACGATGCGCTCGGGCGTTTCGTAAGCGGGCGTATCGGGAGTGATTGCTGGCAACGCGCCGCTGGCAGTCGGTTCAACGGGAGTCGTCTGACCGGATACGGGGCAAACTTCAGATACCTCGCGCGTCCCGGGATTCGGACGCTCGCCCACTTCAAGCTGCCGCAACGGCGAATCCGAGATGGCCATGTCTGAACCCACTGAAATTCCATTGAGCGAAGCCGCCGCCAACGTCCGTTGTCCCAGCCGCCGCCCATACACATACGCGTTCCAATACGCTCCGCCGTCGGTCGTCACCGACCGCGTGTAAGGTTTGAAATCCACCGAAGTCTCCGCGCCCGGTATGGGCATGTTGCCATAGACGTTCAACGCCGCTTTCAAGTTTTCCCGCTTTTCCAGCAGCGCCACGATCGAAGCCGGAAGGTCTTGTCGGATCACCATCGGCACCGCGTTCTCGATGGCCTGCTGCGGATCTTGGCGGATCAACTCCGCGATCGCTCGTGTGTGAGCTTTTGCCAATTCCGCTCCTTGGGACTCCATCGCGCGTTGCTCGTCCCGCGTCGCCGCAAGATAGGACTCAGCCCAATTGCGAAACGCCCTTACCGGCACGGGAGCTGTCGCTGAGATGGGAACGCCCGGTGTCGCTTTGGAGGCTTTCGCAGGAATGACACCCGGGGCGGCAGCGTGAGAGTTTTTAGCCCCGCCAAAGGCTGTGGCTGCGGTGGTCGCTTCGGGGGCAGGTTGAGTAGCCCACCACCAAACGACCACCAAGCCGCCCAGCAAGGCAGCTAAAACAAATGCCGTTGATCTGCTCTTCATCGGATCAAAAATGATTAGCCAGAAAGACCCCACTAGGGCTCTCGGGCTTATTCGAATGCGAAAATGGCACGTCACCCCATGCTTGCAAGTGACTGCGCGTGCGCCTTCGTGAATGTGCGATAATCTAATCTTTGATTGAGCAAAACTTATGCCCAACAACCCGTTTCCTTGGTCATTCAGGGACTGGACACGAAGAAGTTTTAGCCGAATGCGACTACTGTCGCCTGAGGCACGGCCGCTTATTTGTAAGCCACCGCTGCGCTTGAGGCGCCGGCGAGGTGGATGACTTCAAAACGTTTGAAGCCGACTTCGCCGCACCACTTGCGGAAGTCCGCGCCGGAGTAATCAAACGCGTCGCCGAACTCGATGAGCATGTTCAGCGACATCAGCAGGCCTTGAACATTCTCGCGTCGCGCGTCGTCGATCAGCGCCTCGATCGCCACCAACGCCCCGCCCGGCGGCAACGCGTCGTAAGCCAGTCGGATCAGATGCATCTTCTTCTCCAGATTCCAGTCGTGGAGGATCATCCCCATCGTGATGACGTCGGCCTTTGGAAGCGCATCCTTGAAGAAATCGCCTCTCGCCGTGCCCACGCGATCCGTCAGACCAACGGCAGCGATGTGCTTCTTCGCGACCGGTTCCACCGGCGGCAGATCGAAGCTCGTGCATTTCAAATGCGGATGCCGCTTCGCCACCTCGGTGCACAGCAATCCCGTCGCGCCGCCGACATCGCACAGCGTTTTGTATTTCGTGAAATCAAACTTTTCCGCGAACGCCTCAAAGTTGATGCGCGATAAACCCGTCATCGCGCCGAGGAATTGTTCCAGCTTGGGCAGGTCGGCATACAGCTCCTCGAAGATGCCCTTCGTCCCGTGCTTCACTTCATTCTGCGGTTTGCCGGTGCGCAACGCTTCGGGCAGGTCGTGCCAGTATTTGAACAGTCGCGCGTTGAGCATGACGAGGATGCCGCCGACGTAACGCGGGCTGTTCGCGTCGAGGAACAACGTCCCTTCCGGCGTGTTAAAATATTTGCCGTCCGGGCCGTCGCCTGCGCGATCGAGAAACTTCATCGCCACCAACGCGTCGAAGAAATCGGCAATGCCGCGCGGATGCAGCTTCAGCTCCGCGCCCAGCTCCGCGCCCGTGAGCCGACGATTGCCGAGCTTCGTGAACACGCCGAACTCGACGGCCGTGAGAAGGACTTTGGACGGCCAGAAACCAAACGCAGTTTGGAGGATGGCGGCGGGGGACAACGGAGGATACGACATGCGCGCTGTTCTAGTCAGATTTGGCGGAAGCTCAAGCTTGTTCCAGCCTTCAACTCTGCTAACTTCCGCGACTCTGTTGTGAGCATCGAAAAAGAAATCCAGCGGCGGCGCACATTCGCCATCATCTCGCACCCGGACGCGGGCAAGACCACGTTGACGGAAAAGCTGCTGCTTTACGGCGGCGCGGTGCAGCTCGCCGGCTCCGTGACCGCGCGCAAGAACCAGCGCGCCACCACATCAGACTGGATGGAACTCGAAAAGAAGCGCGGCATCTCCATCAGCTCGACCGTGCTGCAGTTCGACTACGACGGCTACCGCATCAACCTGCTCGACACGCCCGGTCACAAAGATTTCTCCGAAGACACCTACCGCGTGCTCACCGCCGTGGATTCAGTGGTCATGGTGATCGACTCCGCGAAAGGCATCGAGCCGCAGACGCGGAAGCTGTTCGAGGTCTGCCGCCAGCGCGGCGTGCCGATCTTTACCTTCATGAACAAGTGCGACCGGCCCATGAAGAACCCGCTGGAACTGCTCGACGAGCTCGAGCGTGTGCTCGGCATCGGCGCGTTCCCCGTGAACTGGCCCATCGGCAACGGCCCGGATTTCCAGGGCGTCTATGACCGGCGGACCAAGACCATGCACACGTTCGAGCGCGTGGTCGGCGGCAAATACCGCGCGCCCGTCGCCGTCGGCGGTCTGCACGACCCCGAGGTGCGCGGCAACCTGAGCGAAGCCGACTTCAACAAGACGGTGGAGGAATTGGAGATGCTCGAGATGGCCGGCGAGGAATTCGATGAAGCGGAAGTGCTGGCCGGCAAAACGACGCCCGTCTTCTTCGGCAGCGGCGTGAACAACTTCGGCGTGCAACTTCTGCTCGACGGCTTCCTGAAACATTCGCCCGCGCCGAAATCGCGCCTGATGGCAGGCGTGGAGATCGCTCCGGAGAATCCGGCGTTCAGCGGTTTCATCTTCAAGATCCAGGCGAACATGGACCCGAAGCATCGCGACCGCATCGCGTTCATTCGCGTCTGCTCCGGCAAGTTCGATCGCGACATGACCGTGCATCACTCGCGCTCGGAGAAAAAGGTCCGCCTCTCCAGCTCGCATAAACTCTTCGGCAACGAACGCGAAACCGTGGACGAAGCGTATCCCGGCGACGTCATCGGGCTCGTCGGCCATGACAGCTTCGGCATCGGCGATACGCTCACGACCGATCCCACAATTCTCTACAAAGAAATTCCACGCTTCACGCCGGAGGCCTTTGCGCACCTGCACAATCCGAACACGGGTAAGTTCAAACAATTCCGCCAAGGCCTCGACCAGCTTCTGCAAGAAGGCGTCATCCAAGCGCTTTACCTGCGCAACTCATCGGTGAAGACCCCGCTGCTCGCCGCCGTCGGCCCGCTGCAGTTTGAAGTCGTGCAGTTCCGCCTCGAAAGCGAATACGGCGCCGAATCGCGCCTCGAAGCCGCGCCGTGGCAAGTCGTCCGTTGGCTGCCCACCGACATCACCGAAGAAGCGCTCGACGCCCTCTCGCTGCCCACCGGCGCCAAGCTCGCCTACGACATTGGCAAGAATCCAGTGGTGCTCTTCAGCAACGAATGGTCCGCGAATTATTTCAGCGAGACCAACAAGGGCGTGGAACTGTCGGCACTCCCCGTGCAAACCGCGCGCGAATAGGCGCGCACAAGGCCATGAATGCGATTCGAAGGCACCATGGCGTTTCATGCCTGCGGCTCCTGCTTGCGCTTCAGTTGTTCGCTGCAATCGCATTCGGCTCAACGAATGTAGTCACCGTTGACACGCGAAAAGTTTTAGTTCCTCACTTCGACGGATGGGGCACTTCACTTTGCTGGTGGGCGCATGTGGTGGGTGGCTTCACGAACCGCGAGGCTTACGCTGATCTGGCGTTCAAGGAACTTGGCCTGAACATCGTCCGCTACAACATCGGCGGCGGCGAAAATCCGGCACGCGAAAACACGATGGAGTTCCGTGCCCGCATCCCCGGTTTTCAACCTGAGCCCGGCAAATGGGATTGGTCCGCCGACGCCAACCAACGCTGGATGCTCCGCGCTGCAGTCGTGCGCGGTGCAAATCACGTCGTGGCTTTTGCCAACTCGCCGCCGTATTGGATGACCCACAGCGGCAGCGTCACTGGATCGAAGAACGGCACCGATGACAACTTGAAGCGCGAGTTTGAAGCACCGTTCGCTGATTATCTGGCCACGGTTGCCAGCAATCTTAAAGTGCTGGACGGCGTGAAATTCGACACCGTCACGCCGATGAACGAGCCCGCGGCGGCTTGGTGGAAACTGGGTAATCGTCAGGAGGGCACGCACATGAGTATCGCGCAGCAGCAACGCATGATTCCCTTGCTCCGCGCGGCGCTCGACCGCCACGGCGTGCGCGCCGGCATCGTCGCGACCGAGGACAACGACGAGCACAGCGCTTGCGAAGCCATCGCCACCTACGATGCGACGACGCTCAGCAATCTTTCGCACATCGTCACGCACACTTACTCGGCGAATGCTTCGCAACGCCTCCGCCAACTCGCCGAAGCCAAAGGCAAGCCACTTTGGGTTTCTGAATACGGCGATGGCGAGCGTTCCGGAATTTTGCTCGCCCGCCGCATCCGCGATGACATCGTGGAGAAGCACGCTGCAGCGTGGATCTACTGGCAGTTCGCGGACGGCGGCAGCTGGGGGCTCATTCACTATCGCATCGACGGACGCGGCACGGATTACTGGCTGACGCGCAAGTTCCATGTCATGGCGCAATTCAGCCGCTTCATCCGGCCCGGTTGCCGGATCGTTGAAGCCAGCGACACCAATTCAGTGGCGGCTTACGATGCCAGCAAAAATCAACTGGTCATTGTCAGCGTGAACGACGCTCATGATTCGGGAACAGTG
>JBEGQI010000006.1:0-15895 GCA_041181065.1 Verrucomicrobiota bacterium | reverse complement strand
AGGCCGCCGACGGATTTGTAAAAAAAGAACTTGTTCGAAATCCGATCCAGTCGCTCGCTCAGGTCGATGAATCGTTGGTAGCCATCCGCGGTTTTGGGTTCGCCGGAAAACTTTTCCAGCTCGGTGGCCATGCGTGCGGGGTTTTGCCACAAGTCGAGCACGGAGCCGTCGTTGAAGAAACTGCGCCACTGCGGATCCAGCCTCAAGAGTTCCAGATAGTCGTCCATGTTGCGGCCCGCTTCTGCAAAAATGCGCCGCAGAACCGAAGGCAGGGTCAAAATTGTGGGGCCCATGTCGAAGCGGTAGCCCGCGCGGTTGAGTTGTGCCGCTTTGCCGCCCAGCCAGGAATTCTTCTCGAGGAGGATGACCTTGTAACCGCGAGCCGCAAGGGTGCAAGCCGCCGCCAATCCGCCAAGACCTGTTCCGATAATGCCAATGCGTTCTGTCTTCATATTACTTCCAAATTGAAATTGTTTATGGCTCAAACTGTGGACTGATTGATTGTCTGTTTGCCGAGTTTGGTGGCGGGCTGCGTCGAATTGGTTTGGCGATTCGTGATTAGCCGCCAGATTGCCTTCAATGCGTTAAACCGCTTTGCCCAGCCGCGTCCATGCACCGCTAACAGGTAGTTGGAAAACAGCACTGCATCATCGCTTTCAGTTGCCTCTAAATGTCGAAGAACCTTCCCGCGTCGGACGCTGATTACTTTAGGCGCGGTCATCTCCAGCAATCCTTCCGCGCCGCGGGTCACGCCAAATCCGCTACGACCCCTTCCGCCGAACGGAATGCGTGGATCAGCGCTTGGAACAATCATGTCGTTGACGACGATCAGCCCCGCATGGATGCGTTGGATCATGTATTCGGCGAGAACATCGTCGCGCGTGAAAATGGTCGTCGCGAGTGCATAAGGACAGTGGCGCGCCAATTCCAAGGACTCGAGATCGTCGGATACCGTGACCAGCGACATGATCGGAGCGAACACATCTTCGTGCAGCAGACGCATCGATGTGGACGCGCCAGCAACAACCAGCGGAGGAATGCAATCGCCTGAGTTTAGCAGTTTCCCGCTGAGCAAGTGCGCGCCTTGCGAGAGCGCATCATTAAGCACCGCTTGCAACTCAGGCTTTAAGGCAAGTGGTGCGCAATCGGTGCTTTCTGCCTGCAGTGCCCGGGCGAGCCGTCCTTCAAATTCTGTGGCGACGGACTGGTGCACAAAGATGCGTCGCGGCGCAATACAAGTGGCCCCATTGTTCAGGCGCAGCCCAAAGCAAAGCGCCCGAACGGCTAAATCCAGATCGGCATCCGCGCAGACGAACACCGCATCGCAACCGGAGAGCTCCATGGTGGAGGGAATCAAGCGTGGGGCGAGTTCGGCTTGAACGGCAGCACCCGTGGCAGCTGAGCCGGTTAAAAACACTTTGGCCACTCCGCCATCCAACGCGCCGTGGATAGCCTCTATCGACTCTGGTAAAACTTGCGCCAGCGAGTGATCAAATCCGGCATGATGCAGCAGCTCCGCCAGTGCTTGTGCCGCCCGTGTGCCGTGGCATCCGGGCTTGATGAGGACAGCATTGCCCGCGACCAACGCCTGTAATACCTGAACGCCTGGAATGAATAGGGGATAGTTCGAAGGCGCAACGACAAGGACCACACCAAGTGGTTCGCGCCGCACTTCTGTGGTGACGGCGTTCAACCAAAAGGGGCGACCGCTGCGACCCAGCCTGCGCGGTGAAAGTAGTTTGGCGGCTTGGCGCTCGAGAAATTTACAGGCGTCGGCCAGTGGAATCACTTCAGCGGTCATCGACTCCGACACTGGGCGGTTACGGGGCTCGGCGGAAGCGCTGGCCAGGCGCGCACCATGATCTGCCAGCAAATTGCGGAAGTTCCGCAGCAATTCAATTCGCCTCTTAAATGAAGTCGCCGCCCAAAGCCGCTGTGAATTGCCGGCGGTTTTAGCCGCTGCTGATGCCTGTGACTTTCGACTGATCGAGTCCACCACTTGAGGCAAAACGGGCTTTGTAATGGGCTTCAACATGCTTTCAGGTCGTCGTCGCTGCGAGCTTCGACACGGTGGGCAGGTGAGCCGAACGAGGTGTGAGTTTGCGCGCATCATGCGGAATGCCCAAATCTTCCAAAAGCAGGCGCGAGGTGATGCGCGCGGACTCGTAGATGACTGGCAGTCCACTTCCCGGGTGAGTGCCACCACCGACAAGATATACGGAGTCCAAGTCTTCGAACCGATTTTGAGGGCGCAAATGGAGAAGTTGGTCGAGGCTATGCGCAAGGTTGAACGTGGCACCCTTGTAGATCTCGTAACTCGTATCCCATTCAGCAGGCGTGATGATTCGTTCGTAGCGCATGAGGCCTTCAACATTGCCGTAACCTGCCTTCGCCATTTGACGGTAGAGCAGCTCACGGAAGCGGCTGCGCTCCTTGTTCCAGTCGACATTCGGGTGTTGATGCGTGACTGGCGCGAGGACATAAAGTGCGCTGTGGCCTTTGGGGGCAAGCGTGGGGTCAGTCACACACGCGTTCTGAACATAGAAGCTCGGATCTTCGCTGAGCACGTGCTTGTTTTCGATGCCATCAAGATTCTTCACGTAATCATCGGCAATGTGAATCGTGTGGTGGGGCAGGTTGAACTCTCCTTCCACTCCCAAATACATCATAAACGTGGAGCACGAGAATTTTTTCTTCGCAAGTTTTCTGTCTGTCCATCGGCGGCGGAGGTTGTCAGGAACCAGCTTTTGCATCGCCCTCGCAAAGTCAGCGTTCACAATCACGGCATCAGCGCGATGAACGCCAGCACCGGTGCGCACCCCAACGGCTTTCTTCCCTGTAAACAAAATCTCTTCGACGGGTTCATTAAGGCAAATCTCAATGCCCATGTCTTCGGCGACGCGAGCCATGGCGCGTGATACGGCGCCGCAGCCGCCCATCGGATGCCACACACCGTATTCGTATTCCAGGAAGCTGAGGATTGAAAAGAGGCTGGGGCAGCGGAACGGTGACATCCCGAGGTATTTCGACTGGAAACAAAACGCCAGTCGCACGCGGTCATCCTTGAAGAAACGTTTAAGATACGTATCCACCGACTCGGTGGGATGTAGTTTTGGAAGGAGCTTGAGCAGGCGCAGATTGATTACGTCCTGCCAGCCAAGAAACGGCGTCTCCAGACAGGGCTCAAACAGGGCTAGCTTGGTGCGGTTCTCAGCGATGAACTTGCGAAAGCCTGC
The DNA here is from genome assembly GCA_041181065.1 of Verrucomicrobiota bacterium. GTDB lineage: Bacteria > Verrucomicrobiota > Verrucomicrobiia > Limisphaerales > DSYF01 > DSYF01. Next base: position 12,659 of record JBEGQI010000006.1, on the reverse strand, counting down.
AGCATCTTCGGGAGCTATGCTCGCAATCTCGCGCTCCATGCGAACCGGATCGGGAGTCGCATCAATCTTGCCACCTGCGCCAAATTGAATGCGATATTGCGGATCTAGGCGGACCATTTCGACTTCGTCCCGCAAGCGCCGTCCTGCGGCATTGAAGATCTCCTCCAGGACGCGCGGGTAGAGGAAGAATGTAGGGCCAAGATCGAATTTGTAGCCGTTGGCCTCAATCGTGGAGGTCCGTCCACCGACGTGTGGGAGTCGCTCCACGATTTTGACTTTTACTCCCGCAGCCGCGAGCAAAATGGCAGAGGCTAGTCCTCCCGGACCGGCCCCAACGATGATGACATGCTTTGACATGGGTTTTAGTTTTTGGTGAAGCGGATGCCGGGCGTGAAGAATGTTTCCTCAAATTGGACCGGCAACATTTCGGTGAACCTTTTGACACGTCGTGAAGCGGTGCATCCTTGTGTTGAGTAATCAATGCGTGAAGGGCGCCTACCTACTTGATGCTGAGTAGCTGTAAAACCTTCCACTGCTCGACTAGAGGGTTTGACTTGATTCACTTTGACATTCTCGAACATGCCTATCTTGTCTCACGTTTGTCTAAAAGTGTCAACATTTTGTCTATGTTTGATTGGGTTGGATAGAATATATTGAAATACAATTAGATAGTAGACTATTGATGGGAATTTGAGAAGAATTGTTGGACAATTGTCTATGTAATGTCTAGTCTGCGTATGTGGCCGATTTTCAACACACGATGAAGGTGGTTTCCAAGCGGACGGGCTTGAGCCCACATGTGATTCGTATTTGGGAGCGGAGATATGGAGCGATTCAGCCGGAACGAAGCGGGACGAATCGTCGACTATACTCTGAAAGTGAGGTGCAGCGTCTGGAACTGCTTCGGAAAGCGACCAAGGCCGGGCACGCCATCAGTCAGGCGGCAAAGCTTTCTACTCCTAAACTACGCGAACTTCTGGTGGACGGCTCGGGAAATGCCGCCGCTGATATGCGCGGAATAGCTGATCCCGATCTTGCCGCGGAATGTCTCACTGCGGTCAGGCAATTGGATGCACTTGAACTGGACGCTGCATTGGAGCGAGGTCTGATTCAATTGGGACAAATGGGATTTTTGAGCCGGTTGGTAGCTCCGCTGAGCAGACAGGTTGGTGAATTGTGGCAGAAGGGCGAACTCACAGCGGCCCATGAGCATTTCCTGAGTGCGGCGCTGAGAACCTTGCTTGGCCAGTCGATCCGGCAATTTACCAAGTCTGAAACGGCGCCCGGAATTCTTGTGGCTACGTTGGCGGGGCAGTTGCATGAACTCGGAGCTGTAATGGTTGCCGCTGCAGCATCAAACCTCGGATGGCGTGTGACCTACTTGGGGACGAGCTTGCCGGCGGCTGAGATTGCCGGGGCAGCCATTCAAAACAAAGTGCAAGCCGTGGCCCTTAGCTTGGTTTACCCTGACGACGACCATGGCTTGCCTGCTGAGTTGTCGAACTTGAGACGCTATTTGCCCGCTGAAGTCAAGATTCTCGCCGGAGGGCGGGCTGCAACGGCATACTTTGATGCGCTGAATTCGATTGGCGCCATTCGCGTTGGAGACTTGGACGAATTGGCCAATGTGCTTGAAGGTTTACGTCGTCGCAGTTTGTAAAATGAGTTCAGGCCATGCCGAAATTTTTTGCTCCCAACATTGATAAACGTGGAAGAAAGGCTCGCGCTGTGACGGGAATTGTGCTTTTAGCTGCGGGGATGACAGCGATGTTCTTCATCTGGTGGCTGGGGCTGATTCTGTTGGCCTCGGCCGCATTTGTGTTGTTTGAGGCGATTCGCGGTTGGTGCGGCCTGCGCGCGTGTGGGATTAAAACCAAATTGTGATTCTTAACTGGCTCAAATTTGTCGCTGAACGCTAAGGCGCATGAAGGTGGGTGAAGGCGAATTGCAACAGCCAAAGCTACGGGCTCTTGTCCTTTAGGTAAAAGGAGATGTTTCTCGGCTTTAATCGGGCTGACGGCAATTCCATCTATTCCGGAAGCAAGAAGATTGGATATGATTTGTTCCGGCCCAGACTTAAGGCGCGAAATATCCAGTGCTACTCCAACTTGAAGCAGGTGGTGCTGGGAATCACCCTCTTTGCGTGCCAAAAAGATGATCTACTGCCTTACGAGACTCAATCCAACGGCACTACTCCGGTAAGTTCAATTCCACTTTCGCTTGATGCGGCGAACACCTACAACCCGGTCAGCCGTTTGCGGATGGCCATGCAGAGAACTTCATGCTCCTCCAGAGGATCAAGAGCGTCATGTGGCATGTGGATTTCAATCCCAGCAACGACCCTTGGGTGAACAACCCGTGATTGAACGCTGGTGTGGGGGAGGTTCAAGTTTGAAGGCCGAATCACCGATTCTTAGAGAATGGCCTGGCACATTGCTTTTACGGCCCACAAATATTTTGATACTTGGGCAAAATTGAGTTCACTCGTGACATGATGAAATCGCTGCTGATTGTGGTAGCTCTCTTTGGTTTCGCTTTGATCGAGATCGCTGCAGATCAGTCCACTCGAAGACCCAATGTGGTTTTCATCCTTGCTGATGACCTCGGGTGGTCGGATCTCAGGTGCTATGGCAGCACATTCTACGAGACGCCCAACTTGGATCGTCTTGCCAAGCAAGGAATGCGGTTCACCGATGCGTATGCGGCGTGCAACGTCTGCTCACCAACCCGAGCCGCCATCATGACGGGAAAGTATCCTGCCCGCCTGCACTTAACCGACTGGCTGAATGGCCGCGAGGACCGTCCGGATCAGAAGCTTAACCGTCCCGATTTTCAGAAGTTCCTTCCGTTGGAAGAGGTCACGCTGGCCAAGGCTCTGAAGGATGCGGGTTACCACACTGCCTTTATCGGCAAATGGCATTTGGGCGACGAACCGAAATATTGGCCCGAGCACCAAGGATTTGATCTGAATATCGGCGGTTGCAGCAAAGGTCATCCGCCTTCGTATTTCAGCCCTTACGGCATCACCAATCTTCCTGACGGACCGAAAGGTGAGTATCTCAACGAGCGCCTTACGGACGAGGCGTTGAGATTCATCGAGCATTCGAAGGACGAGCCGTTCTTACTCTACTTGGCGCACTATGCCGTTCACACACCGCTTCAGGCCAAGCCGGAGCTGGTTGAAAAATATAAACTGAAGGCGGCTGCGCTTTCCAATGCCGGCCCCCAATTCATCTCAGATCACGGACGCCAAGTCCGCCAAATCCAGAATCATCCCGTTTATGGGGCTATGGTCGAAAGTCTCGATGCCAGCGTGGGGCGCGTCTTGAACAAGCTGGATGAACTTGGGCTTTCCACCAATACCATCGTCATCTTCACTTCGGACAACGGTGGCCTCTCTACAGCGGAAGGCACGCCGACTTCGAATCTGCCTTTGCGCGCCGGCAAAGGCTGGGGATACGAGGGTGGGGTGCGTGAGCCGCTGTTGGTCAAGTGGCCCGGAGTCACCAAGTCAGGAAGCACGAGCCATGAACCAGTCATCTCGACTGATTTCTATCCCACGATTCTTGAAATGCTTCGTCTGCCTTCGCGCCCGCGCCAGCATCTCGACGGTCGCAGCCTTGTGATGGCGCTCAAGGGCGGCTCGGTTCCGGAGCGCCCGCTGTTCTGGCATTATCCGCATTACAGCAATCAAGGCGGGTCGCCGCATGGCGCAGTGCGATTGGGGGATTACAAACTCATCGAATGGTATGAGGACATGAACGTGGAACTTTTCAACCTGCACGACGACATCAGTGAGCGCCACGACCTATCTGGGGAGCTTGCAGGCAAGGCTGCTGAACTGAAGAAACTCCTGCACGACTGGCGCAAATCAGTGGACGCGCAAATGCCAGGCCCCAATCCAAATTATCGGCCGGCGAAAGCTGCTGCTCAGGACAATTAAGGTTAGAAAAATTCCGGTTAGATTCTAACTGCGGATAATACCTCCAGGGGCGCTGCCGCCCCTACTTCATGTGCTCGCAATGCGACTTCTGACGGAGCGATCATTGCTTGTCCGGTTTTAACGTGGACTTCCGAAGTCACCACTTGTCGCATCACTTTGCTCGTCTCGTATCCCAAACCATCAGCTGGTTTGGCTTGGACTCATTCAGGTAAGAGCGGTGACCAGAGTATTATTATCCATGCCTTTTGGAATATCGTCCATTGAGCACGACAAGACGGCTTCGCTAGTCTCCCTCCCAAGCCCAAATCCCAACTTGAATAAAATGAGTGACCATAGACTCGTTGCGATGGACGCCTCGTCTGCCTCGAACATTCGGCGATCTGTTTGTTTCATGGCGATGGGCATATTGTCCGGATTGGTTTTGTGTCTGAACACACCGGCGGCTGAAGCCAGCGCTGCCAAGCTCGGTTCCGCATTGTTGACGGCCACCGTGGCCCCACCAATTCCACCTGAAAGCAGCCACTTCAAACTCGGTTCGAATTCGAATCCGCTAGGGCACAAAATCTCCGTAAACAGCCAGTGCCTGTTGCTCAACGGCCAGCCGTGGACGCCGGTCATGGGGGAATTCCATTTCTCTCGCTACCCGCATAACGAGTGGCGGGAGGAGTTGCTCAAGATGAAGGCGGGCGGCGTGGACGTGGTCGCGACTTACTTTTTCTGGATCCATCACGAGGAGATCGAAGGCGAGTGGAATTGGTCGGGCGACAGGGATTTGCGGAAGTTCATTCAGCTCTGCAGCGAAGTCGGACTCAAGGCCATCGTGCGCTGCGGCCCGTGGTGTCACGGCGAAGTGCGAAACGGCGGTCATCCCGATTGGCTGTTGAAGAAGGGGTGGAAGCTGCGCTCCAACGACTCGAACTACTTGGCGAAAGCCACATTGCTCTACGGCCAGATTGCGCAACAACTTTCCGGACTGTTATGGAAAGACGGCGGGCCAGTCATCGGCATCCAATTGGAAAACGAATTTCGCGGGCCGGCGGACCATTTGCTCAAGCTGAAGGAAATTGCGCGCCGCGTTGGTTTGGATGTGCCGCTCTACACGCGCACGGGCTGGCCGCAGTTGAGTTCGCCCATGCCGTTCGGCGAAATCTTGCCGCTCTACGGCGTTTACGCGGAAGGTTTCTGGGATCGCGAACTGAAGTCGATGCCCGGAAATTATTGGGCGGGGTTCCATTTCTCCATGCTGCGCACCGACGCCAACATCGCTAATGAAGTTCTCGGTCGCGGCAACGCGAAGGACGCGGCGGATGTCGCGAAGTATCCGTATCTCACCTGCGAAATCGGCGGCGGCATGATGAGCAGTTACCACCGGCGCATGCAGGTGTTCCCGGCGGACATTGAGGCGACTACGCTCGTGAAGCTCGGCTCCGGCAGCACGTCGCCCGGCTACTACATGTATCACGGCGGCGTGAATCCCGAGGGCAAACTCAGCACGCTGAACGAATCACAGGCGACCGGCGAATGGAACGATCTGCCGGTTAAGAATTACGATTTCCAGACCGCGCTCGGTCAATACGGTCAGGTCCGCCCGCAATATCATGTCATGCGCCGCCAGCATCTGTTCCTGCACGAATGGGGCTCGCAACTCGCCGGTATGAGCGTGAACCTGCCGGACCAACGGCCCGCCGGGAAAAATGATTTGGATACTCTTAGGTGGGCGGTTCGCTCGGATGGTCGGAGCGGATTTCTCTTCGTGAACAATTACCAGCGACTACAGGCGCTCCCGCCGAAGTCGGATGTCCAGTTCAAGCTCAACCTCACAAACGATGCACTTACGTTACCGAACAAGCCGATTACCGTGCCGGAAGGCAGCCGCTTCATCTGGCCGTTCAACATGGACCTTGGCAACGGCGTGAAGCTCGCATGGGCCACCGCGCAACCCATCTGTGCGATTGAAGACGGAAACGTGCGGACGGTTTTCTTCGCGGAGACAAAAGGCATTCCGGCGGAGTTTGCGTTTGCGCACACAAATCTGGTGGTCTTTAGCATGCTCGGGAAGATTTCACCCAAAATTGGGCTGACCCTCGTCCATGATGTGATTCCCCAGAAGGGTTCATTTACCAAGGTGCAATTCTCACTCGCTACCAACGCTCCCGCCGTAATGGTCGTGTTGCTGACCGAAGCGGAGTCACTTGCCCTTTGGAAAGGCGAATGGCAGGGACGCGAACGCGCATTCCTCACGGAGGCGGGCCTCGTCACTGATTGCAACACGCTGCGCCTAACCTCAACTGATCGCACGAAACTAAACGTAAGCGTTTTCCCTCCGCCACAAAAGGCACCGGATGAGTCTTTCAATCATGTCGCGGTGGCTCGCAAAGGCATCTTCACCGTTTACACGCCGCCCCCGCCCAAACCGTATGAGCAGCAGCCTACCTTTGGCATCCTACGTCTCGCCGGCCCTGCGCGCGAAATCCCGCTGGGCAAAGGCACCAAACCCGTCGCAGCACAGCCGACGGACACCGACTTCTCGGAAGCTGCTGTCATGCGCATCAATCTTCCAACCGTTGACCTCGCGACCGATCCGATTCTTCGATTGCATTATGTCGGCGACGTTGCACGCGTCACCCTCAACGGTAAACTGATCAACGATGACTTCTACAACGGGGAGACGCTCGATATCGGGCTACGTCGATACGCACCGGAAATCATGAAGGGTGAACTGCAAGTGGCCATCCTGCCACTGCGACATGATGCGCCGATTCATCTGCCCGAGCAGTCGCGGCCGACATTCAATCAACACGATGTAGCTTGCGAGTTGAAATCTGTTGAACTGATTCCGCGTTATCAGGTTGAAATCAACGCCAAGTAGCCTTCCGGATGAATATCAAAGCATCAGTGCGAACGTGGGTGGACACAATCGTCCTGCCCACCTACTTGCCCGCCGCGCCGGACAAGAACCCGATGTTCCTCGAGAAGCGCGTGTATCAGGGCAGCAGCGGATGTGTCTATCCGTTGCCGTTCACGGATCGCATCGCCGAAAAGCCGGTGGATCGCAAGTGGAAGGCGCTTTGGATCGAGAATGAATTTTTGCGCGTGCTGGTATTGCCCGAGATCGGCGGGCGCATCCATCGCATCCTCGACAATACGAACAACTACGACCTCATCTACTATCAACCCGTCATCAAGCCCGCGCTCGTGGGGCTGGCCGGGCCGTGGATCTCCGGTGGCATCGAATTCAACTGGCCGCAGCATCATCGGCCCGCGACGTTCTTGCCGGTGGATTTCGAGATCGAACAGCACGCCGATGGTTCCGCGACGATCTGGTGCAGCGATCACGACCCGATGGTGCGCATGAAAGGCATGCACGGCGTTTGTCTTCATCCCGGTCGTGCGGTGGTGGAACTCAAGGCGCGCGCCTACAACCGCACGCCGTTCGTGCAGACGTTCCTTTGGTGGGCGAACGTCGCCACGCGGGTGCATGAAGCGTATCGAAGTTTCTTCCCCCCCGACGTCACCTACGTGGCCGACCACGCACGCCGTTCAATGAGCGAATATCCGCTGGGGAACGGCTTTTACTACGGCGTGAACTACGGCGCGCGCGGGCGATCGGGAATTTCGGCGAACGAAGTGCCGCGACAATTCGTGCCGCCGCATTGCGCTTCCGGCAATCAAACATCAACACTCAACTATAAACCCAATGACCTCTCGTTCTACGCCAACATCCCCGTGCCCACGTCCTACATGTGCATGGGCTCGCAGGAAGATTTCTTCGGCGGCTACGATTACAAGGCGCAGGCGGGCATCGTTCACATCGCAAACCACCACATCTCGCCCGGCAAGAAGCAGTGGACGTGGGGCAATCACGAGTTCGGCTACGCGTGGGATCGCAATCTCACCGACGCCGACGCGCGCGGCGAGTTTGGCCCTTACATCGAGATCATGGCGGGCGTTTACACCGACAACCAACCCGACTTCAGTTTCCTGCAACCCGGCGAGACGAAGGCGTGGAGCCAGTATTGGTATCCCATCCAGAAAATCGGCGCGGCGCAGCATGCGAATCTGAAGGCAGCTGTCAGTCTGAAAGTTGCCAACCGAAAACTTCGCTTCGGTGTGTCCGTTACGGCAAAGGTTCCGCGCGCAAAAATTGTTCTTAAGGCCAAAGGCAAAAAGCTTTTCGCCGGCACTCGCTCCATCGCTCCCGGCGTTCCATTTGTCACATCTGTCCGATTGTCCGAAAAAGTTCTCGAAAGGGATTTGCTGCTTCGTGTCACAGATTCATCTGGCCAGGAGATCGTTTCCTATCAGCCGAAACCGCGCACCGGGGGCGAAGTGCCGCCCCCCGCCAGCGAGCCGCCTTTGCCATCCGAAATTACCAGCGCCGACGAACTCTACATCACCGGACTGCATCTTGATCAATATCGCCATGCCACCCGCAGCCCTGTGGTGTATTGGGGCGAAGCACTGCGGCGCGATCCGCTCGATTCACGCTGCAACAATGCGCTCGGTTTGTGGCATTTCAAACGCGGCGAATTTGCCGAGGCGGAAAAGCATTTCCGCAATGCCATCAGCCGCCTCACCAGCCGCAATGCCAACCCCTACGATGGGGAACCGCTGTATCACCTCGGCTTGACCCTGCGTCACCTTGATCGCGATGACGAAGCCTACGGTGTGCTCTACAAAGCCACTTGGAATCAGGCGTGGGCGGCGTCTGGCTATCATGCGCTGGCTGAAATTGACTGCACGCGTGGTCATTGGCAGGCGGCGTTGGAGCATCTCAATCACTCGCTGCGATTCGATACCGACAATCTTCGTGCTCGCAATCTGAAGGTCATCGCGCTGCGTAAACTGAAGCTCATCAAGGAAGCTAAGAACTTCCTGCGTCAAACCCTCGTGCTTGATCCATTGGACTGGTGGGCGCGTCATCTGAGTGGCGAGAAGCTAACATGCGATCTTCAGACGGGCCTCGACATCGCCCACGATTTCGCCCGCGCCGGATTGTATTTTGAGGCGATTGATTTGCTTAAGTCCTTGGCGCTGAAACCAGCTGATTTGCCCGACCAAAGCTGGGGAGCATTGCCTCTCATCGGCTACATGCTCGGCTGGGTTGAAGGGCGTCGTGGCGACGACAAGGCCGCGTTGAAGCACTTCAAACGCGCCGCCGCGACGCCGTCGGAATATTGCTTCCCGGCGCGGCTGGAAGAGATCGCAATTCTCAAAGCGGCGATCGCGGCCAATCCTGACGACGCCAAAGCGCCATACTATCTTGGTAATTTGTTATACGACCGCCGCCGGCATGCCGAAGCCATTCAACTTTGGGAACAGTCGGCCAAACTAGACCCGAAGTTTTCTGTCGTCTGGCGCAATCTCGGCATTGGCCATTTCAATATTTCGAAGAAACCTGCAAAGGCGAGCGCAGCATATGACAAGGCGTTCCGCGCAAATCCAACCGATGCTCGATTGCTTTTCGAGCGAGATCAGCTATGGAAACGGCTGGGCAAAACGCCAGAGAAACGTCTGCGCGAAATGGAGAGGCGGCTTGATCTTGTCCAACAGCGTGACGATTTGAGCGTGGAACTCTGCGCGCTCTACAACCAGACCGGTCAGCACGGCAAAGCACTGGCTTTGGTCAGTGTGCGCAATTTTCAACCCTGGGAAGGCGGCGAAGGCGGCCCCCTCGGTCAATGGGTGCGCTCCCGGCTCGCGTTCGGGCGCACACTTTTGAAAACTGGCGAAGCAGCGCATGCGGTTGATCACTTTTCCGCCGCGTTGGCTGCGCCGTTGAATCTTGGAGAAGCAAAGCATCTGCTGGCGAACCAGAGTGACATCCATTTTTGGCTGGGCTGTGCTTTCGCACAACTCGGTGAGAGGGCGAAAGCGCGTGAACATTGGTTCGTGGCTGCAAATTTTCAGGGCGATTTTCAGGAGATGAGCGTCCGAGCCTTCAGCGAGTTGACTTATTACTCCGCGCTGGCTTGGGAAAAGCTCGGGCAACGGGCGAAAGCGAAGAAGCTTTTTCGCGACTTGCTGGCCTATGCACAGCAACTTCAAATTACCAATGCGAAGATAGATTACTTTGCCACCTCGCTTCCGACGATGTTGTTGTTCGATGACGACCTGCAATTCCGGCAGGAAACGACCGCGCTGTTCTTGCAAGCTCAGGCGCACCTTGGCCTTGGTAAAAAGTCATCCGCAAAAATTCTCTTGCAGAAAGTTCTACGCCGCGATCCGAACCATGCGCTTGCGGCGGACTTGAATTCGCAGAATCATTGACCATCCCATGATCACCAGCACCTCGTCGGAAGCATCAAACCTCAAGGCGAATTACAACCTCGGCTACGTCTGGCTCGTGTCCGCTGTCGCGGCGCTGGGCGGACTATTGTTTGGCTGGGACTGGGTAGTGATCGGCGGCGCGAAGGCGTTTTTCGAGCCGTTCTTTGGCATCGCGAAGGACGTGGTCGTGGATGGCAAGGCTGTGATTGTCACAGATGAAAACTTGAGCGGTTGGGCAAACAGTTGCGCGTTGCTGGGCTGTCTCGTTGGCTCGCTGGTCACGGGCGTGTTGAGCGACAAGCTCGGGCGCCGGCGGCTGCTCATCTTCGCAGGGTTTCTGTTTGCCATGTCGTCGGTGCTTACAGGCTGGGCGAACCATTTCAATGGTTTTATTTTTTGGCGCATCCTCGGCGGCGGAGCCATCGGCATGGCGTCAAATCTCTCTCCGCTTTACATCGCGGAGATTGCACCGGCCCAGATGCGCGGGCGGTTGGTGACGCTAAACCAGGTGGCCATCGTGTTCGGCGTTCTGGCAGCACAGTTTCAAAACATGATCGTCGCGCAACAAGTTCCCGACGGTGCAACGGCGGCAATGATTGTTAAGTCGTGGAACGGGCAGATGGGCTGGCGTTGGATGTTCACACTGGTGGCCGCGCCGTCGCTGCTGCTTTTCATTGCGGCGATGTTCGTTCCGGAAAGCCCGCGCTGGTTGGTGAAAAGCGGGCGCACGGATGCGGCAAAAAGGGTTCTCGCACGCATCGGTGGCGAAGCCTATGCGGCGGCGGAGACAGATAACATCCGGCAGACCATCGCGGCGGAGGAAGTGGCCCAGGTGCGGCTGGGTGATTTGTTCGCGCCGCGGCTGTTCAAGATTTTGCTCGTCGGCTGCGGACTTGCGATCTTGCAGCAGTGGAGCGGCATCAACGTGTTATTCAATTACGCCGACAATATCTTCAAGCAGGCTGGCTTCGGGGTGAACACCACGCTGATGTTCATCGTCATCACGGGAGTTGTGAATGCGGCTTTCACCTTTATCGCGCTCGGCACGGTGGACCGTTGGGGCCGGCGCAAGCTCATGTTGTTAGGCTGTGCGGGCATTGCGTTGGCACACCTGCTGACCGGTCTTGCCTACGCCATGCACTTGAAGGGCATGGCGGTGCTGGTGTTCGTGCTCGCGGCCATCGGTTGCTATGCGATGTCGCTCGCGCCGATCACATGGGTGGTGATCTCGGAAATTTTTCCGAACCGCATCCGGGGCACGGCGATTTCCGTGGCGGTGAGCGCGTTGTGGATTGGGTGTTTCATTCTGACCTACACCTTTCCGTGGCTTGAAAAAACGATTGGCACAGGGAACACCTTCTGGCTCTACGCTGCAGTTTGCGTGGCGGGGTTTGTTTTTATCTTTCTTAAGCTTCCGGAGACCAAAAATAAATCCCTTGAACAGATAGAACGCGAGCTGACGGATTGAATCAGTGAGGCCCAAACTTCAGTTTTCTTGCGCTGATCATTTCTCTGCGTTTAGAGCTGGCGCTGTTGGCCCAACAACTCTTGGATCCGTTCACGGCGGTTGGCGCGCTCAAGACGTGGAATTGCACTGCTAAGCGCGACGGCGATGTTCTGCGGATCACGTCCGCTGAGAACTGCGTCAGCCGAATACATCTCAACTTGCGCAAAGCAACAGAATATCGAAGCAACTTTTTCATCCGGACTTATCTCTGGCGAGTATTCCGGCATGACTTGGATTGGACCGGGTGGCTTTATCCTTTGCGCAATTTCCGGTATTCCAGCGGAGACCTTTCATTCACTTTGCGGAACTGCCTTGAGAAATAGAGTGGATCCTCATAACCGAGTTCGGTGGCGATATCCTTCACGCTCATGCCAGTGGTGTCGAGCAGCTGGCATGCGCGGTGCATCCTTAGTCGAATAAAGTAGTCAATCGGTGCGTAACCCGATTGTTGCTTGAACAGTCCGATGTAACGTGACCGCGAAAGGTTGGCGACGGCGGCAAGCGTGTCGATGCGCAGCGGTCGACTTAGATGCTGCTTCATGTAAGTGATAGTCTGCGCGATTTTCTGCTGGACGCTTGGCAGTTGATGGCTGGCGCTGCGATGCTCGCAGATCATCAAGGCAATCAAGTGTGCCAGCATCTGCGACGCATAGAACAAACGGTGCTTGGAATACCCGTGTTCGACAACATCCAGAACCTCCTCGAAAAGAGCCAACAGCTTTGGTGCCAGGCCCGCGTGCATTACGGGGCGTTCGCGGTTTATATCGAGTTCGCGCAGATATTCGTCGAGTAATGAGCCTTGAGCGTGAAACCAAAATATGGACCACGGTTCGGATTCATCCGCTCCATACAAGTGTGGTGTATTGGGAGGGATGACCAACAAGTCGCCTGGCGCCACGCAGTGCGAGCGCCCCTCCATTTCGCACCACCCTTTGCCAT
>JBEGQI010000005.1:0-17397 GCA_041181065.1 Verrucomicrobiota bacterium | reverse complement strand
TTGGCTATTTCATCTACGGCAAAAAGCAACGTGAATGGGTCCCGATGGCTGGCGGGGCAGGGATCATTCTGGTTTCCTACTTGGTGGGGAGTCCGATGATCATGTCGCTGGCAAGCATCGGCTTGATGGTGGCGGTGTATGTGGCGATGAAGCGCGGCTGGTAAGCGACCGAGGGAGCGATAGACTGCAAGCGCGCGTGACCGTTTATGCTTTTGCCATTTTGGAGAAGGCGTAGAGCGACTTCCCATACGCTGCTACCTGTGCACGTTTTTCCACCGGCCCGCGCGAGCGAATTCCGTTTGACCAGCCTGTGAACTCCCCGAATGATGCTGGCATGGATGAGCATGAGCCAGAAGCACCGCCGGTGATCAAGCGTCAGGTTCCCGCTGAACCGCCCCCGGTGATCCGGCAAATGGAACCGCCGCCGCCTCCTTCGCTCCCGCCGCCTCCTCCGCCATCGTTTAACTCGTCCTCGGTAGAGGATTCATCATCCACGGGAAGGATTAAAAAGTGGCTTGCGTCACTTGGCGCCGTGGGCGTCCTGCTGCTCAAGTTTGGTGCGAAGTTCAAGTTTGTTATCCTGCCTGTCATCAAATTCTTCCCGGTGCTGTTTAAGACTGGTGGCACCATGATTCTTTCCATCGCTGCGTATGCCATGGCGTGGGGGTGGCGTTTTGCCGTCGGCTTTGTGGTGCTCATTTTCATCCATGAGTGCGGGCACCTCATCGCCGCGAAGAAATGCGGGCTCAAGGTTGGAGCGCCGGTCTTTATCCCATTCATGGGCGCATTCATCGCGCTCAAGGAAGCCCCACGTAATGCCTGGATTGAGGCTCAGGTTGGCATTGGCGGGCCGTTGTTGGGAACACTGGGCGCCGTTCTGTGCCAAGGAATCTTTCTCCTGACGGGAAATCCGATGTTCCAAGCGCTGGCTTACGTGGGATTCTTTCTAAACCTCTTCAACCTCGCGCCCATCGGGACCTTGGACGGTGGCCGCATCGTCACGGCCTTGTCACCGTGGTTGTGGGTGGTCGGGTTGGTCATCGTGGTTGCCATGACGATTCTGCACCCAAGCCTAATCTTGTTCCTGATCTTGATCTTGTCCGTGCCACGCTTGTTCTCGCTTTTTCGCCGCCGGACTGAAGAGGAACAGCGTTACTTCGAGGTCACTCCTGCCCAACGTGGGGCGATGGCCTTGATGTATTTCGGGTTGATCGCCTTTCTGGTCGTCGGCATGCAGCTGACGCACATTCCGCGTGAGAATTTGCAGCAACCAAATCCGCCCGCGCAACAGGATCCCACGGCCATGCACCACGCGGCGACAGCCAAGGTGTGACGGGATTTCAGCTTGCCGATTTCCCGGCTCCTTGCTGGGCCAACTCCCGTTCGGTCTTCAAACGCAACTGGCCGCAAGCCGCATCGATGTCGCCACCTTTTTCGCGGCGTAGCGTTGCTGTGACGCCGAACTTTTCCAGCGCGTGCAAGAATTCATCTTGTGTCGCATCCTCGGGCCGACGCCACGGAAGCCCTTCGACCGGGTTGTAGGGAATCAGATTGACCTTGGCGTTTAGTCGTTGCGCCAGTTGGGCGAGCGGAGCGGTCTGGTCGAGGCCATCGTTCACCCCTGCGATGAGAATATATTCCAGCGTGATCATCCGGCCCTTTTGCTGTTGGTAATATTCGCAGGCGGCGGCCAACTCTTTCAGGGGATACTTGCGATTCACCGGCATGATTTGCTCGCGCACCACATCTGTCGCGCCGTGTAGCGAGATGGCGAGGCGAAATTGATGCGGCTCATCTGCAAGTTTCCGGATCTGTGGCACGAGGCCGCTCGTCGAGACTGTGATCTTGCGTGCGCCGATGCCGCCGCCCCAGGGTGCATTCAGGATGCGCAATGCTTTCAGCAGATTGTCGTAATTGGCCAGCGGCTCGCCCATGCCCATCACGACGATGTTGTTCACCACACGGGACTCGTTGGCGTTTTGCCTTTCAACCTTGGACGCGGCCTCGGGTTCGGGCGCGCTGGATATGCGTTCCACCGCCAGCACTTGATCCACGATCTCCTCGACGCCCAAGTTGCGCTTCCAGCCTTCGAGGCCGCTGGCGCAGAACTTGCAACCGTAGGCGCAACCCACTTGCGTCGAGATGCACAACGTGTGTCGGTCACTCGCATCGCCATAAAGCGCCGGATTCGCTGGAATGAGCACACTTTCAACGAGCGAATGATCCTGCAATCGCCAGAGAAACTTTTGCGTCGTATCGCGCGCCCCTTGTTTGCGGACCGGTTCCAACGTGTGATGCGCGAACGTTTCGCCCAATGCCTGTCGCAGTGGTTTGGGCAGGTTGGTCATCGCGTCCCATGAAGTCGCACGACGCTCGTAAAGCCACTGAAGAATTTGGGGTAGCCGGTAGCTGGGCTGATGCTGTTGGGCGAGCCAGTCCGCCAAATCGGCGTCGGAGATGGATTTTATGTCGCGCTTGGGATTCACAATTCCAGTCACGCTGGCCATGTCGGGCCGGGTTGGTGGCCTATTTGAACTTCAAGAAAGTTAACAGCACCAAGGGGCGTTCAATTCTTCTCGGTGTCGAACGTGGCGACGATGGGACGGTGATCAGAGCCGATGCCCCAATTGGCGAGGGTGAGCGCGTAGGTTTCAGCGGGCACCCATTCCTTCGTCATACCCGGGCTGAGCAAGATGTAATCAAGGCGCGAGTAGGTGTCTTCCTTCCCGTAGTAATGGGTCCAAGCGACGTTGCGCGGAAACCAGCGTGGGTTGCTTGGGTTCGGTTGATTGTCGCCATTCTTCTCGGCGGGGCGGGTGTCGAGCAGCTTGTTCTTGCCGATGCCAACCACGGCTTTGATGGGCGGCGTGTCATAGTTGCCGTTGAAGTCGCCGCAGACGACGAGATTTGCGTTGGGGCTGGTTGTGAGGATGGCGTCAATTTTCTCGCGCAGGAGCTTTCCTTCTTCGAGGCGCATCGCGGCTTCGTCACCTTCGGCGCTCGGGCGCTGGGACTTCAGGTGTGCGCCAATGAGCGTGAACTTGTAGGTGGGCGTGACTTGGATGTCGACTTCGGAGAAGCCGCGGTTGACGTGCATGCGTTTGCCGCTGAGGAGATAGGTGTCATTCGTGTGCGGGCGGCGGGCGACGATGGGAAATTTGCTCAGGACGCAGACGTGGATGTTGGTATCCCAACCCTGCACCCATTCAAGGTGCGGAAGATCGACGCCGTCAGCCTTGAGGGATGCCTGCAATTCCTGCAACGCGCTGAGCTGGCCCATCTCTTCCATCGCCAACACATCCGGATTGAGCGCTTTGATATTCGCTCGGACCTGCGCCTTCGCGGCTTCAGACTTCACTTCGCGGCGCGTCTCGGTGGTGCGGTCGAGGTAGTTCTCGACGTTGTAAGCGACGACGCGGAAAGTTTCGGCGAAAGCGGGCAGGGCAGTAAGCAGGGCAACAACCGTGAGTATGCGGAGCGGGTTGGTTTTCATGGAGTTTGAGGTTTGGAAATGCGTGACGCGTTGTCAAAGGGGATTTGGCTGGTCCGGCTTCGGGCGGGAGTGATTGGTCGCAGGGGGAATAACCACGCTGTTGGTGGCGCTGGGTATGGTGTTGGTTGGTGCGCTGAGTTTGGCGATCTGTTCTTCGATGTCGCCCTTGCCGGGATAGTTCGGCATTTCCAAGAGCAGTGCACGGTAGGTGGCGCTGGCGTCTTCGGGATGCTTTTGACGGATCTGCTGGCCAGCTAGTTTCAAACGGAGACGGAGGCGCTGCTGGGGGGTGGGGTTGAGTTGCAATGCCTTTTCCAGCGCGAAGACGGTTGAAGCAGGCTTGCCGACTGCCATGTAAAGTTCCGCGAGCTTTTCCATCATCACTGGGCTGTGCTTGGTCAGTTCCAGTCCTTCCAGATAGGCGATGACTTGAAAGATGGGCGTGCCTTTGAGGAGGTTCAGGTTTACGACGCGGACGTGCGACCATTCGATGAGTGGATTTTCGCTGCGCTCCAGTTTCATGTGCAGCAATTGCGAGTTCCACGCGAACGGACGGTAGAGCGGATCGCCCACAACCGTCGTCTGCCATGATAGGCAACTTTGCGCGGCGTAGGCCGCTTCGCCGAAGGTCATTCCGGTGATCAACCATCGCGCGGCGAACGTGCCGACGTCCGGAGTGCCGGCGAGATAGGGTTCGTTCACTGAGCCAAAGGTGCAGGTCGCGCCCTTGGCAAGCAGGTTCGCCGCCCAAGTGCGGTCGGGCAGCTTCAGGGTCCAGGCGTTACCGGAGTGGAGATGATAGGCAAACGCGCCGGGCATGAACTCCAGCTTCGGCGCAAGGAACGGCCCGCTCGGTCCGGCGTCATACCAGCCGGCGTAGAACACGATCGCGCTCATCGGCTGGCCGGCGGGGAAGGTCGCGCCGTTCGTGTCGAGGATCGTGTCGTAACCGAGCACGCGGCAGATGTCCGCCGCGCCGCGGATCCATTCGTCACCCAGCATGTAATTCGTGTCGGTCGTGCTGCGGATGTCGCAATAGGCGCGGCCCCAGAAGCCGTTCGTCTCGGCTTCGATGGCCTTGTCCACGAGGCTGCGGGCGATTTCGGGCGTCGGCCCGTCGAGGCGCGTGACGAGCAGGATGCCATTCGTCGGCGAGAGCATGGCCGCGTTGGTCGTGGTGTAGTTCACGTTGCGCAGCAGGCCGAAGCGATTGCGCACCTCGACCGGTAGCGGCAGCGCTGCGAGTTCAGAATCGACGGCGGCTTCATTGCGTTGCAACTCCGGGCGCGCTTTATCCATGCCGGGCTCGTGCAGTGTCGCATCGGCGGAAATCTTCAGCGGCACGCCGTAGCAGAGCACGACGTAGCGAATGTCTGATGCCACCGGCACGCGGACTTCACGCAGGTCGTTCGAACTGTTGATCGGCCAGCGTTGGGTGCCTATGCGCCAGAGTTTCCGCGCCTCCAGTTGGCGGCCCAGCGGCTTTTCGAGCGTGTTTTCGTATTCGGCCCGCGAGATTTCTTCGTCCGTGCTCAGGTCCAGGCCAATGACCTGCACCGCCGGAACTTTGCGGACTTCCGCATAATGCCGGGCAACCTCCTCTGAGGCGGGAAGCTTCTTGTTGTAGATGACGACCACTTCGTCGCCGGACGCTGTGGCGGTTTGCGCGGGTGTTGCAACGGTCGCGAGCATCGCGCCGGCCAGAACTGCAAGAAGATGTTTCATCAAATCGTGTTTTGGACGCTCAGGAAACCGTGGTGGTTCAACATTTCTCAACTGGCACACGTCACCCGCAATCCGTCATACGCGAGCCACACGCCCGGCGGCAATTCGGCCTGATGTTTGTCGTGGTCGTAATCGTGCGTGAGGTGCGTGAGATAGGTGCGGTCCGCGCCGATGCGGCGCGCGGCGGTCAGCGCTTCATCGAGGCACATGTGCGTCGGGTGCTCCTTGAAGCGCAAGGCGTCAAGCACGGCAACCTCAACACCGCGGATGGCGGCGACGGCCTCGGCGGGCACTTCCTTGCAGTCGCTGAAATACGCGAGCTGCTTGCGCCCGGCTTGTTCGAACAGAAAGCCATTGCTGTTCAAACGCCCGTGCGGCGCGGGGAACGGCGTGATGCGCAGGTCGCCGATTTCGAACGGCCCGGTGAAGACGTGTTCTTCGGGGATGAAATAACCTTTCGGCCACGGGCCTTGGTGGAAGGCGTATTGGAACACTCGGCGCAGGACGGCCATCGTAGTTTCGTCCGCCCAGATCGGAAGCGCCGTTCCGCCACGTAGATCGCAAAAGCGCCGGCAATCGTCCAGCCCCATGATGTGGTCCGCGTGTGGATGCGTGAAGAGCGCGGCGTCGAGCCAGCGAATCTTCTCCCGCAGACATTGCAGCCGGAACTCGGGCGTCGTGTCCACGACGAGCTTGGTCTTTTCGGTGGCGATGTAGATGGACGGGCGGGTGCGGTGATTCTTGGGATTGGCGAGGAACTCGGCGGGATAATCCATGCCAATGAGCGGAACACCCTGAGAAGTGCCAGTGCCGAGGAATGTGAATTCTAAAGCCATCGCGAAATGTTTTGCCCAACGGCAAGTCAGCCGCCAGATTTCGCGCGAACTGTAACCATGCTGAGCACCCTGCGCATCAAAAACCTCGCTCTTGTCGCCGACCTGACGTTGGAATTGCAGCCGGGCTACAACGCCATTACCGGCGAGACCGGCGCGGGCAAATCCATCCTCATCGGCGCGCTCAGCCTCGTCCTTGGTGAACGGGCGGACCGCACGCTCATCCGTAGCGGTTGCGACGCCTGTTCGGTGGAGGCGGTGTTCGATGTCAGCAAGCTGCGCGCGCCGCTCAAATGTTTTCTCGACGAGAACGGCCTCGAACCGTGCGAGGAAAATCAACTCGTCCTCAAGCGCACGTTCACCGCGGCGGGCGCAAACCGGCAGTTCGTCAACGGCTCCGCCACCACGCTCGACAAACTGGCGTCCATCGGCGACTGGCTGGTGGACATGCACGGGCCGCACGATCATCAGTCTCTCCTGCACACCGCGCGGCAACTGGCGATCCTCGATGCCTTCGGTGGCTTGCAGGAAGAGCGCGAGGCTTTTGGCGAACTGGTCCGCAAACGCAGCGTGATCGAGACGGAAAAAGCGTCGCTCGTCGTCGATGAAAAGACTTATGAGCAGCAACTCGACTTGCTCCGCTTCCAAGTGCGCGAGATCAGCGACGCGCGCCTGCAACCGGGCGAGGATGCGCAGATCGAGGAGGAACATCGGCGTTCAGCGAACGGCGCCAAGCTGCTGCAGCTCAGCCAGGCTGCGCTCGACTTGCTGGCCGAGAGCGACAGTTCGGTGCTCACGGAGGCGGGCATTGTGGGGCGCACGTTGCAGGAGTTGCAGCGGATCGATCCGGGCGCGGAGACGTTGGTGAGCTTGCACGAGCAGGCGACGGCGAATTTGCGTGAGCTGCAATCCGAACTGTCCCGTTACGCGGACAAAGTGGACGTGGACCCGGCGCGGCTCGCGGAACTGGAAGAGCGCTTGAACGTGTTGCAATCGCTTAAGCGCAAATACGGCCCGACGCTCCCGGAGGTCATCGCGTTCGGCGACGAGGCGAAGCGGAAGCTGCAATCGCTCGAGTCGCGGGATGCCGAGTTGGCGCGGCTCAACGCGTCGCTGACAAAACTGGACGCCGAGTTGTTGCGGGCGGGGCAGCAGTTGTCCGCCAAACGCAAGAAGGTGATCCCGAAGTTGAGCAAGGCCGCCTCCGCGCAGTTGGAAGATCTGGGTTTCAAGCAAAGCCGGCTCGACGTGCAGCTGACGACGTTGACGGATGCGGAGATCAAGTCACACGCGACTCCCAACGCTTCCGGCTTTGACGAGATTGAATTCCAGTTCGCACCCAATCCTGGCGAGCCGGCGCGCCCGCTGCGGGCCATTGCCAGTTCCGGCGAACTTGCGCGCGTCATGCTCGCGCTGAAGACGGTGCTGGCGGCGGCGGATGAGGTGCCGGTGTTGGTGTTCGATGAAGTGGACGCGAATGTCGGCGGCGAAACCGCCAACGCGGTCGGCGACAAGATGCGGCAGATCGCGGCGAAGCGTCAGGTCTTGTGCATCACCCATCTGCCGCAAGTCGCGGCCTCGGCGGATGCGCATTTCGTGGTGAGCAAGGAAGTGAAAGAAGGACGGACGATTTCCGAGCTGACGTTGCTCGACCGAAAATCGCGCGTGGCGGAACTGGCGCGGATGCTGGGTGGTCAGAGCGAAGCTGCCCGCAAGCACGCGGAGGCGATGTTGAAGGCGCGGTGAAGTCAGTTGCCCGCAGGCTGCGCCAATCTCTGAATCTCCAGCATCAGCTTCGTCGGACTGAAAGGCTTCGTCAGGAACAAGGCGGCACCTGAGGATTCGGCGAGTTCGCGCGTCACGTGATGCGCGTTGGCCGTGATCATGACCACTGGAATCTGTTTCGTGTCGTCGAGCGACTTCAATTGCTTCAACGCCGCGAGCCCGTCCATTTGCTCCATCATCACATCCATGATGATGGCGGCGGGTTTTTCGAGCGCGGCGATCTCGACCGCCTCATGGCCGTTCTCCGCCTTGAGCACTTCGAACCCCAGGCGCACCAAGTGATGCCGCAGCAACACGTGCATGTAGGGTTCATCGTCAACGACCAGGACTTTGGCGGGCATATCAGGTTTCAGGGTTGTTGGTCACGGTGAGAAAGGTCAGGTCATCGTTCAGGGAACGCTGGCCGCAGTGTCGCTGCATCTCTTGGATGAGCGCGGAACGCACTTCATCCGCCGTGCGGCAGTTGCCGACCGTGGCGGCGAACCAGCATTCGAGGTTTTCCTGCCCGTAACGCGCGCCGTTCTCGTCGAGGGCTTCGCTCAGGCCGTCGGTGTAGAGCAGCAATCGGTAACTCTCGCCGAGCTCCAGCGTCTGTTCCGGGAACGTCGTGTCGCGCTTGATGCCGAGCGGCAAGCCTTCGGACGCCAACGCGGCGAAGCCCGGCGCCCGATCCGTGCTGACGAGCAGGGGACAATGGCCGGCGGTCGCCAGCGTCAGGCTGCGCGTGCGCGGATCGACCAATGCCAGATGCGCGGTGATGAACATGTCCACGGTGGACAGTTCATCGAACAGCAGATTGTTCGCACGGCGCAACAACTCCGCCGGATGTTGCAACACCTCCGGCGCGGCGCGCAGCGACGTGCGGAGGATCGCGGCGAACATCGCGGCGGGAACGCCTTTGCCCATCACGTCCGCCACCACCAGCAGAACGCTGGAATCCCCCGTGCGGATGGCATCGTAGAAATCGCCGCCGACGAGCCGGGCATTCTCCGAATGTGCCGCAAGGTCCAGGCCGGGGACGTGCGGCAGGTTCTTCGGCACGAGCGAACGCTGGATCTCATTGGCGATCTCCAGTTCGCGCGCCAACGCATGGGCGTGGATGTGTTCCTCGTGCTGCCGCGCGTTCACCACTTGGATCGCCAGGAAGTCTGTGAGCGTGCGGATGACGCTCGCCTGACCGGCGGTGAACACCGTCGCGGTCTGCGGATCCAGCACGCTGGACTGCGACACGCTCCGGCCGACGGTCAACGTGCCCAGCAGGATCTCGCCTGCATAGAACGGATGCACCACGCCCTGCGTGGCCGGGCGTGCGCGGGCGATGGGATCGATCGTGCTCCCTGGCGTGCGGGTGTCGAACCACACCTCCTGCCGCGTGAGCGCCGCCTCGAGTTCCGCGCAGATGTGCTGCGACGACATCAATGGCAGCGGCGCCAGGTGCAACGACACATCCGACGCGGCGAAGACATCCAATTGCGCGTGGTCCTCCGACGCCAGCCGCAGCAGGAACCAGTCGGCCCCGACGATCTGCGTGAGTTCCTCCAGCAAGCTCTGCGCGAACGTTTGCAACCGGCCCGGCTCCGGCGACGTGCGGCTGTGCCGGAAGATCGACGCCAGACTCTCGTAGCACGAACTCAACTCCTCGACCATCTGCGTGATGACGCGGTCGTTCTCCGCCAGTTGCAGCCGCACTTCCTCCGGCGTGTTCGATGGCACGTCGAGCGGGGCGGAGGAACGCCGTCGCAGGAAATGCAGAACGTTCTGGCCCCGCCCGCGCAGGTAGTTCGCCTCGTGGCTCAGCGTGTGGATGAGATAAAGCCCGCGTCCCGATTCGCTGTCCTGCGGTGGGAGGTTGAATTCCTGCGGCCAGTCAAAGCCTGCCGTGTGATCCGTCACGCGAAACTCGATCGTCTGGTCCGTGGTCAGCGCCTCGATGATGACGGGTTGCCCCTGCGCTTCCGGCGGCGCGTAACGGATCGCGTTGTTCACCGCCTCAACGAGCGCGAGGCTGCACGACATCAATTCATTCTCATCGCAACCTTGCGCAGCGAGAAATGCGCCCACCTCCTGCGAACGGGGGCGGACTTCTGCCAGGTCACACGGAACCGTCAACCGGAGGACGGCTGGCCGGCTGGTTCCGCGCGGGCGATTCATGCTCAGGCTTTGCTGATCTCGAAGATGCGCCCGAGCCGCGTCAACTTCAGCACTTCCTGCACGGCGGGCACGGGATGGAGCAGACGCACCACGCCTTCACGGCTGCACGCCGTCTTGTGCAGCGCGATCAACGTCCCCAGGCCGGAGCTGTCCAGGTAGTTCATCTGCGCGAGATCGATCTCGATGTTCTTCTGCGCCGGATTCAACGCCGCGCGGATGCTCGCGCAGACCTCCGTGGAATTGGTCACATCCAATTCCTTCAAGCCGGTGACACGCAGGATATCGCCGTGGGCTTCCAACTTCATACAAACTGGGTAACGCAGCCGCGCACGGAGATAAAGCAGAAACGCCGCCGCCCCCTCACTTCAACCACACCATCGTGATGCCCAGATTCGCCTGACCCAGGTCCGGATCCCCGCGCAACGCCGGGAACGCCTCCAGCAACGCGAGCGTCGTGGCGTTGAAGATCTCGAACGATTCTCCCGGCACGAAATCCTTGATCACCTGCTCCTGCTTCCGCAGCGCGAACGATTTCCGCAACCCGTGATTCAACGTCCCCCCCTTGCCGCTCGAACCGTAGCCGTGGATGACCTTGAGCACGCGCACGCCCTCCCGCTTCGCTCGGCGGATCTCCTCCGCCACGCGCCGACGCGCCTCATCCAGCGAAGGGAAATCCGCCTCGATGTTCAACACCCGAATCACCCCCGCAGCAAACCCCAAACGACCGCCCACCGAAAGCCGAATCGCTAACGCAGCCGACGCCACACTGGCTCCGGCAATGACAACCGCCGCGCGACCTTGGCTGCCGGACGACGCTTTGGGCAGGGCAAACTCCCCGACGGTTCCGACGGGCCGTAAGACAGGGGCCAAAAGGAGCCAGTGCATCCGGGTTGTTTCGCGGTGGACCGTGTTGTGTTCGCCGCGCACCGCGTTCGGCACCCCGCCGCCCGCGTTGGCTGCCATGACACCCGCTGCGGACGCCGCGACCACCCCGGTTTAGAGCGCAACTCTCGCCGCCGTGAGAAGGAAAAGCTCTGTTCATGACCGGAAAACCTCTGTTTAGACCGCGACACGTCCTGTTTAGCAGTGGCCACGTCTTGCGCACGACCGGGAAAGCTCTGCTGAGACCACGACAACCTCTGCTGAGACCGCAACACTTGCATCTCTGAGAAGGGAAACCCTTGTTCAGAAGTGGGCAACCGAAGCCCGAGGGACACGGATTGGGCCACCGAGGCGGAGGGATGCCGAGGTTCAACCGCTGATCTCCGCTGATGGACGCTGATCCGAAGGGCGGTCACGGCAAAGGGAGGCTCCCGCCGAACGACGCCAAAGATGGGCCTGACCTGTTCCTCTCCTGAAAAGATGAACCGCAAAGACGCAGAGCCGCGGAGGTGAGTAGAGAGGACTGCCCCCCCCCTTTTACGGACAATGCACTTGAAGCCATACGGAAAATCCCAAAGGGATTTGTATTACTTTGTTCTTTGTTGGCATATTATGCCCCTTATGACTTTGGTTGCCTTTCGGTTGTCAATGGCGCTTGTAACAGATACAATGCCGGGCAATGAGAGCGCCCAAGGCCCGATTCAAGATTCTGCCGTTCACAAATCCACGCACCGGCACCGCCAGTTGGCGCGTCACCGGCACGCGGCGCAATGGCGAACGTATCCGCGAGAACTTTGTTGATGCCCAAGAGGCGCAGTTCCGGCATACGGAATTGGAAGGAGAGTTTCACGCCGCCAACGGGACCGCTGCCTTGCGGGCCACGCGCCTGACTGATGAACAGGTCGCCATTGCCGAGGCCGCGTTCAAACGGCTGGACAAGGATGCGGACTTGATCACCGCCGTGGACCACTGGCTGCGCACCGGCAAGCCTTCGTCGGTGAAGGAGTCGCCACGGTTGGATGAGGCGCTTACTGCTTACACCGCCTGGCTGGAAACCACCACAGATCTCCGCCCGCTGACGAAGAATCATCTGCGGTCGCGCGTGTCGCACTTTGTGCGCAACACAGGCAACGTGCGGGTGACCGATGTTTTGCCGGAGCATATCGAGCATTATCTCGCGCAGCAGAACGTTTCCGCGAACACCAAGGACGGCTACTGCCGCGCGGTTTCGAGTTTCTTCACGTGGTGCATGAAAGGCAAGCGCCACTGGGCGGTGAACAATCCGTGTTATGCCGTGGAGATCGAGGGGCTGGTCGCGGACGAAGATCGTGAGCCGGTGGTGTTGCCGTTAAAAGATTGTGCCGCTTTGCTGCGGGCTGCGGAATGTTTTGAGAAGGGTCGGCTGGCACCTTACCTGGCGCTGTGTTTGTTCGGCGGGTTGCGGCCGCACGAAGCAGCGCGTGTGACCTGGGATCAAGTGAACCTGACGGATGGGGAAATCCGGTTGATGGGAGCGCAGACAAAGACGGGCAAGGGCCGGATTGTGGCCATTTGCCCGACGCTGAAAGCTTGGTTGAAGCATTACCGGCGCGCTGGGGAGATTTACCGGCAAACCTACGATGTAGAGTTGCGCCAAATCCGCGAGCAAGCTGGCTACGGCACCAAGACTGAGGAGAAGCCGAACTTGAAGCCATGGGTGCCTGATGTTCTACGGCACACGGCGATCTCACACTACTTCCGCAAGACGGGTAGTTACGGTCGGACGGCGGAGCAGTTCGGAAACTCGGAGGCGATCATCAAGAAGCACTACCAAGGGCGCGTGAGCAGCACGGACACGGAAAAGTTTTATGCGCTGCGGCCGAAGGCTGATATGCGCCGGCCTTGAACTCGGCGTGTCGGTTGGGTTGCTTGTTTGATAGACCATTTGGAACTACTGGCGGTTGCAGACCAATGCATGGAGGCACACTTACTTGGGGGCACGCAGATTGGGCTCAAGTTTCTATGAAGGCGGCGGACAACCAATCCACTTTCCTGAGCTAGCGGCGGCGATCAGGGTGCTTGATGCGACGGTGGACGTGCGTGAGAAATTCCTTCCGCGAGGGTCTGAAGTCGAGCGTCACAGAATTTTCATCGGCGAGGGCCTGTAGCAAGCGCCGGATTTTCCAGCGGATGATGTCGCTGGATTTGGTGGCGAGCGTCCGGGTCAGCAGGCGGTCCAAGGCTTCAATCGTTTGGTGGTCCTGAGCAGTCTGGGCCGCATATTTCCGATCCAGCAGGGTTTTTTTGGTGGCCATGGTCGGTGTTTCGGGCGGACCCTTTTTGGCCATGATGGCAGAAACTTTTTGGAGGGGGCTAAGGTCGTTGCTCATCAGTTCGTAGGCCGAGCTGGCTGATTCCATCAACGATCGGTGCGCCTCATAATCATCCAGGGAGTAAGGGCCCGAGGCCTTCCCGAGTTGCGCCGCAGTCAGGCCTTTGCGCGGTGGGGTGGCGGGGTTTTTTTCCAAGAGCCAGCCAGCATCAATTCCCGTCTCCTGGGCGATCACCATGGCAAGCTCTTCACTGAGCGGAAGCTGACCCAGTTCAATGGCTTGAATGGTGCGGGGTGAACGCTGAACCAAGTCGGCCATTTCCTTTTGCGTCAGGCGGATGATCGTCCGGAGGATGGCGAGCGGATGGCGCAAGGGTGAAACTCTCATGCGGAAACCTATCCTATGTGTTTTAAACATGTCAAATGGAATTGCCGGGAATGGAGACACATGTATTTTTACGGTGTGTTATGAAATTCAATCCAACTCCCTCCGCCCGGCTGGCCACGCTGGAATTATTGGTTAAAACGCTGATTCCCGCCTACCTCGATCCCCCGCCCCGTCACGAAACCTTGCGCGACTGGTTCGACGACGCGCGGATCCCGCGCTTCAAGGCGAACCCCGCCGCGAAACGCGGCGGCGGTCCGGTCTACTACTCGGTGGCAGCGGTGGAGAAGTTTCTCCAGAGCCGCACGCTGCCGTGCCGGTTGCCGGCGGCGACGCTGCCGCATCAGAACTTCAGCAACAACTAACGAGGCCATGAACCTACAAGCGTTCCAGTGGATTGGGTTCAGGATTGCGAGGTGCGGATGAAGACGCGCGACATCAAGGACTGCGTTCCGTGGTGCTGGGCCGAAAAGGCTGCCCTCGAAAAGATCCGGACCCGTTGCGAAGAGGCCAAGATCGCGCTCTTGGTCTATGGCGCGTTGTGTGAGATCGCCAGCGATGAGCGGAGCGAGGAGTTCCTCGTATCGATGGACAAGATTGCGGGCAAATGCTGTTTGTCACGGCCCACCGTATTCAAGGCCCTGCAGATGCTGGATGGTCTCGGGCTCGTGGAAATCCACCGTTCAAGGACCTCGCAGAATTTCCGGGTTCCGTCCGCCTACCGATTGCTGCGCTGCGAATCCCAGGAGAAAGATCGACGGAAGGCGATGTAAAGGCGGTTAACAACGATGTAAAGCGGCCTAACAACGTTGTAAATCTGGTCGGAGAGCCAGCTTTACACTCTTTAAGAATAGAAAGAAAACAAGTCCCCATGAAGTCGAAATTTTCCTTGCCGTCAATGTCCCGCCGGCGAGGGATCACCGTGAACGCGGGACCAGAACACTGAGGGAGAATCGAATGAAAACCAAATCGCCGGTTATGAAGAACGACATTGAAACCTTGAGCGTTGCCGAAGCGCAGCGACTGACGGAACTGGAACAGACCATTGCGCGCGGTCAGCAGACCTTTGTGGAGGTGGGCCTTGCGCTGGCCGAGATCCGCGACCTGAGGCTCTACAAGGCCGAACACCGGACGTTCGAGCTGTATTGCCGCGCGAAGTGGGGGTGGACGCGGCAACGGGCGTATCAATTGATGGGCGCCGCCGAAGTCAAAATGTCAACACGTGTTGACATTCCTGACGAAGCTGCCGCCCGGCAACTGGGCAGATTCGAGCCCGACCAGCGGGCTGGCATCGTGCAGACGATTGTGGACGAGGGCAAACCGGTTACGGCGGCGGAAATCAGGCGGCATCTGCCGCCGCCCCCGATTCATCGGTCGCCAATGCCGGCGCCGCCGGCGCCGGTGCTGGATGCCACCGGTCATCCGGTGCCGACGCAGTTGATCCCACTATGGAAGCGGGCGGATGAAGTGCAGGAACTGCTGACCATCCTCAGCCGCGTGAAGGGCGCGCTCCGCAGCGCCCAAGAGAACAAGGACATCTTGTTCGCCGAGATCAACTTCTCGTCCGCTCTTTCCCAACTCGATCAGGCCTGGGCGGACATCAAGCGGGCGCGGCCGTTCGCCGTGTGCCCGACCTGCCAGGGCCAGCTCCCCGATCACTGCACGCTGTGCTATGGGCGCGGCATCATCTCCGAATTCCGCTGGAACACGTGCGTGCCGCGGGAGGACAAGGAGTTCCGGGCGAAGGTCAGCCGAGCAAATCCGTCACGCAACTAGCCAGAGCGAGCACGTTCACAAAATGCGCTCAACTACGCACGCGAGAAAGTCTTGGTGTGTCTGCTTTGCCAGAGGCCACAAGCTCCCAACCAGGTCGGCTACCATGGTAGCCAAACGTCACCCGCGAGGTTGGAGTTGGCTGCACGAACAGCCAGGCTGCTGGTATACCAAAAGGAGCCCAAGAGTATCCCAAGTCCGGTAGCAACAGTGGGGTAAAAGTAGGGAAGGAGTATGCTGTTTCTGCCGGGCGGCGCATTGACGGTTATACAAGAGTAGGACGGGAGTTGGACGGATTGGCC
This sequence comes from Verrucomicrobiota bacterium, assembly GCA_041181065.1. Taxonomy (GTDB): domain Bacteria; phylum Verrucomicrobiota; class Verrucomicrobiia; order Limisphaerales; family DSYF01; genus DSYF01. The sequence continues at coordinate 1,757 of JBEGQI010000005.1, read as the reverse complement.
GGAGACGGTGGCCCAAGAGTAGTCCAATAGTGCACCGGATGAGAGCACTGTCCACCACGGTGGACAGCAGCCAAGCAGTGAACGCCGTCGAGGATACCTTGGACGGCTACCGTGGTAGCCGAACAATCTGCGGTAGGCAGCGAGCAAAGAGAAACCCCCGGAGGTCCGGGGGTGAGGTGGGAAGGCGGCTTACTGGGCCGCGGCGGGAGTCTTGGGAGTGGTGAACGCGGTGACGACGCGCTCGGCGAGCTTGAGGGCGGTGGCCATGGTGTTGCAGGGGTAAACCTGCGCGCTGGTGCGTGTGGCGATGGTGACGATGTAGCGGACGACGCCCTTGGCGGTCTTGCGGACGGCGATGGTGACGGAGGGAGCGGCGATGGTGTTAAGGATGTTTGCGTTCATATGTTTTTGTTTAGTTGTGGGCTTGCGCCCTTTCATGAAACCGCGCGGCGCGGCCGGGCGGGCCGTGGGAGGAATCTCCGGAGGGCACCACGCAGCCCCCCTGCCGGGAAGCCGCGCCATGCAAGGGCGGGAACCACAACGGAAAAAACTGAACACGAACGACAACCAAGCCGCCCCGACACAACGCCGTCAGCCCGCCAAGGGAGTGCGTGTCACCATTGTCACGCGCAGCACAGGCCTGCCGCTGCCATGTCCACTGCCCGCTCGCCGACCGTAACCGAACTCACCACGGGATCGCCGAGGCCCGAGCCGCCTTCCCGCCCCCCCGACCGGAGGTGGCAGTGCCACTTCCTATTTGGCGAGCGGAATCAGGCGGGTCGATGGTTGCGATGCGTCTGCGGGCCAGCCAGGTGAATTAAAGGCTCATTAGTGACCGTTTCGCGGGGACCGAAGAACGGGCCGACGCGTTGCGGTATCTGCTGGCGACGAAGGCGCGCGAGCTCAGGGTGAGGAAGTTAAGAGGGTTGTAGGGTGCTACTCGGGCGTCTACTTCGGGGCGTCTAGTTGAGGAACTTTAGGCAGGTTCCAGTATACTGGTATCACCTCGAACGTGCCCGACACGGATTTGTCGCTTATATCGTATCGGTCGTGGCGAAACCCATATTTGATCAAGCCGCAGAGTTTGCCTCCAGTGTCGAACACGGGTGAGCCCGATGGCAGTTCCATATCTGGCAAGTGCAAGAGGAAACGCAGAGAACGTGTTTCAGGAATTGCGACATAGGAGCACACCCCAAAAACGAGATGGATACCTTCGAAGTTACGAAATTGCTCGTTGCCACTAGACGGCTGTGGAACGGGATTCCGAAACCATGACTTTGTGATTGTGCCGTAAGTGTGGCCGAGTTGCAGGCAACCCTCTGAGAGTTGGGGAAACTCGCTGTCCGCAATCCCGCGAGTGGCGCTAAAATCTTCGGGGGTGGAAAGGACAATCAAGTCGTGATCCTTTTCAAAAAAGGCGAGAGTGTATTCATCGAATCGCCGTTGGTGGTCGTGGAAATGGTGTTTCTTCAAAGAAACGCGACCTCCGAGCTTCTGCTCATGTAAGCCAATCGGCGTGGTTGCTTTCGGTGCCAATACGTGCTGTCGAGAAATGGCGCATCCCAGCGTGCCTTCCGTCCCCAGGGAGATTTGGGCTTTGGACAAATTGTTAATGAAGTCGAATTTCATAATCGAAGATTTAACCTTCCCATGTAGGCGCTGCGAAATGGAATGAGTAACCATGCGATCAATCAAGCAAAATGCAGGCGGATCAAAGAGATTAGAAAAAGCGCAGACTCCTTGGGGATGGAAGGAGT
>JBEGQI010000004.1:0-10020 GCA_041181065.1 Verrucomicrobiota bacterium | reverse complement strand
AAGGTCACACAGCCACCATCGTTTCCATGTGTGATGGACACGCGAGTCTCTACACGACTTCCACATTTGGCATTCTAGGCGGCATCGGACATGAAACTGTTCGTGCTGCGTCCAGCAACTTCGTGAAAGAAGCTCAAAACTTGTATGACGCCGCTGGGCCGACGCACGATTTCCCTTACCCCGCGTTAGAACATGTTCGTTTTTATCTTTTAGGATTTGAAGGAGTTCGAGTCATCGACACGGAACTAAGCGGGTTGGAGAAACGCACTGATAAGTGTTCGGCCATGTGGAACGCGGGCCAACGCGTCTTAACCGAATTGCGCTTGGTCACAGAGAAAGGGAAGAAGTAAATACAGCCTGCATTCATTATGCCCACGCCCAAATCCATCTCCCTCGCCGCCCGACTCCGCCGCGTGAAGCTGTTCCTCACCGACGTGGACGGCGTGATGACCGACGGCACCGTCATCATGGGCCCAGGCATCGAGCTGAAACAATACGACATCCAGGACGGCCTCGGCATCGTGATGTTGCGGCACAACGGCATCAAGGTCGGCTGGGTTTCGGCCCGCCCCTCGGCGGCCACGGAGGTGCGCGCGGCGGATTTGAAGATCGATTTCCTCGCGCAGCCCAAGCACGGCAAGGTCGAGGCGGTTGAACAGATCATTGCCCAGTGCGGTCTTACTTGGGCCGACACCTGTTTCGTCGGGGATGACGTGATCGACATCGCGGTGTTCCGCAAGGTCGGGCTGGCCGTGGCCGTCGCCAATGCGCGCCCGGTCGCGAAAGCCGAGGCGCACCTAGTCACCAAGGCCAAGGGCGGTCGCGGTGCGGTGCGCGAAATCATCGAGAAAATTTTATCGGCGCAGGGCAAATGGAAGACCACGGTTGAAGCGTTTGCGAAATGACTGGATATAGTAACCACGGATGGGGAAAGCGCGCGGTTCGCGTCAAAGCGATCGGGTTCGTTGTGCTGGCGTTGGGCGCGGCGGCGTTGTTGCCGGGGGCGCAGCCGATTTCGTTCAAGGGCTCGAACATGAGGTTCCCGGATTTTTTTGATCCGCCGAATCAGGCGCAACTGCGGACCTTGGTGACGGGCGCGGAGGTGGTGCCGGACGGCGCGAACCGGTATCGTATCAAGAACCTGCACATCGAGACGTTCCGCGAAAATGGCGAGCCGGAAGGTGTCGTGGATGCAACCGATTGCATTTACGACGACGCGGCGCGCACCGCCAGCTCGGGTGGCCCGGTGAAGGCGCACACGGCGGACGGGCGGTTCCGCATCGAGGGCACCGGTTTTTGTGTGACACTGACGAACAAGTCGTTGACGATTTCCAACAATGTCCGCACGGTCATCCGTGACCTCGGCGCAAACACGAACAAGCCATGAATTTGAATCTGAAAAACGGCGCTGGGCTGCTGGCCCTGACCGTGTTGCTGTCGCCGCTGCTGTGGCTGCGCGCGGCGGACACGGCGGCATTGATCAAAAAAGGCAGCGAAGTCGAAACGCACATCGACGCGAAGTCGGTGCGGGTTGACCTCAAGTCGCGCACCGCCATCTACCGCGAGAAGGTGAAGGTCGACGACCCGCGCGTGAGCATGACCTGCGAGTTCCTCACCGCCAAGCTGCCGGACAAGGGTAATCGCGTCGATTCGATCATCGCCGAGACGAATGTGGTGATCCTCATCCCGGATAAGGGCGCGACGAACTACGCGACAGCGGACCGGGCGGTTTACACTTACTCGATCGAAACGGGCGTCACGAATGAATTGCTGGAGTTGAGCGGTTCGCCGGTGTTGACCTCGCCACAAGGCAAGACCACCGGCACTAAGCTGATTTGGGACATCGCCAAAGAAGTGCTGACCGGTGAAGATATCCACATGGTCTATCGCAACCCGGGAGCGTCCTCGACCAACAGCGTGGGCACGAACGCCGTCAGCGAACCGAAACCCGCCAATCCATGAGCGCCACGGAAACCAACGGCGTGTTGCTCGCCACCGACAAACTGGTCAAGGAATACAAGGGCCGGCGCGTGGTGAACGGTGTCTCCATTCACGTGAACGCCGGCGAGATCGTCGGCTTGCTCGGGCCGAACGGCGCGGGCAAGACCACGTCGTTCAACATGGTGGTCGGCGTGGTGAAGCCGGATGACGGCGCGGTGAATTTTTTCGGCCAGAACATCACGACGCTGCCGATGCACAAACGCGCACGGCTGGGCATCGGTTATCTCACACAGGAGCCGAGCGTGTTTCGCAAGCTCTCGGTGGAGGAAAACATTCTGGCCATCCTGGAGACCTGCAAGCTGAGCCGGGCCGAGCGGGCGGTTCGGCTGAAATATTTTTTGGAGGAGCTCGATCTTACACGGCTGGCGGAAAGCAAGGCTTACACGCTCAGCGGCGGCGAGAAGCGGCGGTTGGAAATCACCCGCGCGCTGGTCACGAGCCCGAAGCTGTTGTTGCTCGATGAGCCACTCGCCGGCATCGACCCCATCGCCCAATACGAAGTCAGCAAGATCGTGCGCCGCTTGAAGGATCGTGGTCTCGGCATCTTGATCACGGATCATTCAGCCCGCGAGATGTTGAAACTCGTGGACCGCGCCTACCTGATCCACAAAGGCGAGGTTGTTTACGAGGGCGATGCCGAAAAGCTGGTGAACGATCCGAAGGCACGCGAGATCTATCTCGGGCCGGAGTTCAACATGTGATCCTGCCGATTCAGAACCAAACCCCACACACACCATGGCCACCACACGCGAAACCGTAACGGTCGAGAGCTTTTACACGCAGCACGCCACCAAGCTGGAGATGAAATTGGTGGCCGGAGCCGCAGGGCTCAAGCGCATCATCCGCGAGCCCACAGTGAACCGTCCGGGCCTTGCGTTGACTGGCTTCACGAAATATTTCGCGATGAAACGCGTGCAGGTGTTCGGCAACGCCGAGTATTACTACCTGCGTTCGTTGCCCAAGGAGGAACGGACCAAGCGGTTCACGGGCCTGTTCCGTTTCGCGGTCCCCTGCTGCGTCTTCAGCCGCGATTTGCAACCGGACAAGGAATTCCTCAAGGCGGCGGAAGATGCGGATGTGCCAGTCTTCACCACATCGCTCATCACGATGAAGTTCATCAACACCGCGACCATCGCGCTGGAAACCATGTTCGCGCCGCGCGGCACGGAGATCGGCAGCATGGTGGACATCCTCGGCGTCGGGGTGATCATCAAGGGCGAAAGCGGCATCGGCAAAAGCGAAAGCGTGCTGGCGTTGGTCGAGCGCGGTTACAGCCTCGTGGCGGATGACATCACGCTTGTGACACTGGTGGACGGCAAGAAGGTGATGGGCACGAGCAAGGACCTGACGCGAAACTTGATGGAGGTCCGCGGCATCGGGCTCGTGGATGTGGCGCAGATGTTCGGCGTGAAAAGCATCCGCAAAGACAAGCGCGTGGATCTGGTCGTCACCTTGCGAGCGTGGAATCAGGAAGAGGACGTGGACCGCCTCGGCCTCGATCAGCAATACATCAAGATCCTGGGCATCGACATCCCGCACATGATCATTCCGGTCCGGCCGGGCCGGGATCTGGCGGGCTTGATCGAGGTGGCGGCGTTCCACACGCGTTTGCGCAAGGACGGTCACAACCCGGCGAAGGACTTCAACGACCGGCTCGTGGCGCGGATGAAGGTTCAGCAGCCCCTTTGAGCCGCGCGTAAAGGAATGCTTTCGTGCCGATTGTATCCGGCTCTAGGATTGCCAACCCGTTCACTCTCCGTTACTCACACCGCCGGCAATGAGCGCCAATAAGATTTCGAAGACGATCACGGTGGTGAACAAGTTGGGCATCCATGCCCGGCCCGCCGCCGTGTTTGCGAAGACCGCGAACAAATTCAAGAGCGATGTGTTCGTGGAAAAGGACGGCGAGACCATCAATGCCAAAAGCATCATGGGCTTGATGATGCTGGCCGCCGGACCGGGCAGCAAACTACTCATCATCTGTCAGGGACCCGACGCTGCCGCTGCGCTGGCAGCCATCGAAGAACTCGTCGCCAGCAAGTTCGGCGAGGAGTGAACCGCATGGCGTGTCGGTTGGCGCGCACGATGGGTGAACTCCAACTGAATAGCCCGGCCGCCGCTCCGGTCTGTGTTCCGATGAACTGGCTCCACCGCATTTTTGTTCCGCTGGCTTTTGGCATCTTTTGCGCCACCTCCTTCGCTGACAACGCCATCCGTCCCGGCGAACTCTGGCGCGACACCGATGGCAAACCCATCCAAGCCCACGGCGGCGGCGTGCTGCAACGGAGCAACGTGTTCTATTGGTATGGCGAAGACCGCACGCCGGGTGGTCGCGGTGTCGTCTCCTGTTACTCCTCAACCAACCTCTGCGACTGGAAGCGTGAAGGCGTAGCGTTGTCCCGTGATGCGTTGCCCCGTATGTCAGCCACTGGTTTCAATGCCCGGCGCGGCGGCTACTTCGTCGAACGTCCCAAGGTCATCTTCAATCCCGCGACCAAGAAGTTCGTCATGTGGATGCATCTGGAGGCTGGGCGTTATACCTATTCGCGCGCCGGCATCGCCACGAGCGATTCACCAGTCGGGCCGTTCACCTTTCTCCACGCCATCCGTCCCATCACCAACAATTTCAATTTCGACACCAACGGCCCAACACGACAGCACGAGTTCGGCGGCACGTTCCGCGACATGAATCTCTTCGTGGACGACGACGGGCGCGCTTACACCTTCTATGCCTCGGAGGACAACTGGACGATGTATGTCGTGCGCCTGAACGCCGACTTTACCGGACCGGAAGAACCCGCCGTCGAGGGGAAGACTTGGGCACGGATCCTCGTGCGCCAGATGCGCGAAGCCCCGGCGCCGTTCAAGCACGAGGGTCGCTATTACCTCGTCACCTCCGCCTGCAACGGTTGGAAACCTAACGAAGCTGATTGCGCCACCGCCACGAACATCCTCGGGGCTTGGAAAATGTTGGGCAACCCGTGTCGTGGTGCGGAAGCGAAGACCACGTTCGGTGCGCAGAGCACCTTCGTCCTGCCGCGACCGGGCAAGCCGGGCGAGTTCATCTTCATGGCCGACCGTTGGAATCCCGACCAACTCAGCGATTCCCGCTACGTCTGGCTGCCCTTCAAGGTTGCCGGGCCGGATGAGGTCGAGATTCCCTGGCGTGAGCGCTGGGAGTTGAAGTGATTCTGACCGGGGGGTTTTTAAGCGGCGGGAATACCGTCTTGACCCGTTGCCCACCATTTCCTAGCTTTCGCCCCGATGTTCGGCAATATTCGACAAGTAAACCTCGTGCTCGTGCTGGTAGTAGTTACCCGCGCCGCCGCTGGTGCTTGTCGAGACTGAACCAAGTTTTAACAAGAACCCACGGCTGGCAACGGTCGTGGGTTTTTTGTCAATCAGCCCAGACTTCGCCGGCCATCAAACAAAGAAAGAAACATGAGCAAAGCAGCATCCGCTAAATCGAAGAAAACCGCCGCCGCCAAGCCCGCGTCCAGCAAAGTCGGCCCGTTGATGTTCGGACGAGACATCCTCGTCGAGGCGCTGGAACGCGAAGGCGTCGAGGTCATCTTTGCCTATCCCGGCGGCGCGAGCATGGAGATCCACCAGTCGCTCACCAAGTCGAAGATCCGCACCATCCTGCCGCGCCACGAACAAGGCGGCAGTTTCGCCGCGGAGGGTTATGCCCGCACCACCGGCAAAGCGGGCGTTTGCATGGCCACCAGCGGCCCCGGCGCGACCAACCTCGTCACCGCCATCGCCGATGCCTTCATGGATTCCACACCGCTCGTCGCCATCACCGGCCAGGTCAACCAGAACATGATCGGACGCGGCGCGTTTCAGGAAACAGACATGATCGGCGTCACGCTGCCGATCGTGAAGCACAGCTATCTCGTCACCGACATCAACGACCTGCCGCGCATCGTGAAGGAAGCGTTCTACATCGCGCAGTCCGGCCGGCCCGGCCCCGTGGTGATTGATCTGCCGAAGAACGTGCAGCAGGCCAAGACGCAGCCGGTCTGGCTAACGCATGAAGAGATGCGCGCGGGTCTGCCCGGCTACAACCCGGACATCTTCGCGGATGAACTCGCGCTCAATGAAGTCATCGGCCTCATCCAAAAGGCCGAGCGCCCCGTGCTTTATTGCGGCGGCGGCATCATCACCAGCGGCGCGGCGGCGGAACTGAAAAAATTTGTCGAGGCCACCAACATCCCGATCACAACGACGTTCATGGGCATCGGCGCTTTCCCGGAAGACCACCCGCTTTCGATGCGCTGGCTCGGCATGCATGGTGCCGCCTTCGCCAACTGGGCTGTGAACGGTGAATATGCCCCGCGCAAAACCTTCAATGATCCCATGGTCAAATTGAAGGATGGCTGCGACCTGCTGCTCGCGTTCGGCGTGCGCTTCGATGACCGCGTCACCGGTGCGTTCAGTGAATTCGCCAAGGGCGCAACAATCGTCCACATCGACGTGGATGCTTCGGAACTCAACAAGAACAAGCGCGCGCACCTGCCCGTCGTCGGCGACATCAAGGACGCACTCACGCGCCTGAACAAGCACCTCGCCAAGCGACCAGCCACAAAGAAATTCGAGGCGTGGCACGCGCAGATCGCAGAGTGGAAGAAGAAGGCGCCGTTCACCTACGGCATCACCGCCGAGATCGCGAACAGCGACCACATGAAGGACCACATGAAAGGCCAGGAAGACCAGGTCATCCTGCCGCAAATGGTCATTCAGATGCTCCACGAGATGACGAAGGGCGAGGCCTACATCACCACCGGTGTCGGTCAGCACCAGATGTGGTCGGGCCAGTGGTATCCTTGCAAGTTCCCGCGCCAGTTCGTCAGCAGCTCCGGCCTCGGCTCGATGGGCTTCGGTTATCCGGCAGCGCTGGGCGTGAAGGTCGCGCATCCCGACAAGCAGGTCATCGACATCGACGGCGACGGCTCCTTCTTGATGAACATCCAGGAGCTGGCCACCGCGAATGTCGAGAAGATTGCCGCGAAGGCCATCATCCTGAACAACCAGCACCTCGGAATGGTCGTGCAGTGGGAGGACAACTTCTACGCTGGCAACCGCGGCCACACCTATCTCGGCAACCCCGACAACCGCGCGCAGGTCTATCCTGACTACGTCCGCGTTTGCAACAGCTTCAACGTCCCGTGCGAGCGCGTCATCTATAAGCGCGATCTCAAGGCCGCGTTGCAACGCCTGATCGACGCCAAGACGCCCTACGTTCTCGACGTCTGCACACCTTACAGCGAGCACGTCATGCCCTTCATTCCCGCTGGCCGCACGGTGGCCGACATGAAGTGGAAATCGTAAGCCGCGCTTGAATCTGTGAACCGGACGGTAGCAATGCCGTCCGGTTTTTATTGGCCCGACTCGGGAAAGTCTTCGGCGGAAGTGACGCGTCCGCGATCGTCGCAACGCCAGATTTGGAGCGAGCCGCAATCGTCGCGCTTCAACTTGCGATAAACCTCCGGCAGATCGCGCTTGGTCAATTCCCGCTCGCGCACGCCCGATTCGTCGCAGCCCAGCAGCAGCGCATGGGGTTTGTAGAACCGCGGGCGACCGATGATTCGCGTTGCGCCCGGTGGCATGACAGGAGCCGGGCGGCGGTCGAGCACGAGAAAGCTGAGCGGCAGGCTGCGGAGATCAACTCCGGCGAGCTCGCCGAACTTGGCCCAGTTGCCGTCGGTAAAAACTTCCGTCGGCGGTTCGGCGAAGTGATGGCACCAATGCCGCTCGTTCTCTGGCGCTAGAATCCCGCACCGCGCCTGATGCGGGCAAGGCGCAATGACATTGAGCTTGCCACGCAAACGCTCGCGCACAGAGATGAGCGTGAGGCTGGCCTCGTAAGTCCCAGGTTCCACCCAGAGCACGCTCGTGAAGTTGGCGGCGAAATCGGCGAGCGATTCCACTTGGGCCGGCTGCAGCTCGGTCAGCACGTGGCTGATTAGGAGGGTTTGGTTTTCGCCTTCGCCAGGTTGGTTCAACCCGGCGCGGATGTTTAATCCCGGATATTTTTCCTTCGCCCGCCGCTCGGCAAAGCGCATCGCCAACGTGGAGCGATCGTTCAATCGCAGTTCAGAAAAATCATTTGCACCGAAGTGATCTAGAAAAGCGCGATGGGCAATGCCGCTGCCGCAGCCCCAATCCACCAACGTGCCCGGCGCCGGCGACCAACCGCGCCGCTGGAGTTCCGCGAGCACGTAATCCCACTTCCAGCCGATGCGTTGGGCGAAGGTGGCGTCGTAGCTGGCAAGGTCCGATTCGCAGTGCCAATAGTCATCGTCGCCCGCCGTGCCCGCGAGAAATGCGGCGCGCAAACGCTCCAGTGCTTTCCAATCAATCGCAGACCAGTTCATGGAACGGATTTGTCGAGCAACCCATCCAGCGCGTGCCGTTCGATGCCGAAAAACTTTTTCAGTTCGAGGATCTTTTCCCGCGCGGTGTCGCTGGTAAAAGGCTCGCGCTCGCGCACAGCGGCAAGCATAAGGTTCTTGGCCGTGTGCTCGGAGGAAACGAACTCGATGATCTTCGTGCGGTAGCCGGCCCATTCGAGGAAAAGTGCGCGGAGGCCGTCCGTGGCCCATTCGGCCATGCGCTCGGCCATGATGCCGTGTTCCAGCACGGGCGCGAGCGGCGCGGGCTTGCCAAGTTGCGGGCGGACCTCCTGATGGCAACACGGCGCGACGACGATGAGCTTCGCGCCCAGTTCAATGCCGCGGCGAATGGCGTCATCGGTGGCGGTGTTGCACGCGTGCAAGGCGATGAGCGCATCGACGCGCGGCAAGTCCACGGACGCGATGTTGCCTGCGATGAATTCCAAGCTGGGCGCATCCACGCGACGCGCAACGTCATTGATGCTTCGCACCAATTCGGGCCGCGTCTCGACGCCGATGACGCGCGCGGGAATCCGCCAGCGGCGACACAGCATGTGCCAGGCGCCAAAGGTCAGATAGCCTTTGCCGCAACCCATGTCGGCGATGGTGAGGGTGTTTGCAGATTCAGTTTTGGCTGGCTCCGCTGCCGCGGGAGCATCGGGCACGGAGGCGGGCGCCTCATCCTCCATCCAGACCCGGCGCACGGGCTGCGCTTCGCCGACTTCCTTCGCGCCGTCGGGCGCCCAGCCGCAATCTTTTGCGAGGTGCGAAAGGATTTCGAGATAGCGGTGAATCTGCCGGTGCTTGTCGGCCATGCTCGGATTCACGCGCCCGCTTTCGTCGCAGATGCCGAGGCCGAACAGCCAGTCGCGGGCAGACGCATCGAGCCAGGTTTGCTTCGCTTCGTCGTGCTCGCGGGACGGCGCCGCTTTCGCATGGGGTTTGTGACTGATGAGCCAGGGCTCCTTGTCCGGCGGGAAATTCAACTGCCATTCGCGCACCGTCGTTCCGAGCAGGGCACTACGGAAATTACCCTTGAGCTGGAACTCCAGCCACTTCGCGACTTCGGGCGGCTTCAGGTTTTTGGTCACGTCTTTCGTCGCGTGGCGCAACGTGACGGACAAGTGCGGCTCGCCGCGCAGCTTCACGAGCCGGGCGAGGATGCGCTTGGGAGCGCCCTCGTCGCCGTTGCCGCCGCTGAGGATGAGTCGGACGAACGTGTTGTCGTCGAGGCTGGTCAGCGTGTGGCGGATGAAATCTTCAACGGGATTGGCCATTGCGCACGCACTGTAGCAGCCGGCGCCGGGCGGCTCCATTGGAAAGCAAAACGCGCGATGCGAACGGGTCGCACCGCGCGTTGTGAAACGATTATAGCTTAGCGCAGGTTGTAAGCGGATATCTCGGATTTGCCGCTAACGTAGAACAGGCGGCCCATCACGTCGTCCACGGAATATTCCGGATCCTTGTCCTTGAGCAGCACCTGGCCCGCAGTGTCGCCGGTCGCGAGGTCGATGGCCATCAAGCCGACGCCCTTGCTGCCGCCTTCCTCGACGCGGGTGAGGATGTAAACGAGCTGCTTGCCGCTCTTCGTCGCGGTGTAACGCTTCTCTTGGAATTTTTAGAA
>JBEGQI010000003.1:0-15541 GCA_041181065.1 Verrucomicrobiota bacterium | reverse complement strand
GCCCGTCGGAAAACTTTGGGCCATCAACGCCATGTGCATCATCGTCCTGGTGCCCATCGTCGGCGCGCTGACGCAACGGTTTCCGGCCTACGGCATGGTGACGCTTGGCGGCATCCTATCGGCGGCGTCGGTCTTCATCATGGCGTTGCCGACGACTTGGTTTCAGCCGCTCGCCGATGGATTGTTCGGTCAATGGCTCGGGCACGGATACCTCGGACTCAAAGGCGACGTGCATCCCTATTACGTCATGATCGCGATCTACGTCGTGGTGCTGTCGTTTGGCGAAGCTTTCTATTCGCCGCGCGTTTACGAATACGCCTCGGCCATCGCACCCAAAGGGCAGGAGGCTTCCTACGGCGCGCTTTCGTATGTGCCGTTCCTGCTGGCGAAGCTGCTCATCGGGACATTCTCGGGGACGTTGCTGGCGAGGTATTGTCCGGCAACTGGTCCACGTGATTCCGGAACGATGTGGTTGTTCGTTGCGCTGACGGCCACGGTGGCACCCGTTGGTTTGATCGCGCTCAGAAAACTGATTCGCGTCCAAGAAGCGGGGCGGACCGCTTAGATGCTGCTGAAAAATCTCGCGGCGCGGCGCGGCCTTTTCCAAACTGTCCGCATGTCGAACGAACCTGTTGCCGCTCCAGCTGCACCGAGCAAAGCCAAAGTCTTTGTGCGGCGGCTGGCCAGTTCGTTGCTGCTTTGGGCCATCGTCATCGGGGCGCTGTTCTCTGGCAACCGCTTCATCTCGGACTATGTCTTCCTCGCCATTATGACCCTGCTGTCGGTGGCGGGCTTGATCGAGTTCTACGACATGGCGCTGAAGCGCGGGCTGCATTGCTTCAAAGGGTGGGGGATTGCCGGTGGTGTGTTGCTGACGTTGGGAATCTTTCTCCACTGCACGGGCAAGCTCGGCATCTACGATTCGCCTTCGCGTGCGAACGACTTCGAGACGTGTTTCCTCATCCTGTTCGTGCTCGGGTTGTGTGTGCGACAGTTTGTTTCCAAGAGCAACACGGCGGGTATCGTGGCGATTTCAACCACCTTGTTCGGATTGATGTATGTCCCGTGGCTGTTGAACTTCATCACGCAGATCAATTTCTTCCCCAGACTGAACCCCGGTGATGGCACGTTCTTCGTGCTCTACTTCATCCTCGTGACCAAGTTCAGCGACATGGGTGCGTATGCGGTCGGCTCGCTCATCGGGAAGCACAAGATGATTCCGCGCATCAGCCCGGGCAAAACGTGGGAAGGGTTTGGCGGCGCCATCGTGGTTTCGACGGGTGCCAGTGTTTTGTTTGCGCATCTGGCCCAAGCCCACATGACGGGCATGAACACGCTGCACGCGATTATCCTTGGCGTGTTGCTGAGCGTGAGCGCGGTAATTGGCGACTTGATCGAATCGCTCTTCAAGCGCGAGGCGGGCTTGAAAGATTCTGGCCGATTGTTCCCTGGCATCGGCGGCATCCTCGACTTGCTCGACAGTTTGTTGTTCAACGCGCCGATTATGTATCTCTACTTGCGGCACATCCTCACGCATCCTTGATCTCAATGAAGAACGTCGTCCTTCTCGGCAGCACCGGCTCCATCGGCACCAGCACCATCAAGGTGGCGGAAGATCTGCCGGACCAGATTCGCCTCGTGGGCCTCGCTGCGGGCAACAACTCGGAATTGCTCTTGGAGCAAACGCGCAAGTTCCAGCCTGCAGCCATTTCCATCTCCGATCCTGCGAAAGCCAAGGAACTGCGCGACACGCTCGGCACGGCGGCAGAGGTGTATTCCGGGAACGACGGATTGATGAAGTTGGCGACCATGAAGTCGGCCGACATCGTGTTGATCGCGATCGTGGGCACGGCGGGATTGCAGCCAGCGCTGGCGGCGATTCGCGCGGGCAAGGACATCGCGATCGCGTCGAAGGAGATTCTCGTCATGGCCGGCGAGATTGTGATGAACGAAGCTCGCAGTCACGGCGTGAAAGTTCTGGCTGTGGACAGCGAGCACTCGGCGATTTTTCAGTGTCTCGACGGCAAGTCGCCCAATTCCGTGCGCAAGCTTTGGCTCACCGCGAGCGGCGGTCCGTTCCGCAACAAAGCCGATTGGCCGAAGGAGAAGTTTGGTGAAATCACCCTCGAACGTGCGCTCAAGCATCCGTCTTGGGTGATGGGCCGCAAGATCACGATCGACTCCGCTACGCTTTTCAACAAGGGGCTGGAGATGATCGAGGCGCGTTGGCTGTTCGACATTGAGATGGCGCGTGTCGGTGTGGTGGTGCATCCGCAGAGCATTGTGCATTCGATGGTGGAGTTCGTGGACGGCTCGCTCATCGCTCAACTTTCCACGCCCGACATGTGCTTGCCGATCCAATACGCGCTGACGTATCCCGCCCGCGCCAAGAGTGATCGCGTGCAGACGAATTTTCCCAAGATCGGCTCATTGACCTTTGAAGAGCCGGATGTGGAGCGTTTCCCCGCCATCGAACTAGCGCGGCAGGCGGGAGACGTCAGCGGGACTTTGCCGGCCGTGTTCAACGCCGCGAATGAAGTGGCGGTGGACGCTTTCGTCGCCCGGAAAATCAACTTCCCGCAGATCACCGAGACCGTGCGGCGCACGATGACGGAGCATCGCGTGGTGCCGCAGCCGACTTTGGAACAGATTTTAACGGCTGATAAATGGGCCCGCAGTTGCGCTGGTCGGATGGTGGGATGAGTTTGGGCCTGTTTTTCGCTTCGCATCATTAGTTGGTAGCCCGGCAAAATGCCCAAGTTTTTGCATGACAGCGGGGCTCGCTGGCTGTTTCATGTGCCCGCTTTTTGCGCGGGCGGCGCGGTCCTCATTCAGGAGTGATACCAACAGGCCAAAAGTCGAGCAGTTGCAGGCTGCCCGGATATACGCAAAATTTTAGCCGGTGATACCAGACCAGTTAGTCATGAACATGACCAATAGGAACGAAATGAATTCGGGCAGTCCGCGATTGGATTTCCCGCCGAAGCAGGGTCTTTACGATCCGCGTAACGAGAAGGACGCGTGCGGCGTCGGCTTTGTTGCCAACATCAAGGGCAAGAAGTCGCACGATCTCGTCAAGCAGGGGCTTCAGATTCTCAACAACCTCGATCATCGCGGCGCCTGCGGCAGCGAAGTGAACACCGGCGACGGCGCGGGCATCCTCATCCAGATCCCGCACGATTTCCTCACCGAAGTGTGCGCGAAGCAGGGCATCAAACTGCCCGCGCCCGGCCAGTATGGCGTGGCGATGCTCTTCATGCCGCCGGACGCGAAGTTCCGTCGCAAGCTGGAGCAGGCGTTCGAGAAGATCGTCAAGTCCGAGGGGCTTGAGTTTCTCGGCTGGCGCGTGGTGCCGACGGACAACAGTTCGCTGGGCGCGACGGCTAAATCTGCCGAGCCCGCGGTGTGCCAGGCGTTCATCGGCCGCGGTGAAGGCATCAAGGATACGCTCTCCTTCGAGCGTCGTCTGTATGTCGCTCGCAAGCGGACGTTCAATGAGATTCGTTGCTCGACCCTCGACGGCGCGCAGTATTTCTACGTGTGCAGCATGTCGAGCCAGACGCTCGTTTACAAAGGCATGCTGCTGACCGAGCAGGTCGGCAAGTATTTCCCGGATTTGAATAATCCGAAGATGACGACCGCGCTCGCGCTGGTCCACTCGCGTTTCAGCACGAACACCTTCCCGAGCTGGAGCCGGTCACATCCGTATCGCTACATCGCGCACAACGGCGAGATCAATACGCTCCGCGGCAACATCAACTGGATGCACGCGCGCGAGTCGTTGTTCGAGACGGACGTGTTCGGCGACGACATCAAAAAGATACTGCCCATCGTGGACCCGAACGGGAGCGACTCGGCGATGTTCGACAACGTGCTCGAACTGCTCGTGCTGGCGGGACGTTCGTTGCCGCATGCGATGATGATGATGATCCCCGAGCCGTGGGCGAATCACGAGTCCATGAGCGACGAGAAGAAAGCGTTCTACGAATATCATTCCTGCTTGATGGAGCCGTGGGACGGCCCCGCGTGCATCGCATTCACGGACGGCGTGCGCATCGGCGCGTCGCTCGACCGTAACGGCCTCCGCCCGTCGCGTTATTACGTGACCAAGGATGATTACGTCATCATGGCGTCGGAAGTCGGCGTGCTGGACATCGCGCCGGAGAACATCGCGCAAAAGGGCCGTTTGCAGCCCGGTCGCATGTTCTACATCGACACCGAGAAGGGCCGCATCGTCTCTGACGAAGAGATCAAGAACGAGATCGCGAACTCGCAGCCGTATCGTCAGTGGCTGAACCAGCACATGCTCGAACTGGGCAACCTGCCTGATGCCGACAAGCTACCGGAGCCGAGTCACGACACCGTGTTGCAACGCCAGCAGGCGTTCGGTTATTCGTTCGAAGATTTGCGCATGCTCATGGTTCCCATGGCGCGCGATGGTGTCGAAGCCATCGGCTCGATGGGCACCGACACGCCGCTCGCGGTGCTGAGCAATAAATCGCAGCCGCTCTATAATTACTTCAAGCAGTTGTTCGCGCAGGTCACGAACCCGCCGATTGATTGTATCCGCGAAGAGATTGTAACCAGCGCCGAGACGACCATCGGTTCAGAGAAGAACTTGTTGAACCCGGTTCCGGAGAGCTGTCATTTGATCGAGCTCAAGTCGCCCATCCTCACGAATGAAGAGTTCGCGAAGCTCAAGCACTTGAACCAGCCGGGCTACAAATCCGTCACGTTGCCGATCCTCTACAAGGTGGACAAGGGCGCGAAGGGGTTGGAGAAGGCGATGAACGACCTGTGCAAGAGCGCGAGCAAGGCGATCAAGGAAGGCATCAACATCCTGATCCTCTCCGATCGCGGCATCGACAAGGACAACGCGGCCATTCCGGCGCTGCTCGCCGTCAGCGGCCTGCATCATCATCTCATCCGCGAAGGCTCGCGCACCCGCGTCGGGCTCGTGCTGGAATCCGGCGAACCGCGTGAAGTGCATCACTTCTCGTTGCTCATCGGCTACGGCTGCGGTGCGATCAATCCGTATCTCGCGTTCGAGACGCTCGACGACATGATTCGTCAGGGCTTGCTCGTTGGCGTTGATCACAAGACCGCCTGCAAGAACTTTGTGAAGGCGGCTGTCAAAGGCGTGGTCAAGGTCGCGTCGAAGATGGGCATCTCGACCATTCAATCCTATCGCGGCGCGCAGATCTTCGAAGCCGTCGGTCTCAATGAGGCCGTCGTGGACAAGTATTTCACCTGGACCGCGACACGCGTCGAAGGCATCGGCATGGAAGAGATCGCCAAGGAAGTGGAGATTCGCCATCGCCATGCGTTCCCCGATCGCCCGGTCAACGGTCACGCGCTCGACGCGGGTGGCCAATACCAGTGGCGCCAGGACGGCGAGTATCACCTGTTCAATCCGGACACGGTGCACAAGCTCCAGAAAGCCGTTCGCAGCAGCGATTACAAGGCGTTCAAGGATTATTCCGCGGCGGTCAACGACCACATGAAGAACATCGCCACGCTCCGTGGCTTGTTGGACTTCAAGCCCGGCACGGCAATCCCGATCGAGGAAGTCGAATCGGTGGATTCCATCGTGAAGCGTTTCAAGACCGGCGCGATGAGCTACGGCTCCATCTCGAAGGAAGCGCACGAAGCGCTGGCCATCGCGATGAACCGCATCGGCGGCAAGTCGAACACCGGCGAAGGCGGCGAGGACCCCGAGCGTTTCACTTGGACGAACGACAAGGGCGACTCGAAGAACTCCGCGATCAAGCAGGTCGCGAGCGGTCGCTTCGGCGTGACGAGCAATTACCTCGTCAACGCGCGGGAAATCCAGATCAAGATGGCGCAGGGCGCGAAGCCCGGTGAAGGCGGCCAGTTGCCCGGCTCCAAGGTGTATCCGTGGGTCGCGAAGACGCGTCACTCGACGCCTGGCGTGGGTCTCATCTCGCCGCCGCCGCACCATGACATCTACTCGATCGAAGACTTGGCCGAGCTGATCCATGACTTGAAGAACTCGAACCGCCACGCGCGCGTGAGCGTGAAGCTCGTCGCCGAAGTCGGCGTGGGCACCATCGCGGCGGGCGTTGCGAAGGCGCACGCGGACGTCGTGCTTATCTCGGGCTTCGACGGCGGCACGGGCGCTTCGCCCCAGACCTCCATCAAGCACGCGGGTTTGCCGTGGGAACTCGGCCTCGCCGAAACTCACCAGACGCTCGTGTTGAACAATCTCCGCTCGCGCATCGCGGTCGAGACGGACGGCCAGTTGAAGACTGGTCGCGACGTCGTCATCGCGGCGATGCTCGGCGCCGAGGAATTCGGTTTTGCCACCGCGCCGCTCGTTTCGCTCGGTTGTATCATGATGCGCGTCTGCCATCTGAACACCTGCCCGGTGGGCGTGGCTACGCAGAACCCGGAGCTCCGCGCCAAATTCACCGGCGATCCCGCGCACGCCGTGAACTTCATGAAGTTCATCGCACAGGAAGTTCGCGAACTCATGGCCGAACTCGGCTTCCGTTCCATCACTGAGATGGTCGGTCGCACGGACCGGCTCGAAGCGAAGAAGGCCGTTGAACATTGGAAGGCGAAGGGCCTCGACTTCAGCAAGATCCTTTACCAGCCCGAAGCTGGGCCGGAAGTGGGCCGCTATTGCCAGATGGCGCAGGACCACGGCATCGACAAGTCGCTCGACTTGACGCAGCTGTTGAACCTCTGCAAACCCGCCATCGAACGTGGCGAGAAGGTTCGTGCGAACCTCACCGTGCGCAACGTCAACCGCGTGGTGGGCACCATCACTGGCAGCGAAGTCACGCGCAAATACGGCGCGGAAGGTCTTCCCGAAGACACGATCTTCATCAACTTCAAGGGCAGCGCCGGTCAAAGCTTCGGCGCGTTCATGCCGAAGGGCATGACGTTCGCCCTCGAAGGCGATGCGAACGATTACTTCGGCAAGGGCCTCAGCGGCGGCAAGCTCA
Organism: Verrucomicrobiota bacterium; assembly: GCA_041181065.1. GTDB lineage: Bacteria > Verrucomicrobiota > Verrucomicrobiia > Limisphaerales > DSYF01 > DSYF01. Next base: position 8,570 of record JBEGQI010000003.1, on the reverse strand, counting down.
TCCTCTTCCCGCCGGCAGCCAGCACGTTTGTGGCGGAAGAGAACATGATCGTCGGCAACGTCTGTCTCTACGGCGCAACGAGCGGCGAAGTGTTCATCCGCGGCATGGCGGGCGAACGTTTCGCGGTCCGCAATTCCGGCGTTAAGGCGGTCGTTGAAGCCGTGGGCGACCACGGTTGCGAATACATGACCGGCGGCATCGTGGCCGTGCTCGGACAGACGGGTCGCAACTTCGCGGCCGGCATGTCCGGTGGCGTGGCTTACATCCTCGACGAGAAGGGCGACTTCGCGACTAAGTGCAACATGCAGATGGTCGGTCTCGAACATCTCGACAAGGAAGACCTCGCGACACTCAAGGCGATGATCGAGAACCACGCGATCAACACCAAGAGCACGCGCGCGGCGACCATCCTGAAGGATTGGGACAAGTATTCGCCCAAGTTCATCAAGGTGTTGCCGAAGGACTACAAGCGCATGCTGGAAAAGATCAAGGAAGCGCAAGCCGCCGGTCTGGCGGGCGAAGCGGCGTTGATCGCGGCGTTCGAGGCCAACTCGAAGGACAAGTCGCGCGTCGGCGGCAGCTAAATTTCAGAAGAACCCGGAACTCACAGGACTATAGATGGCCAAACCTACAGGATTCCTCGAATTCGCACGTCAACTGCCGCTCGATCGTGACGCGGTGAAACGGATCGCGGACTGGAACGAGTTTCACACGCATGCGGATGACGCCAAGCTGCGCGAGCAGGCGGCGCGTTGCATGGATTGCGGCATTCCGTATTGCCACACCGGCCGGCTCATCAGCGGCATGGCGAGCGGTTGCCCAATCAACAACCTCATCCCCGAGTGGAATGATCTCATCTACCGCGGGCTCTGGAAGGAAGCGCTCGATCGTCTGCACAAGACGAACAACTTCCCGGAGTTCACCGGCCGCGTTTGCCCCGCACCCTGCGAAGGCTCGTGCACCGTCGGCTTGAACGGCTCGCCGGTCACCATCAAGGAGATCGAGTGCAGCATCATTGATCACGGTTGGGAAAAGGGCTGGGTCAATCCCGAGCCGCCGCAGAAGCGCACCAACAAGAAGGTCGCGGTCATCGGTTCCGGCCCCGCTGGACTTTCCGCCGCAGCTCAGCTCAACAAGGCGGGTCATTGGGTGACCGTCTTCGAACGCGCTGATCGTCCGGGCGGTTTGTTGATGTATGGCATCCCGAACATGAAGCTCGACAAAGAAAAAGTCGTGCTCCGCCGCATCAAGCAGCTCGAACGCGAAGGCGTCGCCTTCAAGTGCAATTGCGAAGTCGGCAAGACCATTACCGCGCAGCAATTGCTGTCTGAGTTCGACGCCGTGGTGCTGTGCACCGGCGCCACCAAGCCGCGCGATTTGCCGATTGAGAACCGCAATTCGAAGGGTATTCATTTCGCGATGGAATTCCTGCACGGCAACACCAAGGCTTTGCTCGACGGCGCCAAGCCGCCAATCTCCGCCGAGGGCAAGGACGTCATCATCATCGGTGGTGGCGACACCGGCACCGACTGCGTGGGCACATCGCTCCGCCACGGTTGCAAATCTGTGACGCAGATTGAAATCCTGCCGCGGCCGCCCGAGAGCCGTGCGGCGGACAATCCTTGGCCCGAATGGCCGAAGGTTTACAAGATGGATTACGGTCAGGAAGAGGCGAAGGCCAAGTATGGCGCCGACCCGCGCGTTTATCTGACCACGGCCAAGAAGTTCGAGACCGACGCGAACGGTGCGGTGAAAGCCGTTCACACCGTTCAGATCAAGTGGGAGAAGAACGACAAGGGACAGTTCGTGCCGAAGGACGTTCCGGGCACGGAGAAAGTCCTGCCGGCGCAGCTCGTGTTGCTCGCGATGGGCTTCCTTGGGCCGGAGCAGCCGCTCCTCGAAGCGCTCAACGTCGAACGCGACCCGCGCACGAACATCAAGGCCGAGCACAACAAATACACCACCAGCGTGGCGAAGGTCTTCGCGGCCGGCGATTGCCGCCGTGGCCAGAGCCTCGTCGTCTGGGCCTTCAACGAAGGTCGCGGCGTGGCGCGTGAAGTCGATCGCTTCCTGATGGGCGCGACCGACCTGCCATGATCGGTCATTGTTGATTCAAGCTTGTTCAAGCCGGGCTGACGCAGTGCGTTGGCCCGGCTTGAAACTTTTTGGCTTTCCGGTGCCGCTCAGTTATCAATGGCGGCGACACGCTATGAAAAACAAATCCGCTCTATTTGCCCTTGCCACGCTTCTGTCTTGCGCGCCTACGTTCGCACAGCCAGATCCCAACTGGATTGACCACGATCGCGCCCGGCCGTTGCCGCCGGTGGTGACTCCTGGAGCAGTGAGCACGCCCGAAAAGGTGGGCTCGGCACCGTCTGATGCTGTCGTGTTGTTCGACGGAAAGGATTTGTCAGCTTGGGCGGACATGCAAGGCAACCCGACCAAGTGGATCATCAGAGACGGCTACATGGAATGTGTGAAGGGCAGTGGCTACATCCGCACCGTGCAGGATTTTGGTGACTGCCAGTTGCACGTCGAGTGGGCTACGCCGTCGCCTGCGCACGGCGAAGGACAGGGCCGCGGCAACAGCGGCGTGTTCTTCGGTCGCGACCGTTATGAAATTCAGGTGCTCGACTGCTACGGTAACAAAACCTATGCCGATGGTTCGGCGGGTTCCATCTACGGTCAGTATCCGCCGCTCGTGAACGTTTGCCGCCCGCCCGGCGAATGGCAGACCTACGACATCATCTACACCGCGCCCCGCTTTGGCGCTGATGGGAAGTTGCTTTCACCCGCCCGGATCACTGCGTTCCAGAACGGCGTGCTCATCCAGAACAACGTCGAACTGACCGGGCCGACCAGTTGGATCAATCGTGCGCCGTATTCGCCGCACCCTGTGAAGCAGCCCATCGCCTTTCAAGACCATGGCAATCCCGTGCGCTTCCGCAACGTGTGGGTGCGTGAGTTGGACAAGGCGAACACCCAGCCAATCAAGCCAGTCAGACCGCAAATCACTCTTTCGAAGGAACAGCTCGAGCGTTTCGTCGGCAAATACGGCAACATCGAAGTCCGCCGCGATGGCGACAATCTTACGGCCACCATCGGCGGCGTGAAGCTGACATTCTTCGCCGAGACGCCAACCCAATTCCGAGCCAGCACTACCGACGTGCAATTGGAATTCAAGACCGGTGCAGGGGACGAAGTCACGGAGATGGTGTGGTCCGTGGGTGAAGGCGCGAATACAGCCAAGCGTTCGAAGTAACCGGTGCCATCGCCTGCAGGAGCAAGCGATCAGAGGTGGCGCACGCAATACGTCAACGCTCGTAGGACGCCGAAGCCGATGAATGCGATCACAAAGCTTGCGTAGAAACGGTTGAAGAACTGCGCATGTGACTCCATGAACTGCGCGAGTTGTTCACGTTTACTCTTGGGGAAAAGGCTTTGGGCAGCTGTGAAGAGAAACAGCGCGAGGATAAACATGCCGAAAGGATGGTAGTTCCAGCTTTCCGAAAACATGCCGCGAATGGCGCAACTGAGGCTGCGCGTCATGCCGCAGCCGGGACAGGGCACATGGGTGGCTGATTCAAAAAAGCACATCGGCACACCCAGACCTTGGGGTGGAGATAACAGCGCAACGAGCAGGCCAATCCACGCCAATGCCGTGCAATGCTTGCCGATCCAGTAGGCGTGAGCTGGCTTCCTGACCCCTAAGTCACTTAACCAACGAACACTTGATTGACCTGCGGTCGACATAGCTCGTCAGACTTAGCCCAAGAATGCGCCAATAAATTTCAAGGCGATCCAGATGATGACATTGAATCCGTAGAGGATTTTCAGCGTGTCGTTTTCACTAACCTTGAAGACGTAGTAAAGGGCGTAAATCGGAATGCAAAGGCAGAGCAACCCTGTCCCGACACCTTCCTTGAAAGCAGAAATCAACATCAGGATTTCCACCACGAGGAAGTAAATCCCAAGCGTGCCAGCAATGCCGAGGTAGAAGGCCGGATTCACTTTCCCCAGGGCGTAAAACAGTCCAATCAAGACAACGGTGAGTCCGATGTAAGGCCACGGCGTTTGATACCACTTGGCTTCACCTGAGGAAGCGATCGCGGCTGCGGCGCTGCCGGTGCGCACCCGCTGACGAGTTACCGTGTTGTAGCCGCAACTGGTGCACAACACCGCGCCGCGTGGCATCGGTGTGCGGCATGATGGACATGCCGGGCCGGTTTGGGCTGGTGGGGCGGCGGGTTCGCTGGGGCGTGCGATGCGCATGCCGCCAGGTTGTGGGGCAGGCACTGGCGGCGGCGCGCTGGGCGCCGGAGCCGGAGCGGCGGGCGTTCCGGGGACGATCAGATTGCCGTTGCAGGAGGGACACTGGATTTGTAGGCCGCAGTAGGCTTCCGTGGCGGCGATGTGTTGCTGGCAGTGCGGACAGGCAAATTTGAATTCGGCCATAAATGGGTGGCGGTTTTAATTAAGGGCCTTGCTGAATTTCGGCCTGACGTTGGCAAAACCTCCTTGCAGAGTCAAATGCCGCGCTTTCCGCTTTTCACCCGACAGCGCTTTCCGCAAGCTGCCCCGATTGATTTGCGACAAAATTCGCAGCCTATGAGCAAAGATTTCATCCGCATCGGCGGGGCGCGGGAGCACAATCTCAAGAACCTCACGTTGGAGATACCGCGTGATAAGTTGGTCGTCATCACCGGGCTGAGCGGCTCGGGGAAGTCGTCGCTTGCATTTGACACCATCTTCGCCGAGGGGCAGCGCAAATACATCGAGAGCCTCTCCGCCTACGCGCGCCAGTTCCTCGACCAGTTGCAGAAACCGGAGGTGGATTATATCGAAGGCCTGTCGCCGGCCATCGCGATTGAGCAACGCAGTTCGGGCTCCAATCCGCGCTCGACCATCGCGACCACGACAGAAATCTACGATCACCTGCGCCTGCTTTACGCCCACGTCGGCCAGCCGCATTGTCCGGACTCCGGCGAACCCATCTCGGCGCAAAGTTCTACGCAAATCGTGGACAAGCTCATGGCGTTGCCGCCGCGAACCAAGGTGATGATTCTTGCGCCCGTCGTTCGCGAGCAGAGGGGTGAGTTCCGCGATGTTATCGAGCGCCTCGCCCGTGAAGGGTTCGTGCGTGCGCGCGTGGACGGCGAACTGGTGGAACTCGCGGCGAACACGCGCGTAAAGCTGGAGCCGACGAAGAAGCACACCATAGAGGCCGTCGTGGACCGGTTGGTGATGGACGAGAAGATACGCGTGCGCTTGGCGGATTCCGTGGAGACGGCATTGAAGTGGGGCGAAGGTGTTTTCTCAACGCTGCATCAACTCCCGACGGCTGCGGAGACGAACACCTGGACGGAAACGCTTCATTCAAATCGCATGTTCAGTCCGTCGACGGGCAAGAGCTTCGAGCCGCCGACACCGAAACACTTCTCTTTCAACTCGCCGAGCGGTGCGTGTCCGGTGTGTCACGGCCTCGGGCAGAAGATGGTATTCGATGAAGGGCTGATTGTGCCCGACCCGGAGAAGTCACTGGAGGACGGCGCGATCCAGCCGTGGAAGCGACTCGGCGGAAAGCGCATGGTGGTTTACTACAAGGCCCTGCTCAAGGGCGTCGCCGCGCACTACAACCAGAGCGTCGAGACGCCGTGGGTGAAGTTGCCGGAAGACTTCCGGCGTGTCGTGTTACACGGTTCGGGTGAGGTGGAGATGGACTTCAACTTCTGGCGCGCGGGTAAGGTCAGCAAGCTCACGAAACCGTTCGAGGGTGTGGTGCCGAACTTGGAGCGCCTCTACACCGAGAGCGAAAGCGAGTTCACGCGCAACCGGCTCAAGGCCGTCATGTCGCCGCAGTTTTGCGATGCGTGTCAGGGAAGAAGACTCAAGCCGGAGATACTCGCCGTGACGTTGGGAAGCGGCGAGGGTTTCAAGTTTTCAGTTTCAAGTGTTCAGCCGGAAAGATTGAACACTGAAAACTTGAAACTGAAAACTTCCCGCATCCCCGGCCTTAGCATCGCCGATGTCTGCGCGCTTTCGGTGGACCAAGCCATCGAATTCTTCACCACGCTTAAGCTCACGGAGTTTCAGCAGAAGATCGCGGGCGAAGTCATCAAGGAGATCCGCGCGCGGCTGGGATTTCTGCAAAACGTCGGGCTCGGCTACCTCACGTTGAATCGCGAGAGCGGCACGTTGAGCGGCGGCGAGGCGCAACGCATCCGGCTCGCGACGCAGATTGGCGCGGGTCTCGTGGGTGTGCTTTACATTCTCGACGAGCCCAGCATCGGCCTGCACCAGCGCGACAACGACCGCCTGCTCACGGTGCTCAAGGGGCTGCGCGATCTCGGCAATTCCGTCATCGTCGTCGAGCATGATGAAGACACGATCCGTCAGGCGGACTGGATTCTCGATCTCGGTCCCGGCGCGGGTGTGCATGGTGGGGAACTCGTGGCGGCGGGCGCGTTGCCGGAGCTATTAAAGAATCCGAAATCGCTCACGGCAAAATATCTGCGCGGCGAAGATTCTATTGCCGTGCCGAAGGAGCGCGTGAAGCCGTCCACCGAACGCGGCTGGATGGAAGTGCTCGGCGCGCGGGAGAACAATCTCAAGAACATCGACGTGCGCATTCCCATCGGCACATTCACGTGCATCACGGGCGTGAGCGGTTCCGGCAAGAGCACGCTGGTGGATGACATTCTGCGGCGTGCGTTGTTCCGGAAATTCTTCGGCTCGAAGGAGCGCCCCGGCGAACACCGCGAACTGCGCGGCTGGGAAGGTTACGAGAAGGTCATCGTGATTGACCAGACGCCGATTGGCCGCACGCCGCGCAGTAATCCGGCCACTTACACCGGCATGTTCAACGTCATCCGCGACCTGTTCGCCACGCTGCCGACGGCGAAGGTGCGCGGCTACGACGCGGGCCGGTTCAGCTTCAACGTGAAGGGCGGACGCTGCGAGAAGTGCGAAGGCGACGGCGTGCTCAAGATCGAGATGAACTTCCTGCCGCCGGTCTACGTGACGTGCGAGGCGTGCAACGGCAAGCGTTACAACCGCGAGACGCTCGAGATCAATTACAAGGGCATGAACATCGCCGACGTGCTGAATCTCACGGTTGATGAGGCGGTGACGTTCTTCCGCGCCGTGCCGAAGATTTGCGATCCGTGCCTGGTGATGGCGGAAGTCGGCCTTGGCTACCTGCGGCTGGGTCAGGCGGCGACAACGCTTTCGGGCGGCGAGGCGCAACGCGTGAAGCTCGCTGCCGAACTGGGCCGCAAGTCGCGCGGGCGCACGCTCTACTTGCTCGACGAACCAACGACGGGCCTGCATTTCCACGACGTGTCGAAGCTGTTGGAAGTGCTCTTCAAGCTGCGCGTCTATGGCAACACGCTCATCGTCATCGAGCACAACCTCGACGTCATCAAGACGGCGGACTGGGTGATTGATCTGGGGCCGGAAGGCGGCGCGGGCGGCGGGCAGATCGTGGCGCAAGGTCCGCCCGAGGTCATCGCGAAATGCGAGCGGAGCCAGACGGGAAAATATCTCGCGCGGGTGTTGGGGAAGGGGTGAGGACGGGAGTGCTTTCAGCCTAAGAGCGGATTAGGCGACAAAGTCGTCTTAACTCAAATCAACTCCCAAATCTCGTCGCACGCGACGAATAAATTCAATGCACGCCAAATGCTCCTCCGAAAAAACTTTTAGGGCTGTCTTGCCGCCGCGCTCGCTGTAATAAACTTCCCAGCCGTTCGGAGTCTTCCCCAAACAATACGCCTCGTTGGGAAGCCCGCCATGCAAGGAATACACTGCCTCGCTTATTTGCGCTCTGCGAAGTGCAGCTTGGAGGACTGAAACAGTCATGGTGTGATGTGCCTTAACATGTAATGGGCAGCACCCATGGCAGCCTATCATGTTTCACGCCTGCGACACTGCCCCCGGCCCTTTGGCCTGTCGAGGCGAATTCCTGCGGCGGTTGAAAATAGCCCAGCGCTTCAGCGCTGGGTTGCGCGTCCCCATCCATTTCTAGTCCCGGCAGGGACGGCAGAACCGTTCAGTCGTTCCTGACGGGACTTCTTCCGTCATGGAACCGAAAACCCAGCCATGAATGGTTGGGCTATTTTCTGTAGCACCTCGCGCTGGAATGCCAACGGCGTTTCATCCTTAGACCAAGGTTTGGCGGTCTGCAGGAGTGCCTACCCTAGGTTCGCCGCCCCAATTTCCCACAACCCTGAAAAGGTTGGAGCAATCGTTCCTCCCCCGGGATTCAACCCCGTCAGGGTTGTGATCGCTTATGCATCGCACCCGGGGTAGCGCATTCGCGCAACCCCGGGCTAATGGCTTGAACGCCGTTGGCGTTTTCAGATGGCCTTACCTCTGGCTGTTTTTGACCACCTTCGTGGCTGAAGTTGGGTTTTTCCGGGGTTGGATGGCTTGGGGGTCGTTTTGAGGTGCCTTTCGGCGGGCATCGGAAGGCTACTCTGATTTCGGAGTATGGCATTGTGAGCTGTCGGAACGGCACTTAGATTTCAAAGTGTGACATTGAGAGCCATCGGAGCGGCACTTCGATTTCAAAG
>JBEGQI010000002.1:0-3742 GCA_041181065.1 Verrucomicrobiota bacterium | reverse complement strand
CCATCCGATTCACCATGAAACACATGTTCGCACTTCTCGTCACACTGCTCTCGGCGTTTACGCTTCACGCGGCGGACGCTACAAAACCCAACATCGTCTTCATCTTCGCCGACGACTGGGGTTGGGGCGATTTGTCGTGTCATGAGCATCCGTGGTTGAAGACGCCGAACCTAGACCGCCTCGCGAGCGAGGGGACGGACTTCCAGCAGTTCAATGTGCTCAATCCCGTGTGCTCGCCAAGCCGCACCGCTGCGATGACGGGAATGGTTCCCGCCCGGTTCTGCATTCATCAACACTTCGCGCCGGGCGAGAATGGGAAGCGCGGCATGCCGGACTGGCTGGACCCACAGGCGCCGACGATTGCGCGCTTTTTGAAGAGCGCCGGCTACCGCACCGGGCACTTCGGCAAGTGGCATCTCACGAACACGGGCGCTGCGGGCGCGCCGCTGCCGGGCGCGTATGGCTTCGACGAGTCGGCGGTTTTCAACGGCCCTGGCGATGCGAAATCGCAGGCGGACATCCACGCGACCGCAGACAACGCCGTGCGCTTCATCCGCGAGAGCAAAGGGCGGCCGTTTTATTTGAACGTGTGGATTCACGAGAGCCACACGCCGCACAAGCCGACCAAGGAATCCATGGAGCAGTGGAAGCACCTCGACGAGCAGAAGCGGGTCTATGCCGCCGTCATCACCGATGGCGACAACGACGTGGGCGAGGTGCTCGCCGCGCTCAAGGAAACCGGTGTCGAGGACAACACCATCGTGCTTTTCTCCAGTGACAACGGTCCCGAGTGGACTAGCACGCGCAAGGCGATGGCAAACGACAAAACGGTGAACGTGCAGGGCTACGACACCTATTACAGCGTCGGCAGCAGCGGCGGCCTGCGCGGACGCAAGCGCAGCCTGTTTGAGGGCGGCGTGCGTGTGCCGTTCATCGTGCGCTGGCCCGGCCACACGCCTGCGGGCGCGAAGAACGACAAGACGGTGCTGACAGCAGTGGACCTGCTGCCCACGCTCTGCGCCGCCGCCGGTGTGACCTTGCCCGCCGGTTACAAGAGCGATGGCGAGGGCGTGCTCGACGCCTTCAATGGCAAAGCCATCGCCCGCACGCGCCCCATCTTCTGGGAATGGCGCGGCAACGAAACCGAGCCCGACTGTTGGCCGCACCTCGCCGTGCGCGACGGCGATTGGAAACTGGTGATGACCTACGACGCCAAGCGAGTCGAATTGTACAACTTCGGTGACGATCGGGCCGAAGTGAAGGATGTGGCAAAAGCTCATCCGGAGATCGTCGAGCGTCTTACGAAACGGACACTCGACTGGAAGGCGACGCTGCCCGAGAGACCGAATCCCGATTGCATCAGTAAGTAATAATGGCTCTTCGTGGAGTTTAGTGGCAACCGTGCGAAATCCGGGGTTTCCTGAAGCGGCGGACCGCTGGACGGATAATGAATGGCGACGGACCAGAACATGGCCCCGCCACCGACGGGTCGGTCGGCAGTAGCCGGAGACATCGACAGAAAACCGGCGAAAACGCTGGCAAAACGCAACAGAGAGAGGCTAGCCAGGGGTCCAGGGGGCGGCAATGAGCACCCCTGGTCGCCGCACGGAAGCGGCGAAACATAGCGTCCGGTGCAAAAACTTGTCACAGCCGAAAAGTAGCGAAAATCGACGGTTCGATGATCGAGAGAAGAACCGCAATGTCGCGGAGCAAGTCGCGGATACCGACGCGGCCGAGCGATTGCGACATTTCGGCGCGTTGTCATGCCAGTGGGCGCGGACCATGAGCGCGGCTCGCGGTGAATCGATCGAGAAAAAGTCTCTACGCGGCAGTTTTCCAGCGGTAGGATTTCAGCAGGCCGCCGAGCGACTCGGTGCATTCGAGATCGGCATGCGTCCAATCTGTGGGCAACTCAAATGAGTGACCGTCGAGCGGACGGTTGTCGAGCCCCTGGTGCGGGCGCCGCCCATTGTAATGGGTCAGGTATTCGTTGATGAGATGACGAAAGTGATCCTCGCCGAAGACGACGAAATGATCGAGGCATTCTTGCTGAAGGGATTGCAAGAATCTCTCAACGTGCGCATTCATGTTCGGCGCCCGGATCGCCGTCCGCACGACTTCCATGTTCTCGCTTTCAAACACGGCATCGAATCGCGACGTGAATTTCGGATCGTTGTCGCGGATCAGATGCGTCGGTTCATCGGCCTCGTCGGGAAAGATCATCGCCATGTTGCGGGCTTGCTGAGTGACCCAGGGCCCAGTCGGATTGGTCGTCATGCCCGCCATAAAGACGCGTCGCGAACCGACGTGGATAAAGAACAGCACGAAGTAATCGACCAAGCCGCTCGTGGTCCAGATCTTCTTCTGGAAGAAATCGCAAGCCCACAGCGTCTTGGCGTGTCGCTCGACGAACTCGGCCCAACTCCCTCTGGCCCGGTTTGGGCCCGTATCGAATCCATTCTCCCGCAGAATCGCTTTGACAGTCGATTTCGCGATGCCGATGCCCAACTTCTTCAACTCGCCAAGGATGCGGCCGAACCCCCAACCATTCTCGCTCGCCATTTGCAAAACCAGTGCCCGGACGTCGACACGAGTCTTGGGCCGACCGCCTTTGCTCGATCGTTCTTCGCCCGGCGGTGGGTCGCCCGCATTCAGCCACCGGCGAAACGTGCGGTACGTGACGATCGTGATCACATCACGCAGCTTGATGCCGAGCTTCTGGCCCAACTTGATCAGTTACCGCTTCTCCGCATTGGTGACGTCGATACGCTCCGGCAACTTGGACCGCAAAATGCGGTTCTCGGCCTTCAAATACTCCACCATCCGAGCCAGTTCGCGATCCGTCGCCTGGGCCAAAACGAGCAAGAAGCTTCGCCAGATCGCTGTCATGAACCGGTTTCCGTAAGTCCTTGCCAGATCAGGAAAGGACAAGTTTTCGTACCACGCCGCGAAGACGCGATCCAGCGAAAAGGAACGCGGTTTTCGATGGCTTCATTTTCCGACGCTCGTTCCATCGATCCGCGCTCGCGCCGAGTTGTTAACCCGCCGGTTGCTTTTGCCACACCTCGAACAAAAAACCGGCTGGTTAACACGCGCGCGACATCGCGCGATGTCTCTGTTTCGAGGAGCGTTCCCTTCGGGCTGCGAGAGGAACAGTTCGCGAACTCCCGGTCCAAGTCCGCGACATAGCCGCAAACCACAATCATTCAACGATTTAACGCGAGTTAACAGCCGCGCCGACTTAGTTGAAGCGCGCGACTTTTTGAGAGTTGTTACGAAGAGGTTTCCGCTCGGGGAGCTGCAGAGGCAAATCTTTCTTGGAAGTTCCATCAAAGATTGCCAATACCTGATAATAATCTTTCTAGGAAATCGGGTCATATTTATGATCATGGCAGCGGACATCTCCAATACTGCCTAAAACGCATACGCAATGATTCCGATTATAGGACTGATTTGGATTTTAGCGTTCTCCGAAAAGACAGGCCTTGGCAGGGAATAAGAACCCATAAAAGTTAGCGTTAATCACTTTCCAGAACAGTATGAGTAAAAGAAACATTCCTTTTGTCAGCGTTGCATTTCCTGTGTACCATAGAGGATCTTAACTAATATTCATTCCCGCCCGCGGTTGAATCCTACGCATGCGCAATACGACTGTTTTTGTTATCCTTTTCTTTCTCGGCAACCTACCTTCCAAGGCCGCTGACACCTTCGAGGGCAAGGTGGTTCCATTTCTGAAAACCTA
>JBEGQI010000001.1:0-31600 GCA_041181065.1 Verrucomicrobiota bacterium | reverse complement strand
CAGCCACCGCAGCGGCGGCCAGAGTCAGTTTGTTTCGTTTGGTCATTGTGTGATATGCACGGGTTACGTTGCGGGGACACAATGAAACATCGAGGTTACACGCAAACGGCAGGAATGTTACGAATGTGTGACGAAGCCACGCGGCTGGCAGACGGTGCGAATGTGGAACTCAGGAAATCAGGAAGGAGACAGAATGAACCGAATTCACCGAATGAGGCCGGAAGCGTCGGCGCCCGCCGTTAGAATTCGGTTCATCAGGTTAATTCTGTCTGCCGGTCTTGGCGCTGCGACGTCGCGCACGGAGCGACGCGCCCTGCCCTTCCGCAGACTGTGCGCTAGAACTTGAGCAGCGCGTCCACTTGGAACCGGTTGATCTGGCTCTCGCGATCCACGCCGAGACCAACGGACGGTTCGTTGATGAGCGAGGTGAGATACCACTTGAGGCTCAGCGTCAGGCAATCCGTCGGCGAATAGGAAAGCTTGGTCACGTGGCCGCGCACATTGGTGCCGGTGAAGTAGCCGGATGCGTCCTTCGCATCGAAATTATATCCGGCGTTCGTGGCCCAGTAGGCGCCGAAATCGTCGTCCACCACTTCCTCCCAGATGGAATTCGCGCCGAGCCATTTGTAGGAGTAATCGAATTCCCATGTGCCGCGCTTGCCGGCCTTGCCGAGGATAAAGCCAGCGGACCAACCGTGATTATCCGCGCTCGACGGTGCGGCGGGATTCACGAGATACGTGCCGACCAGCTTGACGGGGAACGCGCCTTTGTAGAGCGGCGCGCGGTCGAACAGGTAACCCACGGACGCATCCGCGAGGATCGGGTTGAAGTGATAGAGCGGGATGGCGTTGGCTTGATTGGTGCCGCTCGGGATGTAACGCGTGTTGCCGACGTTGACGTTGGGCACGGAACCATTGCTCAACTTGTCCACGTTCGAGAAGGAGAACAGCATCACCCCCACGGACGAACTGACGTGCTGGCTCCATTTCGAATCCAAGCGAAGTTGCGTGCCGACGAGATACGGGTCGGCGCTCGAGGAAGAAATCTCATCCAGGATGAACGCGCCGTTGATCCAGCGCACGGTTTGCGAATCACTCAACTTGCGCTCCAAGGTCAATGCGCCACCCTCCGGCGTGTAATCCGAGTCCAACCCCTGCCCCACTTCGGAGAACACGAACGGATCTTCCATCTTGCCGAAGATCAACGAGCCCTTCCAATCCGCGGTGTGCAGCGGCGACCACTTGCCGTAGGCTTGATCGAGGAAGATGCCTTTCTTCGAGCCGTTGTTCTGAAACGTCTGATTCATCGCCAACGGGCTTGTCCCCGTGCTGACGCCGCTGTCGATGCCGCCCGAGCCAAGCCGCAGTCCGAGTTCCAAATCATCTTTGATGGTCGCCACGAATCCGAACCGCGCCCGGTAACGCCAGCGGCTGCGGTCCACTGCAAGGTCGTTGCCCGGGTTGATGCTGTCGTAGCGCCCGCGGAAATCGCCGTTGAACTTCAGCGCGGTGACCCACTCGGGCATGCCGTTCTTCGTGGATAAGGCCGTGGTAAAATTTTTGTCGGACTCGGCCTTCAGCTGTTTCGCTTCTTCCGCGTTGAGAATGCCCTTCTCGACGAGCTTGTTCAGCAGCGCGTCGGAGGATTGCGCGACGACCGTCGCGACCGAGGCAACAGTCATGACCAACACCGTGATGATAGGTTTTAAGTTCATTTGCGGAAATCAGGTGACGGGCGTCGGAATCCTGCCGCCGACAGAGACCTTCTCAAATCCACCGCCCTATGGCAATCCACCGCGCCAGCAGCGCTGCGATTTTCGGCGGGTTAATCGACGGCATCAGCGGTAAAAACATCATCCTGAATATGTGCGTGCAAACAACGTCTAGCATGGCTAAAGAACTGCCATGAAATCCCCGATGTCACGTCGCTCTGCCATTTCCAAGATCGCCAGCACCGCGGTTGTCGCCGCGGCCGGCGCCGGCACCCTGCCCCGCCTCGCGCGCGCGGAAGACGCCGCGCCCGTCAAGCTCAAGGGCAACATCAACCACAGCGCGTGCCGCTGGTGTTATGGGAAGGTCCAACTCGATGACTTGTGCAAGGCCGGCAAGGAGATGGGATTGGTTGCCATCGATCTTTTGCAGCCGAACGAGTTTGAAACCGTGAAGAAGCACGGCCTCGTTTGCTCCATGGTTTTCAATCCGGTGATCGACGGCCTCGGCGGCATCGGCAAGGCGTGGAACCGCGTCGAGCATCACGACAAACTGGTTCAAGCCTACGAGCAACGTATCAAGGAGACGGCGGACGCGGGCTTCGAACGGTTGATCTGCTTCTCCGGCAACCGCGCCGGGCTCGACGATGCGAAAGGCCTGGAGAATTGCGCGACCGGACTGAAGCGCATCATGGCGCTCGCCGAAGAAAAGAAAGTCACGCTTTGCATGGAACTGCTCAACAGCAAACGCAGCCACAAGGATTATCAGTGCGACCACACCGCGTGGGGCGTCGAGTTGGTGAAGCGTATCAGCTCCGAGCGGTTCAAGCTGCTCTACGACATCTTCCACATGCAGATCATGGACGGCGACGTGTGCGACACGATCAAGGAGAACCACCAATACTTCGACCACTATCATACCGGCGGCGTGCCCGGGCGCGCGGAGATCGACGAGACGCAGGAGCTGAATTATCCGCGCATCATGAAGGCGATCATCGCCACCGGCTTCAAAGGCTATGTCGCGCAGGAATTCGTGCCGAAGCGGGCGGACGCGCTCGCGTCATTGCGCCAATCCATCCAGATCTGCGACGTGTAACCGCCTATGAACCGCCGAAAATTTCTCGCGACGTCTGCCCTAGCCGCAGCGACCCCGCTCATCCTGCCCGCCAGCAAAGTTTTTGGCGCGGATGCGCCGAGCAACAAGCTGAACATCGCACTCATCGGTGCTTACGGTCGCGGCAATGCGCATTGGAACACGTTGGCGACGCAGAACGTCGTCGCCCTGTGCGACGTGAACGAGAAGCATCTCGCGCTCGCCGGAGAAAAGTTTCCCGCCGCCAAGCGTTACATCGACTGGCGCGAATGCCTCGATCACAAGGAGCTTGATGCCGTGGTCGTCTGCACGCTCGACCACACGCACGCGATGATCGGGCTGGCGGCGATGAAGCGGAATCTGCACCTCTACCTCGAGAAGCCGATGGGTATTTCGGTCGAGGAATGCCGTCTGTTGCGCGAGACCTATCTGAAGAAGAAGGACAAGCTCGCCACACAGGTTGGCACGCAACGCCACGCCTTCCCGAATTTCAACCGCGTGCGCGAAGCGGTCCGCGACGGCGCCATTGGCCAACTTGAAGAAGCCTGCGCCTGGGGCGATCGCAAGTTGCGGCGCAACGGCTATCCCGCCGCGCAGGGCGAGCCGCCGCCGGAATTGCACTACGATCTCTGGCTCGGCCCCGCGCCGTTTCATCCTTACAGCCCGGAATACTTCGCTGGCGGCGTGGGCATGAATTGCCTCCAGTGGAACATGTATTGGGATTTCGGCACCGGCCAGATCGGCGACATGGGTGCGCATACGATCGACCTGCTCTGGAACGCAATCGACGCCACGACGCCGACGTCAGCTGAAGCGAAAGGCGAAGCGTTCAACCTGGAAGTCACCCCCGTTGAACTCGCATTGCATTTCCAACATCCGGCGAACAAGTGGCGGCCGGACATCAAGGTTTCGTGGTATCAAGGCGGCGCGATGCCCGAGTCGCCGTCGAAGTGGATCGACCTCCACAAGATCGATCACGGCGCGATGTTCACGGGCTCGGAAGGTTATCTCATCTGTGACTTCCAGAAGCGTCTCATCATCCCGCTCGGGAACAAATCCGACTTCACCTACTTCCATCGCCGTGAGGAAAAGGACGTGCTGCCCAGCATGCGCGGCTTCGTCGAGGAATGGTTCGCCGCGTGCAAAGACCCGAAGCGCAACCACACCTCGTGCAACTTCGACTACAGCGGATTGATGCACGAACAGCAGATGCTCGGCCTCGCCGCCTATCGCGCCGGCAGCAAACTCGAATACGACGGCGCCACCGGCAAAGTCACCAACAACGAAGCCGCGAACCAATTCCTCCGGCGCACCTATCGCGAGGGGTGGAAGCTGGTGAGCTGAAAGTTTCAAAAAGCAAACGCCCGGCACCGTGAGGCTGCCGGGCGTTTTGATTTGTCGAAATTGTTTAACTCAGCGCTGCACGCGCGCTCCGCCGCCCTTCATCAGCTTCTCCACCTCGGACTTCGTAGCCATGCTGGTGTCGCCAGGCGTGGTCATGGCGAGCGCGCCGTGCGCCGCGCCGTAATCCACCGCCTTCTGCGCGTCGCCCGTGGTCATCATGCCGTAGATGAAACCGGAGGCGAAGCTGTCGCCGCCGCCGACGCGGTCGAGGATTTCCAAATCGGGATATTGCCGGCTCTCGTAGAACTTGCCGTCCACCCACGCGATGGCGCCCCAGTCGTTGACCGTCGCCGTCTTGGCCGCGCGTAGCGTTGTGGCGGTGGCCTTGAAGTTCGGAAAGGCTTTCGTCGCCGTTTCAATCATGCGCTTGAAGGCCGTGACGTCGATGTGCAGAAGGTTCTCGTCCGCACCTTCCACGTGGAAGCCGAGGCAGGCGGTGAAGTCCTCCTCGTTGCCGATCATCACGTCCACATACTTGGCGATTTCCTTGTTCACTTCCTGCGCGCGCTGCTGGCCGCCGATGGATTTCCAGAGCGACGGGCGATAATTCAAATCGTAGCTGACAATGGTGCCGTGCTTCTTCGCCGCCTTCACGCACTCGATGACCAGTTGCGGCGTGGTGTCACTGAGCGCCGCAAAAATACCGCCCGTGTGCAACCACCGCACCCCGAGCGTGCCAAAGATGTGGTCCCAATCGAAGTCACCCGGCTTGAGCTGCGACGCCGCGCTCAATCCGCGATCCGACACGCCGACGGCACCGCGCATGCCGAAGCCGCGCTCGGTGAAGTTCAGGCCGTTGCGCACGTTGCGCCCGATGCCGTCGAACGCCATCCACTTGATGAAGTCCGTATCCACGCCGCCTTGCAGAATAAAGTCTTCGAGGAGCCGGCCCACGTCGTTATCGGCGAACGCAGTCGCCACGGCGGTCTTGAGGCCGAAGCAACGGCGCAAGCCGCGCGCCACGTTGTATTCGCCGCCGCCTTCCCAGACTTTGAATTCGCGCGTGGTGCGGATGCGCCCCTCGCCGGGGTCGAGGCGGAGCATGATTTCGCCAAGGGAAAGTTCGTCGTATTTGCAGGAGCCAGCGGGTTTGATTTGGAACGTTGCCATGTCAGTGCCGATAGTTTGCTCGATTTTGACCAGTCCGGAACAGCATTTTCGTTTTCCCTGTAACGTGGGGCGTTGGCGGGGCCGGATGCGAAAATGCTCCAGTCCCCGTTTGCAATCCCGGCAAGGCTGTGGAATTATCCGGCCCCGCTGCCATGCCGGAGCCCAGTTCGCACCGTGCGGTGCAGCGAAAACCAAAGTATTATGTCAGCCATCGCTCAAGACCCGACGGTCCTCCAGAAAACGCAGGACCTTTGTAACACCATCCTCAGCCAGCCCACGATGCTCTCCATGCGGAAGCAGATCGACGCCTTCATGGGCGATGAGAACGCCCGCTCGCAATACGAGGCGGTCATGCACAAAGGCCGCGCGTTGCACGAGAAGCAGCACCAATCCCTGCCGCTGAGCGGCGAGGAAATCACTGACTTCGAGAAAAGCCGGGACGCGTTGCTGGCCAATCCGGTCGCGAAGGGATTCCTCGATGCGCAGGAAGAACTTCACGGTTTGCGCGACGCGATCCAGGATTACGTCTCGAAGACCATCGAGCTCGGCCGTCTGCCAAAGGCGGAGGATTTTGAATCCGGCTGCTGCGGCGGTCACGGCGGGGGCGGCGGCGGTTGCTGCAACGACGAAGGCCATGACCACGGACACAGCCACGATCATGGCCACGGCCACTCGCACGGCTCCGGCGGCTGCGGTTGCGGACATTGAGTCGCATCAGTTTTATCCGAAGCCAGCCGGATCGCCGGCTGGCTTTTTCATTTCAACGATCGTGAGTCGATGGAACCAAAGCCCCAGGCGCCGGGAATGCGCTGGACAGTCGCATCGTCTGCCCTGATTAGTTGAATTGTGAGCGAGCCGCGCCCAAACCAATTGCCCTCCGGCATCCAGAACGCGTTTCTGTTCGCCGCGTTCAACGCGTTGTCTTTCCAAGTCGTGCTCGGCAGCCCGATGGTGCTTTACGCGAAGCGGCTTGGCGCGAGCGCCACTGTGCTCGGCATCATCGCGGGCATGATGCCGCTGTTGGTCATCTCACAGATCCCGGCGGCGAACCACATCAACCGCATCGGCTACAAGCGGTTCGTGTATGCGGGCTGGGGCCTGCGCGTTCTGTTCATCTTCGCGATGGCGCTGGTGCCGTTGGCGAGCAGCATCCTCGATGCGGGCAACCGCCTCGCCCTGCTCATCGGCCTGCTCTTCTGCTTCAACCTGTCGCGCGGCATCTCGAGTTGCGCGTGGCTCCCGTGGATCACCGGCCTCGTTCCCGCCAACGTGCGCGGCAAATATCTCATGGGCGACGCAGCCATGGTGAACTCATCCAGCTGCTTTGCGTTGCTGGTGAGTGCGCTGTTGCTCGGCAACGAACCGCACGCGTGGCAGTTCGCCGCCGCGTTCGCGTTCAGCGCCGTCGCCGGCGCGATCAGCCTCAGCTTCTTGAAGCGCATCCCCGACGTGCCGGTGCCCAAGGAACATGAAGGCGTGGGCCGCGTGCCCTGGCTCGCGATGCTCCGGCATCCGCCGTTCTGGAAATTGCTGCGGGTGTTCGTGGCGTGGAGCCTTGCGTATGGCGGCATGACCGCATTCACCGTGGCGTTCCTGAAAGTGAAGGCCGGTCTGCCGGAAGGTGAAATCCTGATGATCAGCTCCGTCGCATTCGTCGGCGGGCTGAGCAGCTTGTGGATCGTCGGCACACGGCTCGACCGCATTGGCAGCAAGCCCATCATCTCGGCAGCGCTGGTCTTGTGGTTGTGCGTCATGGGCGGGTGGGCGGCCATCGCAGGCGAAGCATTGCCCGCCTCGCTGTCCGTGGTGCTGTTGCTGCAGTTTCTCATGGGCCTCCTCGCCGCGATGATCAACACCTCGCTTAACCGCCTGGCCATGGCCATCGTGCCCGTCATGGGCCGGAACCATTTCTTCGCGCTGTATTCCGTGCTGGGCAACGTGACGCTCGGCCTCGCGCCGGTGGGCTGGGGCATCCTCATCGACCTCGTGGGCGAGCGACACTGGCAATGGCTCGCGCTCGATTGGAACCGTTACACCATCTTCTTCGGCACGGCAGCGGTGGCATTCATCCTCACCTTGGTGCTGGCCCGACGACTGCAAGAGCCGGAAGCGGCGAGCATGGAAGAGTTGCTGAAGGAACTGCTCATCCAGGAGCCGCAGAAATTTCTGCTGCGTTTCTGGCCGAGGAACTAAAGCTCAGCTCGCCCGCGGCTCGACATCTCCACCGCTCCGACGCACACTTCCGCCACGCATGAAACCAATCCTCTTCGCGACATTCCTGATGATTGCATGTGCTGGCTGCCGGACCAGCAAGGTGGTTGATCCCTCCGGTCCGCATGGCACCATCGTCCGCATCAAAGGCGCGGCCCGCTACTCAAACGACCTGCTGGGCTGGAACGATGCCAAAGTCGGCGCGGTGCTTGAATCCGGAGCCGTTCTGCAAACCTCCGACGACGGCACAGCCCACATCGAACTCGGCCCCACGCGCAATCAGCCCCACGTCGCCTACCTCCGCGAAAACGGTGTGCTCAAGCTTGAGCAACTCGGCGTCACCAATTCCAATACCATCCAACTTCGGCTCCGCGCCGGCAACCTCCGCAGCTACGTCATGCCCATGACCGACGAGTCCTACTTCGAAGCCGGCACCAGCAACCTCCTCGTCCGCTCGCGCGGCGGCATCTTCTACCTCGACGTCGCCGGGACCGTGCACGTTTCCGCTGGCACCGCAGTGGTGTTGGGCGCGGGCAACGAAGGCGTGCGCAGCCTCGCCGCGGGACAATGCTACGATCACGCGACCGGAGTCGTGACTACTTGGGACACCAGCGCCTACGCCGAAACCGACGTGTGGCCGCCCAAGCAAACCAAGTCAAAGCCGGCGAAACAGGAGAAGAAGGCAAAATCCAAGCAACCCAAGCAGGAACAACCGCCGGTCGAGCCGGAAGCGAAAACAGTGCAGAGCACCGACGACATCTTCAAGCGCGACAACAGCGCGCTCTGGGGCAGACCGCCGCGGCTGCCGCACTAAAGCCAGACAACTTCACCCGCTAATTTGGAGCGTTTACTTTTCCCGCGCGGATCGGATGCGGAGCCCGCTTGGGTTCCTTGGGCGGGTTGGCGCGGAGTTGTTTTTGCACCTCGGCAATGGCGCGTTCCAGTTGTGGGTCGCGGCCGCGCGCGAATTCCGCCGGGTCGTCCACCACTTCGATGTCGGGCGAGACGCCTTCACCTTCGATGATCCATTTGCCGTCGAGGTCGTAGATGCCAAACGCAGGCACGGTGACGCCGCCGCCATCGATGAGCGCAGGCGCGCCCGTGATGCCGACGAGTCCGCCCCACGTGCGCGTGCCGATGAGGGGCCCGAGTCCGGCGCGACGGAACAGGTGCGGGAAACAATCGCCGCCCGAGCCGGCCCAACCGTTGATGAGCATGGCCATCGTGCCGTTGTGCGCGTTGTAGGGCGACTGCCAGTCCTGCCCGGAGCGAACGCCCCAATAGGTCTGCGGTTTGCGCCCGAGCAGTTCGACAAAACGGTCCGGCAACTGGCCACCGCCGTTGAAGCGTTCGTCCACGATGAGTCCGGGCTTCTTGAATTGGCCGGCATACTGGCGAACGAGTTCGCTCTGGCCGTCGCGGCCGGTGTTCGGAACGAAGATGTAACCGATCTGCCCGTCGCTGGCTTCCTCGACGCGGCGGCGATTGGACTCGATCCACGCGAGGTTGCGGAGACGGCCTTCGCTGGCGAGCGTCTGCACGAGGATGTTCGTGGCGCCGTCGAGAGTGGGTTTGCTGTTCACGGTGAGCTGGACCGTTTCATCCGCGAGTCCCTGGAACGCGGCCCAAGGTTCTTCGGAGGTATCCAACGGCGCGCCGTTCACCGCGAGAAGGTAATCGCCTTCCTTCACGTTGGTGATGCCGGGCCGCAGCAACGGCGAGCGCACTTCGCTGTCCCACGCGCCGCCGTCCACGATGTGGCTGATTTGATACGCACCGTTCGTGAGCGTGAAGTCGCACCCGAGATAACCGACGCGCTCTACCTTCACCGCCTCGAGATCACCACCGCCGCGATACGTGTGCGAGCAATTGAGTTCCGCGATGAGTTCGCCGAGGACGTAGTTCACATCGTAACGGGTCACGCACTGATCGAGAAGTTTGCCGTAGTGCGTGCGCATGGCGGGCCAGTCCACACCGTGCATGTTCGGGACGTAGAAGTAATCCCGCTCCAGCCGCCACGCGTCGGTGAAGATCTGCCGCCACTCGGCGCGCGGATCAATCGTCGCCGGCAGATCGGAGGTATTCACCTTTTTGGAAAAGTTTTGCCCTTCCTTGGGCTCGATAATGGCGTAATCGCTCCCCTTGCGGACGAGCACGAACTCACCCTTGGCCGCGAGCACATAATCATCGATGTCGGCCACGACCAGCTTCTCCTCACGTTTCTCCAAGTCGTAGAAGTGCAAACCACCGCGACCGGCGCCATCCTCATCGATGGCCGCCCGGCGAAAGAGCAACTTGCCCGTGACAGCGGAAAGGTCGTTGAAGTCATTTGCGCCCACGGGTAATTGCACCGCACGCCGTTCGAAGTCGGCAAAGTCGATCTCGACCGGCTTCACTTTATCTTCCTTTTTCTTGTCGGTCTTTTTGTCGGCGGCCTTGTCTTCCGGCTTGGAGTCCTTTGCCTCCGCAGACTTTTCATCGGCTTTCTTGTCCGCATCCAATTTCTTGTCGTCCCTGCTTTTCTCGTCGGCCTTTTTGTCGTCGGCCTTTTTCTCGTTCTCCTCGTCGTTGCGCGGTGCAAGCAGCGACGCGACATCGCGCCGGAGCGGAATGGCGAAGAGGTTGCGGGTCTTGGGATAGATCCAAGTCTCATCAAGGTCGCTGTAAACCGGCTTGAACGTGCGGCCCGAGGTGAAGAACAAGTATTTTCCCGCCGGATCAAATACGGGCTGGGTGTCATTGTAAAAACCAGACGTGACTTGGCGACGCTTGGCCTCCTTGGTGTCGTAGATTTGGAGGCAATGGTTGCCGCCGACCAAATCGCCGGTGTAAGCGACCCAACGGCTGTCCGCCGACCAGCTCACGGCGAATCGCGCCAGGTCACCATGGTAAAGATAAAGCAGACGGTCCATCAACGTGTTGGTCCGCTTGTCGAGATCGTAGCACCACAACTTCATCTCGTGATCCACGAACGCGATCTTCTTGCTGTCGGGCGACCATTGCGGGTGATAGCGGAAACCTGCGCCCAGCTTGGCGAGATTCGTCTCACTGCCGGAACCGTCCTCGGCACGAAGGCACAAATCGTATTCGCCGCTGCGGTCGCTGAAGTAGGCGATGAGCCTTCCATCCGGCGACCAACTGGGCCAGCGCTCGGCGACACCGCTGCTGCGGGTGATGTTACGCACCACACCATGCTCTTTCGGCACGGTGAAGATTTCGCCGCGCGCCTCCAACACCACGCGCTTGCCGCTCGGCGAAATGTCGTAGCTGAGAATGTTGCCGGAGACATTTGCCTGACGCGGCTTGAGCGTCGCCTCGTCGGTGACAACCGTGATGTCCACGGGTTTACTTTTTAACGTCGCTAGATCAAGCAGCCAAAGCCGGTCGCCCTGACTGAACACGATGTCCTTCGGTCCAATGCTCGGGAACTGCACGTCGTAGTCCTTGAAGAACGTGATCTGCTTGAGCGCGCCGGTGCGAGTGTCGAGCGACCAGATGTTGTTGCGCTCGTTCGCGTCACGGTCAGAGAGGAAGAACAACGTCTTGCCGTGCCACATCGGGAGGCTGTCGTTCGCCGGATTCTGCGTGAGGTTTTTCGACGTCTTGGTTTCGAGATCGAAGAGCCAAATGTCGGGATTCATGCCGCCGCGGTAACGTTTCCAAGTCCGGAAATCCACACTGAGCGGCGTGTAGGCGAGCAGCTTACCGTCCGGTGAAATCGCGCCGAACTCCCCGTAGGGCACCGGCAACTGTTCAGGCATGCCGCCGTTGGCGCTGACCTTGAAAAGCTTGTTGTATCGCACCGTCTCGCTCGACCGCCCGCTGGCAAACAGCAACGATTTTCCATCCGGGGTCCAGTTGAACACGCGATCACTCGCGCCGTGGAAGGTGATGCGTTTTGGCACGCCACCGCTGACGGGCATCGTATAGACATCGAGGTTGCCGTCGTAATTCGCGCTGAACGCCAGGGTCGCCCCGTCCGGCGAAAACTTCGGGAACAATTCCTCGCCGCGCGGTGAACTAAGCCGCACTGCGTTGCCGCCGCCCTTGGGTGCCACCCAAATATCGCCGGCGTAAACAAAAGCAACCTGTGTCTCAGACACGTCCGGATAACGCATGAGCCGGGCATCGACAGCGAGCGCGTGATTCGCGGACCCGAGCGCACCCAGCACTGCCAGTAGGAGGGGAAGTTTTTTCATGTGAGAGAATGATGTCCCGGGTGCTTACCTTCGGCGTGTCCCTGAAACAAGCCAGAAGCGCGTGGATTTGAGACACACCGGCGCCAAAACCACGCCATACCGTTGTCATCCAACCCCGGTCGCAGGCCAAAATCCGCTGGCACGGGCTATGCACCATCAGGAGGCGTGAAAAGCATCAAATATACAACCGGCGGCAAAAGTGGCGGATTCGTGAACGCAAGCTTGAGCACCATGCACCACAGTGCCGAAACACGCGTGGGGCTAACAGAGGCTCTGATCGCGTGCTTCGTCGTCGCCGTGCTGGCTGGCTTCGCGTTCCTGATCGTGCATTGACCCGCGAGTCTTCTCCGCGAAGGACTCGACCTGATAGGTCAATACGCGCGCATCACTGGAACGCCACGCCGTCCGCGACAGCCCCGCCTTCAGCGCGAGCTGATCCATGAAGTCGGCCGGTTCAGGTATCATCTCCCATACCTGAGGCAAAAACGTCGCCGCCTTTCCCTCCACTTTCAGCACCACCCCGTCCACATCTGGCCGCAACTGCGCCAACAATGCCTCAACGGAAGCAAAGGCAAGCGGCATAGGTTCAGTCAGCACACTTACTTCCATCTCCAGTTCGCTGACCTCTGCGGCCGTCACTGGGGAAAACCGCGAGTCACGAAAGGCCGAACCCAAGGCATGGTTGATCACGGCTCGAAACAACGGCTCACACGCAGCGAGATTACCGATGCACCCGCGGAGCTGGTTATGCTTGTGGAGCGTCACAAAACACGCACGCGCTTCAAGCAACGCGCCGGGCAGCCGGGCTTCATCGACTTCAGGAAGCTGACCGGAGCGGACATGTTCAGCGATGGCCTGACGCGCAATCCCAAGCAACAAGGTGCGCTCAGTCGAATTCAACCTGGCTGCCGACGAGTTCATTCTGGCACCACCGATCTTCGTTACCGCTCAAGGCCAACATCTTTCCATGAAGCCGGGTCGTCAATGGACTCCATGTGCGTGTCCACCGTCGCGTTCGGCACGGCGCGCCGCAAATCCTCCTCGATCTCCTCTAACAAGTCGTGCCCGCGCTGCACCGTCCAGTCCCCCGGCACCAGCACATGCATCGAGATGAACCGCCTTGCACCCGCCTGCCGCGTGCGCAAAGCGTGGAATTGCACGCGCTCATGGGTGTGGCGTTGCAGCACAGTCTGGATGGCCTTTTGATCCTCTGGTGAAAGCGCGGTGTCCATCAAGCCAAGGATGGAAGTGCGGATGATCTTCACACCCGTGAACACGATGTTCGCGGCCACGATGAGTGCCACCACCGGATCGAGCCAGTTCCAGTGCGTCAGAGCGACCGAGCCGACGCCGACGATAACGCCAACCGAAGTCCAAACGTCCGTCAGCAAATGATGAGCGCTGGCCTCCAACGTGACCGACCGATGCCGCCGCGCCGCCCGGAGCAAAACCAACGCAACCGCCAAGTTGATAATGGACGCGCCCACGCTCACCACCAACCCCGTGCTCACCTGCTCCAACGGTTGTGGATGGATCAAACGCGGCACAGCCGCCGCGGCAATGCTCACCGCCGCGATCAGGATCAAGCCACCTTCAAGTCCGCTGGAAAAATATTCCGCCTTGCCGTGACCATAGGAATGTTCCTCGTCCGCCGGGCGCGCCGCAATGGTCAACATCGCCAACGCCATCATCGCCCCGATGAGATTCACGAACGACTCCGCCGCATCCGATAATAAACCCACCGAGCCCGTCATCCACCACGCCGCCGTCTTGAGCGCAATCGTCAACAACGCGGCGGCGATGGACAACCACGCATAGCGGGTGAGTTTGGGCTGGCTCATTCTGGTCCCGCGATTCTGCGCAGTTCAATCGCAGAGGCAAGCGCAGGTTGGCGCAAGCGCGATGGCTTAACCAACCTCCTGCTTCAACCGCTTCTCCGCCTCTTCATTGCTCAAGCCATGCCGTGCGCGCAGCACGGACACGCCCACGACGGGCGGATACGCCTGGTCCGCCTTCATGCGAGGCTCGACATATTCGATGACTTCGAACAACAAGCGGTTCGCCGCGACGTAATCCTTGTTCGCTAATCGCGCGATGTAACGCGTGGCACGGTCGATCAACTTCAAGTTGCTCGGCACAACCCAGATCATCGTGTTGCCCATCACGCGCCCAAGCCGGACCATCGTGCAAGTCGAGAGCGTGTTGAGCAGCAACTTCAAACCGACGCGCATCGCGCCGTTCAGCAGCAGATCGCTGTCCGGCACCGTCAGCAGCACTGCCACGCACGCCGGATTCCATTGCGCCACAAACTCACTCATCTCGCGGCACGACTGCTCGCTGCCCACGAAGATGAGCCCCGTGTTCGCGCCCGCTTTCACGGCGGCTTCCAATTGCGCCCGCTGAAATCCGTCCGGCGCGAAGAACGATTCCTTCTCCGCGTCCACCACCAACGCCACCGCGCTGTCGCCGCGGCCGAGCGGTCGATTCTTAAGCCCATCGAGCCCGATGCGGAAGCGCATGAGTTCGCCGTAACCGATCTTGCCGATGATCTCGACGGTGCGCGCAAATCTGTCCTCCGGCACCAGGCCACGCACGTCATCCGCCTTCCAGTCCACGCAGCGCGGCGTGCGTTTGCACACGCGTTCCCACGCGCTCGGCGAATCGGGATAGGGCACGAAAAGAAACGCCCACGACTCCGTGGCCGTGGTGTCATCGAACTTGCGGAACGGCGGCGTGCAATACGTCGGCGAACGCTCCGTGGTGTCCGTCAGCATGTCGATGCCCACGCGGTCGGCGAAGTAATTGTTCTTCCGCCCGGCGCGATAGACGGATTCCTCCAGCGCAACCAGCTTGGCGAGTCGTGCGAGTAACTCCGGCGTCTTCAACGTAGCGTGCAACGTGGTGAACTCGGCGAGAAATTGTTCCGGCACGGCGGCGGCATTGCCCTGCCCGCTCAATTCGCGCACCACCATCTCCAGCACCGTGACCATCACCGCGAGTTCGATGCTCGTCGCCTGCATGCGCGTCGAGCCCGTGATGCCCATCGGCCCGGTGGTGAGATTGATCTTCTCGATGCGCGCATCCTGGATGACTTCGCGGCTTCGCTGCACGTGCTGACACAGGATGTCGTCAGGATTGTTGTAAACGAAATAGACCTTCGCACCGACCTCGACGCCTTTCCAAGCCGTCCCAATGACGAACGACGTCTCGCCGCCCTCCGTGATGGCGAACACGACATCCTTGGCGTTCACGCCGAGATCGCCGATCTGCTTTTTGCCAAATGCCGTGAAATCCTCGAAGCCCTCAACCGCCTTGATCAACGCGAAGTCGCCCCCCGCCATCACGGGGAACGCGCGGTTTTCAAATTCCCGCGCGCCTGCCCCGCCCTTGCATTGCCAGTAATCACGCCAGATGGACGCGAGTTGGATGCTGAGCCGTCCGGTGGAACCGCAACCAGTGAAATAGATGTTCCCGCCGTTGCGCAACACCTGCACCACCTTCGCCGCCATCTGCGGCGCGCGGCCGCTCACGACAAACTCGCGATACTTCGCCACGACGTCGTCATCCACGGTGAACAGCTCGCGCAGCCCTGCGGCGATATCGCGCTTTGCCGTCTCACTGAGAATGGCCGTGGCGGGATGCGAGGATTCGGTGACGAGGGCGCCGAGTTTGAATTGGTCGGCAATCTTCAGGAAGTCATCCGAGCGTTGGAGAGACGTTTGGCTCATGATAAATGGGCAAATAAAAACCGGAAGCGAGTTAACCCGCTTCCGGCAAAAGTGCAAGTGGACTCTCGGTCAGAACGACCAGTTCACGAACGGGAAAGCCGTCGCGAGCTTGTCCGGGAAACGGTCGAACCAACCGTTGTCGCGGATGATGTTCAGGAAACCGATCTGCGCGCCTTTCATCTTCTCCGTGTAGTTCACGCAGCCCCACTGGAGCCCGTTCACGTCTTCCGCCACATTGACGAAGCCGGATTGCAGGCCCACGAACGAACCTTGAGAGTAGTTGATCGCCCCGCTCTGCCAGCCCGTGAAACTCGTTTTGCTGATGTTGACCAAGCCCCACTGCACGCCTTCGTAGGACTCCGCATAGTTGACGCCGAGCGCCAAGCTGAGGCCACTGCTATGCTCGCGGCTGCCGTTCACGATGCCGAGGGTCAGGCTCGTCTGCGGATTTTCACCCCACACTCCCAGCGATACTCCGTGGATGTGCGTGAACGTCGAGTGCAACGCAATTTCCGGCGTCAGCGAAAGCTGGAAGCCAGCCTCAGACGTCGACGGCGCGGCAGCAGCAACAGCATTATCAGCCCGGCAAACAAACGCCGAGACGGCCATAACAGTTAGAACAATGATTTTTTTCATACAACTTCGATTTGATTTTTAACGGCGCGGCATTTAGCAACGCAACCGCTGTAATTGCAATTCCGATCACTCGCAAACACGTCAAGCAACGCCCCTTGGATCTCCCATCACGCCCATCGAGTGGCAAGGACGCACGCTTGCCCAATTGCAACGCTTACAGTCAAACTGCGGCGTTGAGTTCAACACGCACAATGCGTCTGGATCAGTCTCTAGTCGAACGCGGCCTATGTCCAAGCCGTGAAAAGGCGCAGCGTGCTATCATGGCCGGGCAAGTCAGGGTCAACGGCCAGCCCGCCAAAAAATCAAGCGACACCACGCGCGCCACGGATCAGATCGAATTGGTCGCGCCCGAGAAATTCGTCAGTCGCGGCGGGCACAAGCTGGAGCATGCGCTGGCGCACTTCCAATTGAACGTCGCCGGATTGACGTGTGTTGATCTGGGCGCATCCACGGGCGGGTTCACGGATTGTTTGTTGCAAGCGGGTGCCACGAAGGTGTTCGCCGTGGATGTCGGGCAAGGTCAGCTGGCGTGGAAGCTCCGGCAGGACCCGCGCGTGGTGGTGATGGACAAGACAAATGCGCGGACGTTGACGGCAGGAAAATTTCCCCCGCCCTTCCAACCGCTGGATTTCGCGGTCATCGATTGTTCGTTCATTTCACTCACGAAAGTTCTGCCGACGGCGTTGGGGCTGTTGCGTCCGGGCGGGCGCGTAGTTGCGTTGATCAAGCCGCAGTTCGAGGCGGGCAAGGCGGAAGTGGACAAGGGTGAAGGCGTCATCACCGACCCAGCCGTGCATGAACGGGTGTTGCGTGAGGTGGAGACGTTCGTGAGCGCGATTGACGGCGCGGCGTGGCATGGTGTAACTCAATCCCCGTTGCTCGGCCCGGCCGGCAACAAGGAATTCCTGGCGTTGATTGAAAAAAATCCCTGAACCGATCAAACGAGTTGGCCTTGTAGGCAACGCGTCGAAGGCGTCGTGCGCCGAAGCCGTGCGCCGTGCGGCTCGGCTGATCGCAGCATCGGGCCGGAAAGTGCTCTGCGACGAAGCGACCGCCCAACTGGCCGGGCTGCGCATCCCGGCGCTCGCCAACGCCACCGAGCTCGCCCGCGACGTGGACTTGCTGCTCGTCTTCGGCGGCGACGGCACGATGCTCCGCACCGCCCGCGAAATCGCCGGCACGCGGACACCGATTCTGGGCATCAACGTCGGCGGGCTTGGCTTTCTCACCGCTGTTTCTTCGGCGGAATTGGAACGGGCACTGCCGTTGATCTGGGGCGGGAAGTTCACATTTGAATCGCGGGCGCTGTTGGCTGGCGAAGCGGTTTGCAACAGCAGTCGCACAAAGACGTCGGCCTTGAACGATCTGGTCATCGGTCGCGGCAACATGTCGCGCTTGATCGATCTGGATGTCGCCGTGGACGGCCAGCCGCTTTCGCGTTATCGCTGCGATGGTTTGATCATCAGTTCACCCACGGGCTCGACGGCTTATTCGCTCGCGGCGGGTGGCGCGGTGGTGCACCCGACGGCGGAAGTCATGGCATTGACGCCAGTGTGCGCGCACACCTTGTCGAATCGCTCGCTGATCCTGCCTTTGAGCGCGACGGTGGAGATCCGCGTGGTGAACCCGCGGCCCGCCACCATCCTCAGCGTGGATGGCGAGATGCTTTGCGAGTTGGATGCCGGGGACACGATCTGGATCCAACGCAGCCGGCGCACGGTGCGGTTGATGCATCTGGCGGGCAGTTCATTTTTCGAGGCGTTGCGGCGCAAGTTGCACTGGCGCGGCACCAATCTGTCTTAAACCAAGAACCCGAGGCGCACATGGTCAGGCTCAAAGATATCGCGGAACAGGCAGGAGTGTCGGTCATGACCGTTTCCAAGGCGCTGCGCGACGCGCCGGATGTGTCTGCGGACACGAAGTCCCGCATCTGCATGTTGGCAAAACAGCTGGGCTACGTTCCCGACTCGGCAGCGCAAGGTCTCCGCACACGCTCGACAAAATTGATCGGGCTGATCGTCTCGTCCATCACCAACCCCATCTTCTCACGCATTATCCTGGCCATTGAAGAGCGCGCGCATGCGCTCGGCTACGAACTGGTCCTGGCGCATACACACAACAAAACAGAACGCGAAGCAGCGTGCATCCAACGCCTCATGGCGCGGCGTGTGGATGGCTTGCTCATCGCTCCGGTCTACCGTCTCGCCAATGAGGACCGCGTTTATCGCGACTTGAAGGCGAACGGCACTCCAACCGTTATTCTCGGACACAGGGCCCCATTCTGTTCCGACTTCACCAATGCCGAGTGCGACGACGAACCAGCAGCTTACGCGGTGACCAAGCACTTGCTCGAGCTAGGCCACCGGCGCATCGCATTCTTCGCCGGGCCACCTATCACGCCCTGGACCCGCGAACGATTCGAGGGTTATCGCCGCGCCTTGCGCGAGGCGAACATGGATGTGGACGACCGGCTTGTCTTTCAAGCGGGTCGCAGTATTGAGGACGGGGCAGCGGCCGCGCTTCAAATGATCAACGAAGAGGTCAAGCCCACAGCCATCCAATGCGTGAGTGACATGGTGGCAGTCGGCGCGGCAGAAACGCTGCTCAGTCAGGGACACCACATTCCGGAAGACATTTCAATCGTAGGATTCGGCAACATTCTCCTAAGCCACCACTTCCGCGTCCCGCTGACCACGGTCCGGCAGCCCAAGTTTCATCTGGGCGAAGCCGCAGTGGACTTGCTTCTCCAGTTGATGAAAGGCCAGAACCCAGAACCCCGCCGGATGCCGGCGGAACTGGTGATCCGCGCCAGCACCGGTCCCGCCAAAGTTGGCAAGTGATATGCGGTATCAGCCGGCATGAATGAGATCATGCCGAAATTGAAACGGATTGCCCAAATCCTGTTAGTCCTTGTCCTGATTGGAGGCGGTTTCTGGGGTTACGCCGCCGTTCGGGAGTGGCAATCGAAACAAAACGAGCGCACACTGGGCGCCGAGGTGGACCAACTCTTCGAGGCCTTCCACAAATACAAACAAATCGTCGGCCGCTACCCCAGCGGCAGCAATGCCCAGATCGCCAAGGCCATCCGCGAAGGCGACAATGAGAAGCATCTCATGATCATGGCCGTGAAAGATTCCCAGCTGAATGCGAAAGGCGAAATCATCGATCCTTGGGGCACGCCATTGAAGATCTACTTCGCCCAGAACGAAGTGCTCATCCGCTCCGCCGGCCCGAACAAACAATTCGACGACGCGAAGTCCAACTCCAAGTCGACACTGACAGACGACTATTTCCGAGCGGACTAACTTGCCGGTCTACACCGGCCCTTTGCATACCCCGGTTCCGAACGAAATCCACCCAGCGAGGGGAATTCGGGACCGGGGTTTAACCTTGTTAAATCCGTCGCCACGCCGCCACGAACATTCCGTTCCCCCCGAAGTCCTGCGGCCAGATCGTCAACGTCGGCTGGCCTTTGATGCCCAACTTCGCCGCCTCTTCGCGCAACACCGGCAATTCCAACGGCTGAAACTCTGGCTGCGCGCCTGAGAACGCACTGACCACACCGCTCGTCTCCGCCCTCGTGAGCGTGCAAACGGCGAACACCAATTTGCCGCCCGGCTTCACGGCCTTCGCCGCGTTGGTCAACAACTGCAACTGCAACGCCGCCAGCTCACGCATATCCTCCACGCGACACGTCCAACGGGCATGCGGATTGCGCTGCCAGGTGCCCACGCCACTGCACGGCGCATCCACCAGAACGCCATCGAACTTCATCGCGAAAGGCAGTTCCGCGCCGCCGTCCCACAGTGCGCTCTGATAATTTTGCACCTTGGCCCGCGCCGCGCGTTGCTTCAACGTCGCCAGCCGCCACTCCGCCTTGTCACTCGCGCACACCTGTCCCCTGCCCTGCAGCAGATCCGCCAGATGCAACGTCTTGCCGCCCTCGCCCGCGCACGTGTCCCACCACGTCTCGCCCGGCTTCGGCGCGCAGAGCACGCTCACCGCCTGCGACCCGATGTCCTGCAACTCGAACTCGCCCGCCTGAAATTCCTCCGTCTTGAACAAATCTTTGAACCCCTGGAACTCCACCGCATCGCGCATCAAAAATCCTTTCGGCACTTTGCACTGGCCGAGTTTGTTCGCGAGTTCGCGCGCCTTGCCCGGACGCGCCCGCAGCCACAGGCGCGGCTCCCATTGCAACGAGCGCAGCCACGGCTCCGGGCAATCCATCTCGGCGTGCAACCATTCCGGCACGGCCTTCGCGCGCAGCATTTCGCCGGTGAGCGTGAAGGGGTTCTTCCGAAACTTGTCCGCGAGTTCGAGCGACCACGCGATGCGCGACTCCACCTCGCGCTTACGATCGTGCCAACCGCGCCAGCGATAGTAAGTGAACATCGCCTGCGAAATCTCCCGTCGCTGCACCGCCGTCAGCGTCGCATCCGCCTTGAGCGCCTCACGCAACACGGCGTCCGCCGGGCGTTCCTTGGCGGTGTTACGGATGACGTCGGCGGCGAATCGGATGATCTCAGGTGACATGCGTGTGTTCGGCCTTGTCGTCAGGCCGGAGTCAGCTTAACTAAGCGCCATGGGAGCCGCACGAATCGATTTTCAACCACAGATGGACACGGATAAACACAGATTAGGGGTTGGCTTTTGGCGGCCGACAAAACCAATGCATTTGGCCTTGTTTTCATCCGTGTTCATCTGCGTCCATCCGTGGTTGTTTCTCCTCGTTCTTCTGCTGACGAGCCCGATCGCCCACTCCGCCGACGCCGAATACAAACTCGTCCTGGTCATTCCAACCAACAACGCCGTGCTCGTCCGCCTGCCGCTGACCGATGTCACCGGCAAAGTGCGCGTGAAGGAGAAAACGTCCGATGGCTTCGGCATTCCCGTCGCGCCTTCCAAAACTGTGCTGGGAAAGAAGCATTACCTCGAATGGCAGATTGGCTACGACAGTCCGAACACGAACAGCCCCAGCTCCGCGCCGCAAATCCATTTCACGCGCAAAGGCGAGACCAAATACGGCCATGAACTTTCCAAGATCCTGCTGGATGCGCTGCGCCTCGGCGTTCTTTCAACCAACGACCTCCAGCGCGAACTCGCCACGCTGCCGAAGCTCGCGGAGAAAAGTTTTGAAGAGCGTGAAGCCGTCGAGATGGAAGCCGTGCAGAAGCCCGACGAAGCGGGGTTCGCCCGCTCCGTGCAACGCGTTCCGCAATTCATCAAGCTGACCGACCACGGCGCCGTGCAAATCCAGTTGAAGCAGAAGCAACGCGCCGTGGGTTATCAGGCGATGGTTTACGTCTGCCTCCCGATGGACCAAGTCCTAAACGGTGCAGCCGAACCACGCAAAGCCGCCGCCGCTAAATCCAAAGAGACGGTCTTCTACCGTTTCGACCGTGAGAACTCCGGCTTCCTCCTCGACATCGTCCGAGCCTTCGCCATGGCCTCGAAGCAGCACAACGAGGACATCGGAAACATCCTGAACAAAATCCTCGAAACAAAAGCGCCGAACCCCTGACGGGATTCGGCGCTCTTCTGATTCGGTGTCCGTTTAAGCCTTCGCGATCAACTGGCGCAACACATACGGCAGAATGCCGCCGTGCTGGTAGTAGTCGATCTCGATGGGCGTATCGATGCGGCAGCGGACGGGGACGTTCTCCGCGCTACCATCCTTGCGGGTGATCTTGAGCGTGAGGTCCTGCTGCGGTTTGAGGTTCGCGTCGAGACCGACGATGTCGTAGGTCTCGCTGCCGTCGAGCTTCAGGGTCTGTGCGGTCGTGCCGTCCTTGAATTGCAACGGCAGCACGCCCATGCCGACGAGGTTGCTGCGGTGGATGCGCTCGAAGCTTTGCGCCACGACGACTTTCACGCCGAGCAGGTTCGTGCCTTTCGCGGCCCAGTCGCGGCTGGAGCCCGTGCCGTATTCCTGTCCGGCAATCACGATGAGCGGCGTGCCCTTGGCTTGATACGCGACGGCTGCGTCGTAGATGGAAGTCTTCTGGCCGTCTGCGCCGATGGTGTTGCCGCCTTCTTCGCCGCCGAGCATCAGGTTCTTGATGCGGACATTGGCAAACGTGCCGCGGGTCATGATGCGGTCATTGCCGCGACGTGAGCCGTAGCTGTTGAAGTCGGCGAACTCGACGCCGTTGTCCGTGAGGAATTTTCCGGCGGGCGAACTCTTCTTGATCGCGCCGGCGGGCGAGATGTGGTCGGTGGTGACGCTGTCGCCGAAAATGCCGAGCGCGCGCGCGCCGGTGATGGGCTTGATGCTGCCGGGCGTGAGCGAGAAGTTCTCGAAGAACGGCGGCTCCTGGATGTAGGTGGACTGGCGATCCCACTCATACACGTTGCCGGTGCTGGACGGGATCTCGTTCCACTTCGGATTCTGCGCGGCGAAATCCTTGTAAAGCTTGCGGAAGACTTCGGGCTTGAGCGCGGATTGCATCGCGTCGCGGACTTCCTGGAGCGTGGGCCAGATGTCGGCGAGGTAAACGGCGTTGCCTTCCTTGTCGTTGCCGATGGGTTCGCAGCTCAGGTCGATGTCCACGCGGCCGGCGAGCGCGAACGCGACGACGAGCGGCGGCGACATGAGGAAGTTCGACTTCACGTTCTGATGCACGCGCGCTTCGAAGTTGCGGTTGCCGGAGAGCACGCTGGCGGTGACGTAATCGTTCTTCACGATGGCGTCCTCGATGGCCGGGTCGAGCGGGCCGGAATTGCCGATGCACGTGGTGCAGCCGTAGCCGACCGTGTTGAAGCGAAGCTTGTTCAGATACGGCGTGAGGCCGGTCTTCTTGAGGTAATCAGTCACGACGCGCGATCCGGGCGCGAGCGAAGCCTTCACGGCGGGGCTCACCTTGAGACCCTTCTCCACGGCCTTCTTCGCGAGCAAACCAGCGGCAAGCATCACGCTCGGGTTGCTGGTGTTCGTGCAACTCGTGATGGCGGCGATGACCACCGAGCCCGTGCCGATGGCGGCTTTCTTTTTCGCCGCGGTCTCGACTTTGACGGACTTGCCGAAGACCTGGCGCGTCTTGCCGAAACCGTTTTCGGTGACCGGGCGTTGCACGGCGTTGAAGAATTCGCGGCGCAGGTTGCCGAGTTCGATGCGGTCCTGGGGACGCTTCGGGCCGGCGACGCTCGGCTTCACGCTGGCGAGGTCGAGCTCGACGACTTGCGAGTATTCGATCTGGCCGGCCTGCGGAATGCCCCAGAGACCCTGCGCCTTGTAATAGTTCTCATACATCTGGCAGTGCGCTTCGCTGCGGCCGGTGGCGCGGAGATAGTTCACGCATTCCTCGTCGATCGGGAAGAAGCCCATCGTCGCGCCGTATTCCGGAGCCATGTTCGCGATGGTCGCGCGATCCACGAGCGGCAACGCCGCCGCGCCCGGGCCGAAGAACTCGACGAACTTGCCGACGACCTTCGCCTTGCGGAGCATCTGCGTGACGGTGAGCGCGACGTCCGTGGCGGTGACGCCTTCCTTGATCGCGCCGGTGAGATGCACGCCGACGACGTCAGGCGTGAGGAAATAAACCGGCTGGCCGAGCATGCCCGCTTCCGCTTCGATCCCGCCCACGCCCCAGCCGACGATGCCGAGGCCGTTGATCATCGTGGTGTGCGAGTCCGTGCCAACAAGCGTGTCGGGATAGTAAACGCCGTTCTGCTCCAGCACGCCCTTCGCGAGATATTCGAGGTTCACCTGATGCACAATGCCGATGCCGGGCGGGACGACCTTGAACGTGTCGAATGCCTGCATGCCCCACTTGAGGAACTGATAGCGCTCGCGGTTGCGTGAGAATTCGAGGTCGAGGTTGCGCTGCATGGAGTCCGCCGCGCCGGCGAAATCCACCTGCACCGAGTGATCCACGACGAGATCCACCGGCACGAGCGGTTCGATGATCTTGGGGTTCTTGCCAATCTTGTTCACCGCGCTGCGCATCGCCGCGAGGTCCACGAGCAACGGCACCCCGGTGAAGTCCTGCAACACGATACGCGCGACGACGAAGGGGATTTCCTCGGTGCGCGCGGCAGTGGCTTTCCAATTGGCGAGCTCGCGCACGGCGGCTTCACTGACCTTCTTGCCGTCGCAATTGCGCAGGATGGACTCCAGCACAAGGCGGATGGATACAGGCAGCTTGGAAACCGCGCCAACGCCGGCGGATTCCAGCGCGGGGAGCGAGTAGTATTGGCCCTTCTTGCCGTTGCCGAGGTCGAAGGTTTGCAGAGAGTTGAACAGGTTGTGGCTCATAAAAATTTCAGGCGCCGATTTTGGGCAAATCCGTCGAATCTGCAAAAGAAAAACAACCCATCCCTTGACCTTGAATTGTCCAATCGGTAGCAACGTCCTTAAGCACATGAACACCACCCTCATCCTCCGCCCAGGCTGTCGTCTTGTCCCTTTACTCGCGATGTTGCTGACGGCATTGAGCGCCATCGCCGCAGTTCGGCCACCAACCGGGTTCAACGCCCTCTTCAACGGCAAAGACCTTGCTGGCTGGCGCGGCGGCGACACGTCCGATCACCGCAAATATCTGGCGATGCGCGCCGAGCAGCGTGCCAAGCAGGACGCCGATTGGACCGCTGACATGCGCGAGCACTGGCGGGTCGAGGGCGATGAGCTGGTCAACGACGGCAAAGGCAAATTCGCCACGACCGTCCAGGACTACGGTGATTTTGAACTGCTCCTCGAATACAAGACCGTCGCGCGCGCCGACTCGGGCATCTATCTGCGCGGCTGTCCGCAGGTGCAAATCTGGGATTACACCGAGGAAGCCAAGTTCAAGCTCGGCGCCGATAAAGGCTCCGGCGGCTTGTGGAATAATTCTCCGGGCGCCCCCGGCAAAGACCCGCTCGTGAAGGCTGACCAGCCTTTCGGTGAATGGAACAAGGTTCGCGTCCTCATGGTCGGCTCGCGCGTGAGTGTGTGGCTGAACGATCAACTCGTCGTAGACCATGCGGGGTTGGAAAACTATTACGACCGCAAAACGCCCGTGCCCGCCAAAGGTCCCATCGAACTGCAAACTCATGGCGGCGAAATCCGCTGGCGCAATCTTTTCATCCGCGAAATCGGCAGCGACGAAGCGAACAAGATTCTATCAACTCACGGCGAAGATGCGGGTTTCAAAAGTCTTTTCAACGGGAACGATTTCACCGGTTGGGCCGGACCGACGAACAACTACGAAGTCAAAGCCGGCGCCATCGTCTGCAAACCAAAACAAGGCGGCACCATCTACTTCAACGAAGAGTTCAGCAACTTCGTCGCGCGGCTGGAGTTCAAACTCCCGCCCGCCGGCAACAACGGCCTCGCCATCCGTTATCCCGGCGAAGGCGACACGGCCTACGTCGGCATGTGTGAATTGCAGGTGCTGGACTCCGAACATCCGAATTACGCCAAGCTTGACCCGCGCCAATATCACGGCTCGGTTTACGG
The DNA here is from genome assembly GCA_041181065.1 of Verrucomicrobiota bacterium. Classification (GTDB taxonomy): domain Bacteria; phylum Verrucomicrobiota; class Verrucomicrobiia; order Limisphaerales; family DSYF01; genus DSYF01. Next base: position 6,071 of record JBEGQI010000001.1, on the reverse strand, counting down.
CATGATTCCCGCGCACCGCGGCTACCTACGCCCGACCGGCGAGTGGAACTTTGAGGAAGTCACCGTGCGCGGCTCCACCCTCCGCGTCGAATTGAACGGCACGATCATCCTCGACGGCGACGTGAGCAAGGTCACTGACTTCGCCGGCGGTCATGCGCATCCGGGCAAAGACCGCGTCGCGGGCTTCTTCGGCTTTGCCGGGCACAACGACCCGGTGGGGTTTCGCGCCGTGCGCCTCAAGAAACTTTGATTGGTGTCACGGGCAGAACTTCTTTCGTGTCGCCCGTTCATTTCACGGTTTCACCTTGGCCGAGTTCCGGTTAAACCATCCGCGCGCACATTCGCGTGACCATGGACCTGAACACTTTTTCCGAATTTGAATCCAAGATGCGCAGTGCCGGCCTGTCCGACGCCTGCATCGCCGCGTTCCGCCACAACTACGCCGCGCTCGTCGCCGGGCAGACCGGGCAGATTTCCGAGAGCAGCATCCAGCCCGTCACCACGCTGCCGCACTACGCGGACATTGACCGCAGCGCAGCGCCGGACGCCGCGTTGCTGGCACAAACCGTCGTCCTCAAACTCAACGGCGGGCTTGGCACCAGCATGGGATTGGAATCGCCCAAGTCGCTCCTGCCGGTGAAGAATGGGCTGACCTTCCTCGATCTGATCGCAAAGCAAATCCTGCATCTGCGGGCAACGCACGGTAGAGCGGGCAGTCCCCTGCCCGCCGCCGACCGCAAAACACCTGACGGCACGCACGGAGTGACGCGCCCTACCAATAATTCGGGCGGCGTCCGCTTCCTGTTGATGAACAGCTTCAGCACCAGCGCGCCAACACTCGACGCGTTGAAGAAGCATCCCGAACTCGGCGAACCCAAGTCGCTGGAGCTGATGCAGAATTTCGTCCCGAAGGTGGACCTCGCCACGTTGAAGCCCGCTTCGTGGCCCGCAAATCCGCAGCTCGAATGGTGTCCGCCCGGACACGGCGATTTGTTCCCGTCGCTCGTCGGTTCCGGCTGGCTCGAACGCCTGCTCGCCGCAGGCGTAAAGTATCTGTTCGTTTCGAATTCCGATAATCTTGGCGCGAGTCTCGACCTACACCTGCTCGGTTATTTTGCGAAATCGAACCAGCCGTTCCTCATGGAAGTCTGCGAACGCACCGCGGCCGACAAGAAGGGTGGCCACCTCGCGCAACGCAACGGCCAGTTGCTGCTCCGCGAATCCGCGCAATGCCCCACCGCTGATGAAGCCGCGTTCCAAGACATCACGCGCCATCGCTTCTTCAACACGAACAATCTCTGGGTGCGCCTCGACATCCTCGCTGAAGTGCTGAAGCAACACGGTGGGCTGATTCCGCTCCCGCTCATCAAGAACGTGAAGACCGTGGACCCACGCGACAGCAAATCGCCAAAAGTCGCGCAGCTCGAAACCGCCATGGGCGCCGCCATCGAATGCTTCGAGAACGCCGGGGCCATCGTCGTGCCGCGCTCGCGCTTTGCGCCGGTGAAGACGTGCAGCGATCTGCTCGCCGTCCGCTCCGACGCCTACGAGATCACGCCCGACTGGCGCATCGAACTGCGTGCCGAACGCCACGGACAGCCGCCCGCGCTGGACCTGGACGGCGCCCACTACAAACTCGTGGACCAGCTCGATTCGTTGACCAAGGAAGGTGCTCCGTCGCTGCGGGGATGCGATGCGCTGATGGTGAAGGGTGCGGTGCAATTCAATGCGAAGAACCTCTTCCACGGCAAAGTGAGCGTAACAAACGCGGCCTCGGTTCCGAAACCACTGGCGGCGGGCGAATACGCGAACGGAAGTTTCACCATTTGATTGGAGCAACGGGCGAACCGCCCGCGCTCCGATTCACATCGCCTGAATCTCCGGCCAGAGCGGCTGGAGGTCGGGGTCTTGCAGCGCCATCGCCTTGGTTTCGGGTTTGCGACCGAGCGCGAACGTTTTCTTCAACCAACGCCGCGCTTCGGGCAGGTCGCCCAACTGACAGGCGTAGCACGCGAGGTTGTAGCGCATCGTCGGCTCCTTCGGAAAATCCTCTACCACGGCGAGGAGGCTGTCCCACGCCTCCTGCGTGCGCTTGAGTTCGTGCAGCGCGTAGGACAGATGGATCCAACCCATCGGCTCCGCTGGCGCTTGGCGTGTCAGCACGCGGGCGAGCTCGACACATTCGTTCCACTGCTTGCGTTGCGCCTGCATCTGCCAACGCAACTCCAGCGCCGCCGGATGCAATCGCGCCTCGGCTGAGAGCTTGGCCAGTTCCGCCTCGGCTTCACGCGGATTGCCGAGTTCAAACCAGCCTTCCGCCGCGCGCAGGCCATGCAATTCAGTTGGGGAAAGCCCGGTCATGACGCGCGCCGCACCGGTCAAGCCGGGCGCGAGTGCTGTTCGCGGACGTGCGCAAAATGTTCCTCCGCCACAATGTAGCCGACGCATTCGGGCGTGCCGCAGCAGCAGGGATGATCGGCGTAATCCGCCACGTCGTAGCCGTAATTGAACGAGAGTTCCGCGCCGGTCGGGATATCGCGCAGCGCCTTGATCCAGATGCGGCCGGCTTCTTCGTCCACCTCGGCTTCGCAATTCGGCGCACAGCTGTGGTTGATGAAGCGCGCCGGATTCCAATCCACCGCGCCGTCGATGTCCCACTGCTCATCGAGCGTGAAGATGTAGCGATTGTCCGCATCACAACGCCGCGCGGCCTCGGCCTTGTCGATGCGTTCACCGAGATACTCGATGAGGTAGGTGCCCGCAGGGATGTCGCAACGCGCGAAGCCGCCGGTGCCGTGGATGCGCGATGCCGTGAAGCGCACAAACGGATTTTCGGGCGCCATCCGATGGGACGGCGCCGACTGCTGCGAGGAAGGTGAACTCACCTTGGTCCGGAGAATTTCTTGAAGGGACGGCCCGCCGGTTTCTTGCCCCAGGCCGGTTTGCCGCCGCCAAATTTGCCGAACGGTTTCTTGCCGAAACCACCGCCGCCGCCACCGCCGAACTTGCCGGGCGGACGCCCGCCTTCGCGCGGGCCGTCATCGCGACGCGGCCGGAATGGGCGCGGCCCCTCAGCACCGCCACCAAACGGACGTCCAGCGCCGCTGGACCGGAACGGGCGTCGCCCGCCGCCGGAGCCGCCGAACTTCGAGAAGCCGGATTTCAGACCGAACTTCGCAGATGAAGGAAAGACGCCGGGGCGACGTTCGTTCGCGCCTTCGCGATTGAAACGCGTTTCGTCGTCTTCACGTTCGGGACGGAAGCCGCCACCGAACGGACGACGTTCGCCGCGCGGTTCGAACTTGCGACCGAAGCCGGGTTTGCCGCCGCGACGATCGCGGAAGCCACCGCCTTGGCCGCCACCCTGCCCGCCACGATCCGGACGCGGACCGAAGCTGCGCGGACGTTCGCCGCGTGCTTCACCGCGCTCGAAACTGCGCGGGCGCTCGCTGGCCTGACCACCGGCACCGTCGGAGAATTCGCGTGGACCGGAGCCGAAGGGCTTTCGGAATCCACCGGGACGGGGCGGACGATCGCCGAAGTCGCGACGCGGGCCACCCCGGAAGGGCGCTCCAGCCGGCCGACGCTCACCACCCGACGAACGACCGAAGCCACCTTCGCGACGTTCGAACTTGCGCGGGCCGCGGTCGAAATCGCGACGCGGCGGGCGGCCTTCGAAAAATTCTGCCCCCTGCTCTTCCGCGCCCGGCTCCGGCTGGAAGCCCGCCGAGTCCTCGTCGTTCTGCCAGTCATCGCGCGGACGGAATTCGCGGTGCTCCCCTTCGGGACGTTCGGCACGCCGGGCATCACGTTCTTGTTTGCGCTTTTCCTTCTCGACCTTGCGCAAATCCTCGAAGCGAGCCTTGGGATGCTCCAACGGTTTCTCCGGCGCGGTGAAATTCTTGAGCGCGCTATTGGACGCATCGAAGCCGTGGGCCGTCACAAACGCTTCCACATCGCCATCGATGGTCACACGTTCCGCCAGGAACGGATCTTTGTAGCTCACGCGGACGGCGCGGAGGCCAAGCTTCAACTCCGTCTTCTCGTCGCTCGTGGTCGGCACCTGGCCGTAAAGCTCATCGGCCCAAATCGGATGCCCCACCGCCGCGAGGTGCAGGCGAATCTGATGCGTGCGGCCCGTCAGCGGCCAGCACATGACCAGCGCGCGATCAGCCTTCTTGTCGATGACGCGGAACGACGTCTCGGCGTCCTTGCCGATGGCGTTGTTGACCTCCATGAAGCCGGGCCGTTCCTGCATCGGCGCGATGCGAAGGCGGCATTTCCATTCGGTGACTTCGGGAATGCCTTTGACGACGGCGAGGTAAACTTTGTCCACGTGGCGTTCCTCGAACAGCTCGGTGAAGGCCGGCAAGGCGCCGGGCGTTTTCACGAGCAGCAACACCCCGGACGTGTCGGCGTCGAGGCGATGGGCGAAGCGGATGAATTTCAGGTTGCGCGACTTCGCCCAGAAATCGCCCGCGTTGATGGACGACGTGAGCGCGGCGAAGAGATTGCGCCCGGTGCTCTGCCACGAAACGGGTGCGAGCATCCAGCCCTGCGGTTTATCAATGGCGATGACGTTCCGGTCCTCATGGAGGATGGGAATGCGCATGCCGTTGTTGAATTCGATGAAAGGCAACTTTGCCACGGGCGGAGGTTAACAGGAAGAGGCGCGGGGGCCAAAGGGATTCGCCGCGGTGCGAAACCACGATGTCCGTCACGAAAAAATTGAATCACATCACATGCCCGGCATGCGCGGCGGGCCGGACTGGCCCTGACCAGTGCCGCCATTCGCTTCTGAATCGATGAGTTCAGTCGCTTCAGTGGGTGGATACGGGGGCATTTCCTTGGCATCCACCTTCGCCTTATCACGCAAATACCAGCCGGCATAATTAATGGCGGCAACCTCAGCCGGAACGGGGGTTGGTTCAGAAGCGGTCGGCACAGACATGGGGGAGCCGCTACCGGGAACATCCCGTGAACTGGTGGAGCCGGCTCCACGAACCGGCCGACTGAGGCCGGTAACCGCCGGAGCCACGCCTCCGGAACCAGGGGCAGGATTCATCCGAGGAACCGGAATCGGGGGAGCGGCTGGCGGAGCAGCAGGAGCCCCTCCCGCGCCCGGCTTGGGCGCGTTCTTTTTGATGTCGAGCAGCTGCTCCGTGCTGCCGTTCATGATCTTCACCGTGCCGTCAGCGACATTGATCTGCAGCACCTTCACGCCCTCTTCCGAATCCCCTTCTGAGAGCATGAGGGAAACCTCCTTCGCGGGCTCCGGCGGTTTGGCCGGACGCGGCGCCCGCAACACCGCGCGCTTGTTCCCCAACAAAGTCGTGATGCCAGCAAGGTAGATGTTCGGCAACGGCGGCGGCGGCGGCAGATTAGCCGGGTCGTTCGGATCCGGCGGCGGCTTCAGGCCGAACAGGTTCCGATTCGTGATCGGGGTGATGTAAGGATCGTCCGGCGTGATTCCAGCCAAAACCTGACCGGCCAGAACCAAACCAGCCAACACCATCATCAAGAAGGCACCGCTGCGTTTCATGCGTTGAATATAGTCTTACCCGGTTTGGAACACCACGGGGAAGTTAAAGTTGCAAAGGAATCGGAATCCGGAAACCGAGGTGGATACGGGGATGGGGGGATTAGGATTAAGATTAAGATTAAGATTAAGAGTAGGATTAAGAGTAGGATTAAGAGTAGGATTAAGATTATGATTAAGAGGAAGAGGAAGAGGATGTGTTGGTCAGCGTAGTCCGGCTTGGCGGCGGAGTTGGCGGGCTACGGAACTCCAGACATCACGACGGCCCACGCGCGCCGGGGCGGGAGTATCCGCAAGCGGGACAGAGGTCGGTGGCGCTGACACACCAGTAGCGTCCGCGCCACTGACCGTGTCGGCCGAGGGAACAGTGGCCCCTGCCTGACCGGAGACGTTGTCCGGCAACGGCGCGGCTGGGGATGGCGCGGGAGGTTCGGGATAGATCCGCGCCAAGTCGGCCCAAGGGTCGGGGGCAGCCGGAGTGGGCGGTTCCGGATGATCGGGGATGCCCGCAGCCCAACGCCCCAGCTGGACG